>CBFDTW010000060.1:0-8448 GCA_965613085.1 uncultured bacterium | reverse complement strand
ACAGCATGATGGATGGACTTGTTGCCATTGATTCTGAAGGAAAAATAACAATTCTTAACAGAGCAGCTGAACGCATCACCGGCTACCGGGCAAAAAAAATCCTGGGTTTATCCTATGAAGTTGCCTTCGGGAAGGAAAATGAAGATTTTGTTTCCATCTTGAGAAAAACCTTTCGGGAAAAAAGACCAATGGTAGGGGAAAAACCCTTTTTCTCTCAAAATAAAAGCATTTTTTTAGAAGTCATCACCAATCCCATAGCAGGGCCAGAAAATAAAATGGAAGGAGTGGTGGTGGTATTCAGAGACATTTCAATGTTAAAACATCTCAAAGAAGAGATTCGTCGCAAAGAAAAACTCGCAATACTGGGAGAAATGGCAGCAAGTATTGCCCATGAGATAAGAAACCCCCTCTCCGGAATAGAAGGATTTGCTCTTTTGTTAAAGGAAAGTTTAAAGGAAGATGAGGAGAGAAAGAACTGGATTGACAATATTGTAAAAGGAGCAAGGAGTTTGAATAACCTTGTCACCAGTCTTTTAAACTTTTCCCGATGCCCGAGAGTCAACCTCCAGTATGTAGTCATAGATAAACTTATAGAATCGATCCTTTCCTTTATCCAGCAAAAGATTCAAAAAGAAAAGCGTAACATCCACATCGTTAAAGAATTTCCTCCCCAGCCTGTTGAGATGATAGCTGACCCGGACATGCTTAAACAGGCGTTTCTGAATTTAGCAATCAACGCTATTGAAGCTATGCCCGGGGGAGGTAAGCTCAGAATTTCTATTAAGAAAAAAAACTATCCCGAATATGAACCTCACCAGTTTGTAAGGGAGATAGATGGAGATTATACTCTCACCACTTCCTGCGGAGAGGTTTGTGTGGAGTTTTCTGATACAGGATGTGGAATTTCTCCTGAGGAGAAAAAAAAGATATTCCGTCCTTTTTACACTACCAAATCAAAAGGCTGTGGATTGGGACTGGCTATTGTCCAGCAGATAATCCACAGTCACTGGGGAGATATAAAGGTGAAAAGTAAACCGGGCCAAGGAACCACTTTTGTCCTGATCCTGCCCTTAATAAATGACCTGAGGGAAATAAAAAATGGCTGTAGAGAATATTCTCATAGCAGATGATGAACCCCTGGTGCAGGACCTTTTAAGCGAAGTTTTAAAAAAGGAAGGGTATGAGGTAACTTTAGCCAGTGATGGCTACTCAGCACTAAAAAAGATACAGCAAAACTATTTTGATGTTCTCATCACTGATGTGAGGATGCCAAAGATAGACGGAATTACCCTCTTAAAAAAAGTGAAAGAGCTTTCCCCTTCCACCTCAGTGATAGTAATCACCGCTTATGGATGTATAGAAGATGCAGTGGAGGCTATGAAGGGAGGAGCCTGTGACTATATCACCAAACCTGTTATTCCCGAACAAATTAAGATTGCTATCCAAAAAATCTCACAGTATCAGGAAATACTCAGGGAGAATCGCTACCTTAGATCAGAAATTGAAAATCTTTACACAGAAAGCAGATTGATAGGAGAAAGTCCCCTTATGAAAAAAGTTTACAGGATGATTGCCAAAGCAGCCCCCACCAAAAGCACTGTTTTAATCTACGGAGAAACAGGCACCGGGAAAGAGCTTGTGGCAAGAGCAATTCACTACACAAGCCCCCGTAAAAAAAGACCTTTTGTAAAAGTCAACTGTGCCGCAGTTCCTGAAGAACTTCTGGAAAGTGAGCTCTTTGGATATGAAAAAGGAGCCTTTACCGGAGCTACGGAAAAAAAAGAGGGAAGGTTTGAACTTGCCCATACCGGTACACTTTTGCTGGATGAGATCAGTGAAACATCTCAAAGATTTCAGACAAAGCTTCTCAGGGTCCTGCAGGAAGAAGAATTTGAGAGAGTAGGAGGAACAAAAACCATTAAAGTGGATGTCAGAATAATTGCCACTACCAATGTAAATCCAGCAGAAGCTGTGAAAAAAGGAAAGATGAGAGAAGACCTTTATTATCGCTTAAATGTTATTCCCATTTATCTACCGCCTCTGAGAGAAAGAAAAGAAGACATTCCCCTTCTGGTAAAATACTTCTTGAAAAAATATAACCGTCAAAACGGAAGGAAAATCAAAGGAGTTACTCCAGAATGTTTTGAGGTAATGAATCAGTACACATGGCCTGGAAATGTGAGAGAACTGGAAAATGCCATACAAAGAGCTGTGGTGATAAGTGAGGAAGAATATCTAAGACCTGAGGATTTATTTCTAAAAGTGAGCTCTGAACCCGAACCCTCTCTCCTCCTTGATAACATTACTCTGGAGGAGATGGAAAGAAAGCTCATCCAGCACACTTTACAGAAAGTAAATGGCAATCGAACAAAAGCAGCAAAAATCCTGGGGGTAAGTGTGAGAACCATACGGAACAAGATAAAAAAATACCACCTTGTATGGGAAAATTTTTCCTGCGCAGGAGAAATTTAATAAACACAAGATGAAGATAAAACTTAAAAGAGAAAGCAGGATGTACCAGAGTTGTCTAAAAAATTATTCAGGAAAATAAAAAAATGGCAAAACCTTTGCATTTCCCGGTAAAAAGGAGAAAAAAATGAGCTGGGTAGACGATGATTCAACCTATATTCTCTTAAAAAAAATGCTCGATGTATGTGTTCTTCGCCATAAAGTTATCGCCAGCAATATTGCCAATGTAGATACTCCGGGATTTAAAAGCTCCCGAGTTATATTTGAGGAAAAACTCAAGTCTTTTTTGAAAAAAGGTCTCAACAAAGAAAGTCTTGAACAGGTAACTCCGGAAATTCATACAGACCAGACAAACAGTTTACGGGAAGACCTTAACAACGTGGATATAGAAAAAGAGATGGTAAGACTTTCCATGAACAGTCTGAGATACAGCATTTACGTTCAGCTTTTAAGTAAAAAACTGGAGAAAATTAAAGCAGCTATTAAGGGCAGATAATATTTAAAGGGAGGAAAAGATGGACTCCTGCTCTCTTTTTTCTGCCATGCAGGTAAGTGCCTCAGGGATGAGTGCGGAGAGAATCCGCTTAAATGTCATCGCCAGTAACATTGCCAATGCCCGCGTTACAAGAACCGCTCAGGGTGGACCTTACCGGAGAAAAGAGGTTGTCTTTGCCACACTTTTAGATAAGAGAATTGGAGAGAAAGTACAGGTGGTGGGAATTTTACCCGATCCTTCTCCATTTAAAATGATTTATAACCCTTCTCATCCGGATGCTAATGCTGAAGGTTTTGTGGCCATGCCCAATGTGGATATAGCTATAGAGATGATTGACATGATTTCTTCTACCCGGGCTTATGAGGCTAACCTTACTGCTTTTAAATCCGCTCAGAACATGGCTCGTAAAGCTCTGGAGATCGGGAGAAGATAATGCTGGAAGAAAAACCTGTTCAGCCACTTCTTCCCTCATCAGGAAGGGGAATGCCGGTAAAACTTGAAAAAGGCGCAGGTTCCAAGCAGCAAAAGACCTCTTTTAAGAAAATTCTGAGCGGTCTCATTGATAAGGTCAGCGAGTTGGAGAAAAACGCTGATGAGTCTATCCAGAAGCTAATTACCGGGGAGATTGATAGTATTCACCAGGTAATGATAGCTGCCGAAGAGGCCAATCTTGCCTTTCATCTTATGATGGAGATAAGGAATAAACTGGTAGAGGCCTATAAGGAGATCATGCGTATGCAGATTTAAACAAAGGCTTCCAGGATAAAAGATGGACTTTATAAAACAACTTTTCCAGCAGATTACCTCAATCTGGAAAAAACTGGAGACAAAACAGAAATTAGCTTTTATTCTCAGTTCAGGGGCATTTTTAATTGCACTTTGCATCTTTGTCAGCTGGGCAACCCGGCCGGAATACTCATTGCTCTACTCAGACCTTTCTCTTGACGAGGCTGGAGAGATAACCAGAAGATTGAAAGAACTTAAAGTTCCCTATCAACTCAAAGATGGAGGAAAGGCAATTTTCGTCCCGGCTTCACAGGTTTACGAGACCCGTATCAACCTGGCTATGGAGGGAATCCCGGGAGGAGGAAGGGGTGGATTTGAAATATTCGATAACACAAGCCTTATCGGAATGACCAGCTTTATGGAGCGGATAAACTACCAGAGGGCTCTACAGGTGGAACTTGCCCGGAGTATTGAGAGTCTGGATGAGATAATAAAAGCAAGAGTTCACCTTGTGCTACCCGAGAGGTCTCCTTTTATAGGCGAGGAGACCCGGCCCAGAGCTTCAGTAGTTCTCAAATTAAGACCGGGGACAAAGCTCAGAAAGGAACAGATAATGGGAATTGCCAAGCTAACTGCCGGGAGTGTGGAAGATTTAGAGATTCAAGATGTAACTATTGTGGACCAAAGAGGATGGATACTTTTTGGAGGTGAGGAGACCAGCTCTCCTTTTTATCTTACCAACAGCCAGATAGAATTAAAAAGGGAGATAGAGGAGTATCTTACCAGCAAGGTCCAAACTCTCCTTCTTTCTGTCCTTGGACCTTCTAAAGCTGTGGTCAGGGTTGATACCAAGCTCAATTTTGACCAGATAACCAGAACGGAAGAGTATTACGACCCCGAAGGAAAGGTGGTTAAAAGTGAGATTCGGAAGGAAGAGAGCTCGGAAGGAACTGAGACAACGGTAGGGGGAGCTCCAGGAGTAACAACCAATCTTGGGAAGGGAAATCTACTTACTCTGGGAAAACCAGGAAAGGAAACCAGAGAAGAAAGCAGTGTTGAATATGCGGTTAACAAAAAAATAGAGCAGATAATAAAGGGAGTGGGGAATATAGAGAGAGTTTCGGTAGCGGTCGCTGTTGATGGCACTTATCGAACCGGTCCCGATGGAGCAAAGGAGTATGTTCCCCGTTCCAAGGAGGAGATAGAGAAACTCACCTCTATAGTTAAACAGGCTGTAGGTTATGATGAGTCCCGGGGGGATAAAGTCACTGTAACCAATGTTCCCTTTGATACCTCAGCCCGGGAGGAGGAAGAGTTGCAATATCAAAGGTCGTCACGATGGGAGCTAATAAGATATATGAGCCGGTACATAATTATTGCCATAGTTATTCTTATCCTCTTTTTATCCCTGCGAGGAGTTATTAAACTCCTTACCTCAGAGCTAAAAGGTGAAATACCTTCTGTAGCCGGTGAACAAAAAAAGACCCCGGTTTATGAAGATGAGGGATGGCTGAGGGAACGTATCTTTCAGTTAGCTGAGCGAGAGCCTCAAAAGGTAACACAGATAATTAAACTATGGATTACCAACCATGGAAGAGTATAAAAATAATAAAAACTTAAGCGGCAGGGAAAAAGCAGCTCTGTTACTCATAAGTTTGGGTAAGGAGAGAGCTGCAAAAATATTGCAGGAGCTGGATAGAAAGGAGGCGGAAATTCTAACGGAAGAGATAGCCAGATGGGAGAAGGTTCCTCCTGAGCTTGTGAAGGAAGTCTGGAAAGAATTTTATCAGTTAAGTTTAACCTCCAGCTACTTAGCTCAGGGAGGAAAGGATTATGCGCGGGAGATACTCGGTCGAGCTCTCGGTAATAACAGAGCCATGAATGTTGTAGAGAATCTGGGGAAAGATTCGGATAAAGAAGCAGGGGAGCTGTTCTTTGATTTTCTGGAAAGAGTTGACCTTCAGCATCTACTTAATTTTGTTAAGTCTGAACATCCTCAGACTATCGCTCTTATTCTTTCCTATCTAAAACCAGAAAGGGCATCTTTTATTCTTTCTTCTCTTCCTCAACAGCTTCAGATGGATGTAACTATGAGGATTATTAATATTGGAGAGATATCTCCAGAAGTGCTCCGGGAAATAGATAGAACTTTAAGAAGGGAGTTTTCCTCAATCTCTACTCAGGAAAAACTCCAGGTAGTTGGGGGAACCAGAGCTGTTGCTGAAATTCTTAATTTAATGGATCGAGCTGCCCAGGAGAATATTCTAAAAACCCTGGAAAAAAAGAATGCAGAACTTGCCCAGGAAGTGAAACAGATGATGTTCGTATTTGAGGACATTATTTCTATTGATGATCGGTCCATTCAGAGAGCCTTAAGAGAGATAGATACAAGGGACCTGACCTTAGCTTTAAAAGGGGCAAGCAAACAGCTAAGGGAAAAATTCTTTAAAAATATGTCTTCCAGGGCTGCAGAGACTATTAAGGAAGAAATGGAACTTATGGGACCTGTCAGGATAAAAGAGGTAGAAGAAACTCAGCAGAAAATCGCCAACATATTTAGAGAATTAGGAGAGAGGGGAGAGATAATAATTGGAACTGGCAAAGAGGAGGAGGTAATTGTTTAAATTGAAATTAAATCTGCCTTTGAAAAATGTTCACAGAATAAACAAAGAGCCAGAGTTAAGAAAAATCAACTCCGATAATGACTCTCAGATAAAAGAAAATAACTTTCAACAAAGTGAACTCGAAAGAATTAAAAAGATTTTTTACAGAAAGGGGTTTGAAAAAGGGAAAAAAGAAGCAGAAGCTTCCATTCTAACTTTAGAAGAGGCACTTAAAAGAGCAGCTGAGGAGCTGATAATAGAAAAACAAAACTTTCTTAAAAAAAGTGAGAGGCAACTGGTGGAGATAGCCTTAGCTATAGCCAGGAAGATTATCAGAAAAGAGGTAACCATTGACCCGGGGATTGTAAAAAAAATTGTAAAGGAAGCTCTTGGGAAAGTTGTGGATTATAACTACAAAAAAATAGTGGTGAGAGTTAATCCCCGGGATTGGGGGAAGATTATGCAGATTAAGCAGGAACTTATCTCCTGCAGTAAAGCCGGGACTGACATAAAAATAGAAAAAGATGAGAGTATTCAACCAGGAGGATGTATGGTTGAGACAGAAAACCAGCTGGTGAATGCAAGCATCGAACATCAACTTGAGAGAATAGGCAAAGCTATACTGGGAGAGGAGGAATGAGCTTACTTCCTGCGTATCTTCAAATTATAGAAAAAGTAGACCCAATAACCTCTCAAGGAAAGGTGGTTAAGATGGTGGGTTCGGTGATTGAGTCTGAAGGGCCATCCGCTTCTCTGGGTGATATCTGCTTTATTTATCCGACCGAAAATAGATACGTCAGAGCAGAGGTGGTGGGATTCAGGGAAAAAAGACTTCTTTTAATGCCTGTTGAGGAAGCTCAGGGGATAAGTGTGGGGAATGTGGTAAAGGCAAGCGGTCATCCTTTAAGCATTAAAGTAGGAGGAGAAATCCTCGGTCGGGTGATAAATGGTGTAGGAGAACCTCTTGACGGAAAAGGTGCTATTAGAGGAGAAGAAAGATCCATTTATCACCCGCCTCCTTCACCCTTGGAGAGAAGGGAGATTACAGAACCTCTGGGAACGGGAATAAGAGCCATAGATGGACTTATCACCCTTGGCAAGGGTCAGAGAATGGGGATATTTGCCGGAAGTGGGGTAGGTAAAAGCATCCTCCTGGGAAGAATTGCCCGTTTCTCTCAAGCCGATGTTAATGTAATTGCCCTTATAGGTGAAAGAGGAAGAGAGGTTCAGGATTTCTTAAAGAAGATTCTGGGAGAGGAAGGATTGAAAAAATCAGTGGTGGTGGCAGTTACCTCAGACCAACCACCCCTTCTCAGAGTAAAAGGAGCCTTTGTAGCAACCACTATAGCTGAGTATTTCCGGGACCAGGGTCTGCACGTGCTTTTAATGATGGATTCGGTAACTCGTTTTGCCATGGCACAGCGAGAGATAGGGATTGCTGTTGGTGAACCTCCAGCAACCAGAGCTTACCCTCCCTCGGTGTATTCACTTTTGCCCAGATTAATGGAAAGGGCAGGCTCTTTCCACAAAGGAAGTATAACCGGATTATATACAGTCCTGGTAGAGGCAGATGACATGAACGAACCAATTTCAGATACTGTGAGGGCAATACTTGATGGACACATTGTCCTCTCAAGAAACCTGGCCTCCAGAGGTCATTACCCAGCTATTGATATTTTAAACAGTGTAAGCAGACTGATGATTGACATAGTTTCTCCTCAACACCAGAATGTAGCCAACAAATTGAGAAAAGTCCTGGCCACTTACAGAGAAGCAGAAGACCTTATCAATATCGGAGCTTATGTAAAGGGAAGTAATCCCGAAATTGATTATGCCCTGCAATATATTGACAGAGTGAACTCTTATCTAAGACAGGATTTGGAAGATTTTACCCCTTTTAAAGAGTCAATTTCCCGGCTTATGGAGATATTTGGCAGTTCAGAATGAAAAAATTCTTCTTTTCTCTTCAGTTTCTTCTGGACAACAAAAAGGAAAAAGAGGAAAGGTTAAAAAAAGAGCTGGCGAGGATGATTGGAAAAGAGGAGGAGGAGAAAAAAATTCTGGGAAAAATGGAGGAAAAGGTGGCGTTCTATCACCGGAAACTACGGAAGGAAAAAGAGGAAAAGACACTCCAGATGCCACTTCTACTTTCCT
>CBFDTW010000059.1:0-8807 GCA_965613085.1 uncultured bacterium | reverse complement strand
TTGCTGATGAAAAAGGGAGATATTGTTTATGGGAAGAATGAGGAGGGCTATCTATTACTTAATTTTGACAGAGATAGGGTTTAAATTGAAGGGATTTTGGGTAAAAGAGCCAGAAGAAGCAAAAGACCATCGCATCAAACCAACTAAACCAGATAGACCAAAAAGACGCAAAGACCCAACGACGCCCCGACCCAAAAATGCTTGATTTCAAGATCTGACCCCCACAACTTGATTTTGGTTAAAAAATGTATAGTATAATTTAGAGGAGAAATTGCGCCTGTAGCTCAGAAGGACAGAGCAGCGGCCTCCTAAGCCGCGTGTCGCAGGTTCGAATCCTGCCAGGCGCACCATCTTATTGTTTTTCTTTTTCAAGTAGCTGGTGGGCAAGCTCCAGTGCCTGTTTTTTTTCTTTTACTTTGCCAGCAAGTTGAGCCTGATGTATTTTGTTAAGAATTGTATTTACCAGGGGGCCTGGTTTGATACCCAGCAGGTTTATCAGCTCATCTCCTGAGACAAGTTTGGGAGGGTGGAGGATTAAAGAGTATTTTTCAAAAAAATTTGAAAGGACCTGCTGAACTAGCTTTAAATACTCAGTGTCCTCTTTTTTTGCCACAGCTGCTGCAAGACATATCTCCGGTACCTCTTCCCCGCCTTCGAGAAAGAATGCAGCAAATTTTGAAGAATTAAATGATTCTTCCTTTAGTTTTTCCAAAAAAGGCCAAAAATTTATAACTTTTCTGATAATTTTTCTTTCTTTTTTGCTCAGGGTGAGGGCTCTGGCTATAATCTCTTCCACCCCAGGGACAGAGGAGGAGAGAATCAAACTGACCAGCTTAAGTAGCTTAAGTCTTGTAATGTTTCCTATTTTCTTTTCTAAATGCTGGATAAGCCTTGTTTTAATAGAGGAAAAAAAGTTTTTTTCAGGAGAGAGAATTTCTTCCAGATATTGAAGATTTTCGGGATAAACGGGACTGTTCAGTATACTTTCCATAAGTTTCCTGGCAGCAGGGTGATTCAGATAAGTTCCAGCACAGGGACTTTGCATAATTAAAAAGATCTCTTCCCTTATTCTCTCCTTTGCTACTTTCTCAATGAGGTGGGATTTTCTAGAAATAAGATTAAGAAGATGTTCATCTATTTCAAAGTCGAGCTGTGATTTAAGGCGGAAAGCTCTTAACATCCTCAATGGGTCTTTATCCAGCGCCTCAGCAGTGATCAGAACTATTTTTCTATCAAAGAGGTGTTCCAGACCATTTTTTATATCCAGAAGGTGAAAATTTGGCATTTTTAAGTTGTCAAGATCAAGACAGAGTGCATCTATGGTAAAATCTCTTTCCAGAAGATCAACCTCAAGAGAGGATTTTTGCAGGGTAAAATCCATCTGATATCCATCAGGGAGGATGACTCTTCTTAAGTTCTCATCCAGAACTACAGGAGATTTTCCACAGGAGCGGGCAAATTTTTCCACCAGTTCAAAGTCCGGGGCATCCAGGATAATATCAAGATCCTTTGTTTCCTTCCCCAAAAGGTTATCTCTGATAAATCCTCCTACCAGGTAGGCTTTTTTTGTGTTTTTCAGGCTAATGAAAGATTTGAGGAAAGGGTTTTGAAGTTTTTGCCTTAGATAACCCCATTTGAGAGTTTTCTCTGATGCTCTTTCTCTGCGAATTTTATCCAGGATTCCATTTATGAATTTTCCTGAATCTTCTGTTCCATAACGTTTGGCTATTTCTACTGCTTCATTTATAGATACAACAGGTGGCACTTCTTTGACAAGAAGAAGCTCATAGATGCTGAATCTAAGAATATTTCGATCTACTGCAGTCATTCGATCCAGAGTCCAGTTTTTTGCATACCACTTAATCAGCTTATCAATCCAGGGGAGGAATTTTTCTGTTCCCATAACCAGCTTCCGGGAAAAAACCTCAACATCCGGTTTAAAATGGTAGTGGGAAAGAATAACTTTAAGAGCTTCTGTGGGAGGAATTTTCCTGACATCAGCCTGATAAAGAACCTGTAGAGTAAGTTCTCTTGCCTTTCTTCTGTTTTTCATTACCAAACCTTATTCTTACCGGGTCCTGAAGAAGACCCTGAAGAGGATTTTCTCAGAGAGCTGGATAGTGAAAAATAGGTTAATATAATTATTTGCTTTGTCAATAGGATGGTAGAGAAAGAAGATAGTTTTTCTTGACAAATTCTGGTGATATTATAGGCTTAACCGGTATCAAAGATGCCAGTTGCAGATAAAAATAATAATTTGCCGAAAATTATAAGGTGGGGAATGTTTCGCAGAAAAAAGGGATATACTTTGATTGAGGTTTTGGTTGCTGTTTTTATCGTAGCAGTTGCCGTAATAGGCCTGGCTATGGGGTTTTCCAGCGGTCTTGGCCTGGTTGGGAAGCTGCGGATGGTATCCGTTGCTGACAGGATTGCTGAGGAGAAAATGGAGGAGCTCAGGGGAGGTATCAGGCAGATTCCGGGTCCTCATGACTATTCCGATACAATTTTAGAGAAGCCTTATACAGTTACTATTGCTGCTACATCAGTTGAGCCGGCACTCACTCAAGTCACTGTTACCGTAAGCATTAAAGGAACAAATACCACCAGAAGTTTAGTTACCTACTTTACCGAAGATGGGCTTACTAAAACAAAGTAATCACAGTGTAAGAAAAACTGGCAGAAAGGGTATTACTCTGGTTGAGCTTTTAGTTGCCTCAGGAATAGCTTTGACTATTCTTGTTGCCGTTGGGCTTGTATATTTTACAAGTAACAAAAGTTTTAAATTCGGGCAGGCCACTCTTAGTTCACAGGCAGATTTAAGACTTGCTATGGACTGGCTGGGCAGGGATATCAGGAAGGCTGAAGGAATAACAAAAGTAGTATCTGGAGATACAGTTACAGTTACCTTGAATATGCCTTCTTCGGTTGCCTCTTATGATGTTGTGTATGTACTGGATGATGAAAAAAATTTAAAAAGAAACGATGGCGCCAGTGTAAGAACTGTTGCTACCGATATAGCCACATTTGAGGTAACAACTACCGATGATACAGTCGCCCTGACTCTGTCATCTGTGAAAACGGTATTGGGTGATCAATACCAGCGCAGCTTAACTTCCCGGGTTACCATGCGCAATGCAAAGTGAGGTGAAAAATAAATAAAAATGAGGAAAAATGAAGGCTATATAGTGGTTATATCACTTGCAATTGCCACAGTGATACTTCTCCTTCTGGGGGTTTTCCTGGGAAGTATTATTGTTGAGAGAAAAAATATACAGCGATCCTTTCATTACTCCCAGGCCCTGTATGTTGCTGAGGCTGGGATAGAAAAAACATTATGCTACTTAAAGCAACACCTCCAGAATGGTGGTGTCTGGACAGATAGTATGATAAACGGGGAAACTGTGGTAGATGACCCAGATGAGGATGGCTGGAGGTCTTTTATAAACTCATCATTGGGGAGTGGTTCTTATTCAGTTGAGTTAAGGCCCGTAAGTGCATATCAAATCTGGGTAAAGTCTACAGGTAATGTTGATGATGTAAGCAGGAGTATCCAGGTCTTTGTAGAAGCACAAAATTTGTCCCCCTGGAATAACAGTATATATGCCGGGAGAGGTTCGGCCGCAGGGACGGTAATAAGTGGTAATGCTCGTATCCATGGGTCGGTTCATATACTGGGTGATGAGCTGGAATCTGATGATGTAGCCATTAGTTTCACCGGTACTGCAGGTATCTGGAATAATTATGAGGGTATGCCAGCTGAATTAGCGACAAAAATTCCTCCCTGCCCGACAACAACTTTTAATGGAGAAATAGTTGAGAGTCTTGGTGCTGTAGTGCGAGTAAAGCGAGGAAAGGTGGCATTGAGTGGAACCGGCACAGTGGGACAGGAGGATGTGCCTGGTAATTCCTTTAAAGAGACAGTGGATGCTGTTTACATTACCGATGGATATGGAGGTAATAAAGGAGCAGCCAATGTCTATTCAGATAATGGTACAGGAAATACCTATGATCTTGGTGATCTTCTGGAGTTTCCAAGTTTAACCGATCCTTATATTGACCCGGATACGGGAGTTGAATACCCCACATATCTGGAATATCTTTCTGATAATTCAGTGCATATAAGTATAAATGAGATATCCTCCAAGGTTGACAGTTTTTCTTACTCCGATGGAACTAATAGTATTAGCTGGGACAAGAATACAGGCGTGCTGAATATAGAAGGCATTGTATTTGTAGATACTGACTCATTGGATATTGGCGAGAAAGATGAAACAATAGAATATACAGGAAATGGGAGTATCGTTGTTGCAAGAATCAGTGATAGTACGGTAGCAGGGGAGATCCGGGTTCATGGAAATTTGTTAGCTCAAGGGACATATCCTGCCGGAGGATTTCCCACCAACAGTCTTGGTCTTATTACAGGTGATCTTTACCTTGCAACAGGTGAGTCTCAGCGGTTAATGACAGGAGTGTTTTTTGCAGAAAACCAGATCATTAGCGAAAAACAAACCGAGATTGCTGGTACTTTTGTATCCAACTATTTTGATCTGGGAAGCCAAGTTCCCAGGGTTTACCAGGTTCCTGAGTTAGCCACTAATCTACCACCAGGTATGGTTGCAAGTTCTCCCGTCTGGGACCTTGTCATTACTCAGTGGAATGAATCCACAAGCTAAAGGGAAAAAGAAAAAAGGGGACAGGCTACTTTTTTAATAGTTGGGAGAAAAGCATCTTTTCTCCCGCTCTTTCAAGTTTTATCTTCCCGCTGAAATTTTGGGGAAACTGGGGTTATTAGTTTGCTAAACATCTATAATTCGTTATAATAAAAAACTGCAACTATCAGCAGATGAAGTTATGAAGTTATGAGATTTTTCGTGGCGAGGTGTTTTAAAAACTTTTAGCCGGTGAGATAGCCGACAAGGGCAAACCATTCGAAAGAATGGGGCGCAAAGGCTAAGGTCCTTTAAAAAGGACGGCTTGCCTGCCGAAGCTCTTTCAGCGAAAGAGCCCATTCTTCCGAATGGGCTTTTATATTGAGCTAAAAGAGCTCAAGAAGGTAAGCCCGGCAAAGATGGGAGGAGGTGAAAAAGATGCAAAAGGTGATGAAGAAGATGTGGCACAGGAAGAAGGGATTTACCCTGGTTGAGCTTTTGATCGTGGTAGCCATCATAGGCATACTCGTAGGTATTGCCATTCCCAACTTCCTGGGCGCAAGAATAAGGGCACGGGTAGCAAAATCATACGCCGACCTGGACGCCATAGCAAAAGCTAACGAGATGTACTTTGTAGATAACGGAGAGTATACAGATACTACAAGCCAGTTAGCTCCTACTTACGTTGCTAGTGGAACGATGACAGACCCTTGGGGTGACCCTTACAAAATATATACCAGTCCTAGCACCAGTCCTACTATGTATCTCATTGTAGGTTATGGACCAGACCAAAATAATGATGTTACTTCTGGTGACATTAGTTGGGCTGAAGCTGACCGCGTGAGAGGAGCAATTGGTGGACCGGAGGGAGCCGACAGTGGATACGGGATTAATAAGTATAATGGTACAACAGGGGACTGGTATAACCCCGCACAAGGTGTTGATTCACAAGGCGATTTAGGTTATGGAAGCGGATAAGAAAAGCATCCTGCATCTTTCCCACTCAAAAGGCAGGGGAGACTTTCCCCTGCCTTTTTTATTCAAAAAGGGGACAGGCTACTTTTTTACCAAATATTTGAGAAAATAAAACAATGTTTATTGTTCTCTCTTTACTCATAGTGGTGGCAGGTCTTGTGATAGGCTCTTTTCTCAATGTGGTGATTTACCGTCTGCCGAGAGGCGAGTCTTTATGGAATCCCCCTTCTCACTGTCCGGTGTGTGGGGCTCGCATCCTCTGGTATGACAATGTGCCCCTTTTGAGTTTTTTGCTTCTTGCAGGAAGATGCCGCAGTTGTAAAAAGCCAATTTCTCCTCGTTACCCTCTGGTGGAGGGGATGTGTGCTGTTTTTTTTCTTCTGGTTCTTTTTCGTCACCTCCCCTTTGTTTTTAATCCCCCCTTTCTTTTATCTTTCATCAAAGACCTTCTTTTTGTATCTATTCTTATTCCTGTTTTCTTTATTGATGTTGAACATCAGATCATCCCTGACTCTCTCTCCTACGGTATGCTCGGGATTGGTCTTTTTTTATCAGGACTTCTGGGAAATTTTCTCTCCAGTCTTACAGGAGCTGGAGCTGGAGCTGGAATTTTCCTTTTAATTTTTTACCTCAGTCTTGTTTTTCTGCATCAACCTGGCATGGGGATGGGAGATGTAAAACTCGCTGCAGGGATAGGAGCCTTTCTCGGGTTGGAGGCAGCTCTTCTGTCTTTTTTTCTTTCTTTTCTCTCAGGTGCACTGGTGGCAGGGATTCTTGTATTTTTCCATATTAAAAGAATGAAAGATAAGATTCCATTCGGCCCTTTCCTGGTTGCAGGAGCTTTTATCACCCTTTTTCTGGGAAAGAACATACTTGAGCTTTACTTTACCCTCTTCTGGTAGTTCTTAAAACATATTCTTGCTTTACCTCCAGCCTTTGGTATAATAAAGACAATAAGAAAGGGAGCAGAAATACTATGGAAGCAATAAAGACCCAACATCCTTATGTGGTAAAGATTAAGGGAGTACGGGATGGAAAACCTGTAATTAAAGACACGAGAATTCCTGTATGGATAATTGCAGGCTGGCTGAAGAGAGGGTATAGCCCGGAGCTAATTCAAAAAGAAATATATCCTCATCTGACTCTTGCTCAAATTTATGATGCATTGAGCTATTATTATGATAATCAAGATGAGATTGATCGACAACTAAAAGAGAACAACCCCAGTGAAGCAGAATTGGCCAGAAGGGCTTTGCAGTGGAAAAACCTAAGCTCTTTATAGACGAGGATGTACACGACAAGTTAGCACATGTCCTTCGGAGTTACGGAATTGACGCCATAAGTGCGAGAGAATCTGGACGAAAGGGGTTATCGGACAGAGAGCAACTAAGTTATGCAATTTCTCAAAAGAGAGCCATTTTCTCTTTTAACATAACTGATTATGAAAAACTTGCTGTGGAACTCTTTCATAGTAAGAAAGAGCACTTTGGAATAATTTTGTCTCCCCAGAGAGGATTTACCGATACCCTGCAGAGACTGTTAAAATTACTACAAAATGTGAATGTTAATGAGATAAAGAATCAGGTAAGGTATATTTAATTAAGAAAATGCGAAAAATCACCGTAACCATTCCTGCTTCTACAACTAACATAGGATGTGGATTTGACTGTCTGGGTCTTGCCCTCTCTCTTTATAATACAGTAGAAGTGGAGAAAATAAAGGGAGATGAGGTTATTGTTGAGATAGAAGGAGAAGGGAGAAAGTTAATTCCCACCAATGAAGAGAATATAATTTTCCCTGCTTTAAAAATGGTCTTTGACAGGGTGGGAGAAAAACTTAAAGGACTCAGGATAAAAGAGGTGAATCGTATCCCCTTGGAGAAGGGACTGGGTAGCAGTGCTGCGACCCGTCTCGGAGGAATAGTTGCTGCCAGTTGTCTTCTTAAGGCTAACCTGGATACCAGAGAGATTTTAAAAATGGCAGTATCACTGGAGGGGCATCCTGATAACGTTGCTGCATCCCTTCTGGGGGGTTTTGTTGCTGTAACCTTTTGTGAAACTGATCCTGTATGGGTAAAGTTACCTGTTCCTGAAACCCTTAGAGTGGTGATAGTTATACCGGATAAAAAGATTCTCACCCGGAGAGCACGTAGAGTTCTTCCTGAGAAAATTTCTTTTTCTGATGCTGTGTTTAACCTCTCAAGGCTGGCCATCCTTGTTCCCTCTTTGAGTCAGGGAATATGGGAAAACCTTGCGCTGGCCACTCAGGACAAACTCCACCAGCCTTACAGAACTTCCCTTTTACCTGAAATGGAGGATGTTTTTGAGGCAGCTTTAGATGCCGGGGCAAAAGGGGTGTTTCTTTCCGGTGCAGGCTCAGGAGTTGCTGCCTTTAGTTTTGAGGATAAGGCAGAGAAAATTGGCCGGACTATGCAAAAGGTTTTTCTCTCCAGAGGAACTAAGGCCAACTATCTTATTCTTTGTGTTGATAAAAAAGGATGCAGGGTAGATGAAAAGAAACACTAAAGTATTTTTATTTGTACTTGTTGTCGAGGTTATATTTTTATCTGGATGGTGGTTAAAGGTTGGTTGGGATATCAGGAGGATGGATGAGAAAGTAAAATCGCTTCAGGAGGAGATTCAACAGATTGAAGCAGAAAATAAAAGATTGGAGGATATCAGAAAAAAGCTGGATGATGATTTTTTTAGAGAAAAACTTGCCCGAGAAAAATTAGGTCTGGCAAGGAAAAACGAAGTAATATATAGAATTGTCCCTTCACAAAAATGACCTTTCCTGGCAGTTAATTCTAATCAATCTCGTGGGTAGTCAGGGTTAGCTGTACCTGTTTTACACCTCGAACAGGAGACAGTTTGTCGGCAATTTGTTTTATCAAAAAAAGTTTTCCTTTAACTATAACCACTTCCAGGCAAAGATGAGGGTCAAGGTGGATGTGGGTTGTGCTGACAATTCTATTGCTGTAGGAGTGTTGAAGGTCTAAGAGGGTATCGGTGGTAGTTCTTATTTCATGATCGTAAAGCAGGGTGATAACTCCAACTCCTTCTTTACCCTCCAGGTGCACTTTTTGCTGAATAAGCCAGTTTCGGATAAGGTCTCCTATCTGTCTCTTATACACATCTCCGAGCCCACGAGACTAGGCATGATCTCGTATGCCGTCTTCTGCTT
>CBFDTW010000058.1:0-8826 GCA_965613085.1 uncultured bacterium | reverse complement strand
CAGAAGACGGCATACGAGATCATGCCTAGTCTCGTGGGCTCGGAGATGTGTATAAGAGACAGACAAAAAAGAGAAAAAGAAAGAGTAAAAGCAGAAATAGTGGAAAAAGTTGTGAAAAACTCCAGAATTGATCTTCCCCCTCTCCTGATAGAGGAGGGGGTGAAAGAGAAGATTGAAAAGCTAAAGGAAGATTTGAGAAAAAATGGATTAAGTATATCATCTTACCTGAAAGAACAGAATATAAATGAGGAGCATTTGAATAAATTATTTAAAAATCAGGTTGAGTCTGAACTAAAAACTCTTCTGGTTCTTGATAAAATTGCTCAAGAAGAGAAAATAGAAGTTACAGAAGAAGAGATAGATAAAAGACTTCAGCTTCTGGTACAGGGGGAAAACAAAGAAACCAAAGCCAGGCTATTAAAAGAAGAGCTTATTAAAAAAGGAAACCTTAGCAGCCTGGTTGAAAGAATTAAAAATGAAAAAGTTATCGATTTTCTCTATGAGCAGGCAGAGATTCCGGATAAAATCACGTAAAATTTTACCTTCACTGAAAATAAAAGAAAAAGGAGGCTAAAGATGGCTCTGATCCCTATTGTAGTTGAAAGAACAGCTCGAGGAGAGAGAGCCTATGATATATATTCCCGTCTTTTAAAGGACAGGATAATATTTATCGGCGCTCCTATTGACGATGCAGTTGCCAACACGGTCATAGCCCAGATGCTGTTTCTGGAGGTTCAGGACCCCAGAAAAGATATTCATCTTTATATAAACTCACCCGGAGGACTAGTAACAGCAGGACTTGCCATTTATGACACAATGCAGTATGTAAAACCAGATGTCTCTACCATCTGTATGGGACAGGCTGCATCAGCTGCTGCTCTTTTGCTGGCCGCAGGGACTAAAGGAAAAAGGTTTGCCCTCCCCAATGCCAACATCCTGATCCATCAACCTATGGGTGGTGCCAGGGGACAGGCAACCGATATCGGGATACAGGCCCGGCAAATTTTGAGAATAAAAGACAGGATAAACGACATTCTGGTGAAGCACACAGGCCAACCCAAGGAAAAAATTGAAAGAGATACAGACAGAGATTTTTATATGACTGCTGAGGAAGCTAAAAAGTACGGGATAATAGATGAAGTGATAGAAAGAAGGAAATAAAGAATGGCTAAGGACCAGATTCCCCGCTGTTCTTTTTGTGGAAGAAGCCAGCTGGAGGTGGAAAAATTAATCTCAGGAATAAATGTATATATATGTGATCGGTGCATCTATTATTGCAACCAGATCCTGGAAAGAGAAAAGAAAAAACCAGACCTGCTGGTTGATCAGTTTAACATAAAAAACCTCCCCAAACCTAAACAAATCAAAGAAAGGCTGGATGAATGGGTAATAGGTCAGGAAAAGGCAAAAAAGGTTCTTTCTGTAGCCGTATACAACCATTATAAACGTATCCTCTCAAATACAAAGGAGAAGGAAGTTGAACTGGAAAAAAGCAACATCCTCCTGATTGGCCCAACCGGCTCAGGTAAAACCCTGCTTGCCCGCACTCTGGCAAAGATACTGCATCTCCCCCTGGCAATTGCCTCAGCTACCAATGTAACCGAAGCAGGATATGTGGGAGAGGATGTTGAAACTATACTTTTGTGTCTCTTGCAGAAGACTGATTTCAATATCCCTCTTGCCTCAAAGGGTATTGTTTATATAGATGAAATTGACAAAATTGCCAAGAAAAGCGGTGCAAATCCTTCGATTACAAGAGATGTCTCCGGAGAAGGTGTCCAGCAGGCTCTTTTAAAGATACTGGAGGGCACCATCGCCAATATTCCTCCCCAGGGTGGAAGAAAACACCCCCACCAGCAGTTCATTCAACTTGATACCTCGGATATCCTTTTTATATGTGGAGGTGCTTTTCCCGGACTAAAAGAAATAGTTCAGGATAGAATTGGAAAAAAGGCACTGGGGTTTTCTTCGCCCAAAGAGGTAGAGCAAAAGAATGTCCTTTCCCATCTACATCCTGATGATTTAATTGAATATGGCTTTATTCCCGAGTTTGTGGGAAGATTTCCAGTGGTAGCGATACTTGAACCTTTAACCCGGCCCCAGTTAAAAAAGATCCTTCTTGAGCCTAAAAACGCTATAGTAAAGCAGTATCAGAAATTATTTGAAATGGAAGGGGTAAAACTTACCTTCACCGATGAGGCTCTGGAAGAAATAAGCAAACTAACCTTTGAAAGAGAGATGGGAGCAAGAGGTTTAAGAGCCCTTGTGGAAGAAATTATGCTGGATGTTATGTATGATCTGCCTTCAAACCCGGATGTAAAAGAGTGCGTTGTTGATGCGGAAGTTGTAAAAGGGAACAAAAAGCCCCTTATAATAACTCACAAGATGAGTGCCTGATTATAAGAAAAGGAGCAAACCATGGAAAAGGGAAGGATTATTAAAATTTCCGGTCCTCTGGTTGTAGCCAAAGGAATTCCCGGGGCCAGAATGTTTGATGTGGTAAGAGTGGGGGAGGAAAGATTAATTGGGGAAATTCTGGAGATAAGAGGAGATTTGTCTTCCATTCAGGTCTATGAGGATACAGGTGGGCTAAAACCCGGAGAACCGGTTGAGTCCCTGTATTATCCTTTATCTGTAGAACTTGCTCCTGGACTTTTAGGCAATATTTATGATGGAATTCAGCGACCTCTTGACCTGATACGTGCCCAGGAAGGAGACTTCATCACCAGAGGTATAGAGATAGAGGCTATAGATAGAAAAAAAGAGTGGGAATTTGAGCCCAGAGTGAAAGAAGGAGAGGAAGTCGTAGCTGGAGATATTCTGGGTACAGTTCAGGAAACAGAGATTATAGAGCACAGAGTCCTTGTTCCGGTGGGAATTGAAGGTAAGATAAAGAAAATTCACTCTGGAAAAGCCAAAGTGGAGGATACGATTGCCATAATTGAAACACGTGAAGGAGAAGAAAAAAAGATAAGAATGCTTCAACGATGGCCAGTCAGGAAAATGAGACCTTATAAAGAGCAACTCGAATCTGAGGAGCCTTTAATTACCGGTCAGAGAGTTATAGATACTTTTTTTCCTATTGCTAAAGGAGGGACCGCCTGTATTCCTGGCCCTTTTGGATCGGGAAAGACTGTAATCCAGCATCAACTATCTAAGTGGGTAGATGCACGAGTAATAGTATTTGTGGGATGCGGTGAAAGAGGAAACGAAATGACAGACGTTCTGCGTGAGTTCCCCAAATTAAAAGACCCCTCAACTGGAAAACCCTTAATGCAAAGAACTATTCTCATTGCCAATACTTCTAATATGCCGGTTGCCGCAAGAGAAGCCTCTATTTACACCGGAATTACTCTTGCTGAATATTACAGAGACATGGGCTACGATGTTGCTCTTATGGCTGATTCAACTTCACGCTGGGCAGAAGCTCTACGCGAGATGTCGGGGAGATTGGAAGAGATGCCAGGAGAAGAAGGATATCCTGCCTATCTTCCCTCCCGTCTTGCTGAGTTTTACGAAAGAGCCGGCAGAGTAATTACCCTGGGAAAAGATAAAAGAATAGCGTCTCTGTCAGCTATTGGTGCAGTTTCACCTCCTGGAGGTGACCTTTCAGAGCCTGTTACTCAGGCAACACTCAGGGTAGTGAGAGTATTCTGGGCTCTGGTAGCAGAACTTGCCTACCAGCGCCACTTTCCTGCCATCCACTGGCTTCGCAGCTATTCCCTTTATCTTGATGAGCTGAAGGAATACTTCTCAAAAGAAGTTGCACCAGATTGGATGAAGCTTAGAGAAAAAGCTATGGCTCTTTTACAAAAAGAAGACGAACTGCAGGAGACGGTAAGATTGGTGGGACTTGATGTTTTATCGCCTCAGGACAGAATAGCCATGGAAACAGCTCGTTCTATCAGGGAAGATTTCCTGCAACAGTTTGCCTTTCACGAGATTGACACTTACTCTCCTTTAAAAAAACAGTACCTTATGCTAAAGCTTATCCTTGATTACTATGACTTATGCATAGAGGCTTTAAATAAAGGTGCGTTGCTGGATGAGCTGATCAATCTTCCAGTAAGAGAGGAAATCGCCAAAGCTAAATACATTCCCAATGATCAGGCAGAGGGAAAAATTGAAAAATTGCGCCAGAGATTAAAAGACCAGATAAAACAGACGGAAAAACACCAGATAAAAATTTAAGTTACGGGAGATAAATAATGGGAAAGGAATACACCAGAATAAAAGAATTAACAGGTCCTCTCATGCTGGTGGAAAACGTAGTGGATGTTGCTTTTGAGGAACTGGTGGAGATAGAACTTCCGGGTGGTGAGAAAAGAAGAGGTAGAGTTCTGGAGATATCTTCAGAGGCTGCTCTGGTTCAGTTATTTGAGAGGGCAACAGAGCTTGGAGTGAAACAAACCAGGGTAAAGTTTCTCGGCAGAGGAATTCAGCTCGGGGTATCCGAGGATATAATGGGCAGAGTTTTTGACGGATGGGGAAGACCAAGAGATGGGGGAGCACAAATTATCCCGGAGAAGAGGCTGGATATAGGGGGAAGACCCATAAATCCGGAGGCAAGAGCCTACCCGGAGGAGTTTATCCAGACCGGTATATCCGCTATTGACGGCCTCAATACCTTATCCAGAGGACAGAAACTACCTATATTTTCCGGAGCAGGTCTTCCTCATACCCAGGTTGCTGCACAGATTGCAAGACAGGCTAAAGTCCTGGGAAAAGAAGAAGAGTTTGCCGTTGTCTTTGCAGCAATGGGAGTAAGTTTCGAAGAAGGAAATTTTTTTGTACGGGATTTTGAAAGATCCGGAGCAATAGAAAGAGCGGTTCTCTTTTTAAACTTAGCTGATGACCCTGTAATAGAGAGGATCGCTACCCCCCGCATGGCTCTCACCTGTGCTGAGTATCTGGCCTTTGAAAAGGGGATGCATATACTGGTTATCCTTATTGATATGACCAATTATGCTGAAGCTCTGCGAGAGCTTTCGGCAGCAAGAAGAGAGGTTCCGGGAAGAAGAGGTTATCCTGGTTATCTTTATACTGACCTTGCAACAATTTATGAAAGGGCAGGTAGAATAAAGGACAAGAAAGGCTCAATAACACTAATTCCCATTCTGACCATGCCTGATGATGACAAAACCCATCCTATTCCCGATCTTACGGGATATATAACCGAGGGACAGATAATACTTCAAAGAGACTTGCATCAAAAGGGAATCTACCCTCCTATAAATGTTCTGCCTTCCCTGTCCCGCCTGATGGATGAGGCGGTGGGAGAGGGAAAAACGAGAGAGGATCACCGCGAGCTCTCCAACCAGCTTTATGCTACCTATGCCAGGGGAATGGAAATAAGAGAGCTAGCGCTGGTCATGGGTGAGGCAACTCTTTCTGACATGGACAGAAGATACCTGAGGTTTGCCGATGAATTTGAAAGACGCTTTGTAAAACAGGGTGAACACGAGGAAAGGTCGGTGGAGGAAACACTGGATCTTGGCTGGGAACTTTTAAGTCTTATGCCAAGGTCAGAGTTGAAAAGAATCAGAGATGAGTACATCTCAAAATACGGCAAGTGGAAAGAAAAAGAGGAAGTGAAAGTATAGAACAAGGATTAACCAATGCCCAGAATAATTCAATTTAACCCCACAAGGATGGAACTTCTGAAGCAAAAAAAGAGGCTGGAAACTGCACAAAGAGCTCATGACCTTCTGGAGGAGAAAAGGGATGAGCTTATCCAGAGATTTTTCCCTCTTTTAAAAGAAGTAAGAAGATTAAGAAAAAAAGTACAGGATGAGCTTATAAAAGCATATGGTGATTTTCAGGTAGCCAAGATGATAAACTGGGGAAAGGAAATTGAGCAGTGCCTTCTTCTACCTGCTGTAAGATGCAATGTTAAAATTTCCAGATTTACCTCTCTTGGTTCTCCTCAGTTTGAAATCAAGATTGAGGGCGATCCTCTCTGTTATGGATTCTATGAAAGTAACTGGAAGCTGGATGAGGGAATAAGGTCTTTTCAGCAGGTTCTATCAGACCTTTTAGAACTTGCCCAGAAAGAAGAAGAGGTAAAAAGGCTGGCCCGGGAGATTGAGCGAACAAGAAGAAGGGTTAACGCTCTTGAGCATATCTTTATACCCCAGATTAAAGAGATAGTAAAATATATAACAATGAAACTTGATGAAAGAGAAAGAGCTCACATTGTCAACCTTATGAAAATAAAACAGCTTATACAGGAAAGCTAAGCTACTTTAACTCGGCGTATATAAGCTCTGCCATCCTGGAGGCAGCCCCAGGCTCTCCCATTCTTTCTTTCCCAACCTTTGCCACTCTAACAAGCTCATCATAATTCTTAACAATCGATAGAACTCTGGATGCTATAGCCTGTGGATTCCTTTTTACAATAAAGACACATCCTCCCAGAAGTTTCTGCTGGGCTCGCAAAAACTTTTCTGTTATTTGAGGTCCTTTTCCAGGAAAAGCTACCACAGGTTTTCCCAGGCCAACTGCCTGCTCGTTGGCCATACCTGCTGTCCCTATAACCACCCTTGAGAGGTTAACGACATCACCAAACCTTCCCTGAACCACCTTAACCAGAGTTCCTTCCTTAGATACAAGGTGAAGAACTATCCCCTTTTTCCTCTCCTGAAAAGTTACATCCTTCACCGTCCAGTTTTTCTTCTCCTGCAAAAAAGAGGGTATTTTCCTGGCATCAAGTGAAGGAGCAAGAGCTAAAAGAAAGAGAAAATTTTTTCCACCTTCAAGATAGATTTTTTCTGCAGCACCCAGACTTACCTTAAGATTTTCATAAGCTTCTTTTCTGCTACCTGGAACAATTCCCACAACGGTAGAGCCTTCCCTCACTCCAAAATCCTCTCCTGTTATTTTAAGACAGTCCATCATTGCATTACCCACGTAAACCGCATTTATCCTGTACCTCCTGAGAGAAAGGGCCGTTTTTTTATCCCTGGCAAAGACCAGCTTGCAACAGCGCCTCATTAACCATTTCTCCAGCAGGTAGTGCTCTTTTATATAGTCTGATTTAGCTGTGGCAATGAAAATTAAAGGCTTTCGAAGAAAAAGAGTTGAGCTTAAAACTAAAAAAATATCCCCCACGCACACAACCAACCTCACCTTCTTGCTTTCCTTTTTTAGACTCCTCACTTTTCCTGCATACATTTTTAGCCAGCCAGCTTTCAGGTCTTTCAAAAAGTAAAAAAAATTGCTCGCTATAAAACCGTCACTTGGCATCTTTTTGCAGGGTCCAAGAACTTTTATCTTAAGTTTTCTGTAAGGTGCACCCTCCCCCACAAAAGGCAGGACTTTAATCTCCAGAGCGGTATCTTTCTGGAGCAAATTTTCAATTATACAGGATGCGATATTATCCTCCGCATATCCATTGGATAAAAATATTATAGTTTGCGATTTCATCGGAATTAAACCCCTCTTCCAAAAATAAGCTGCACCCGCCTAACCAAAACTAACTCCGTTTAACCAACTCAACCAAATAACCAAACGAACCGAATCAACCGAATGAACCAGATGAACCAACTCACGACCTTGATACAAGCAAAACACCGAAGCAGATTAAAATAACCCCTGCAATCCTTATAAAAGCTAATCGCTCATTGAAAATCGCCCAGGAAAGCACAAGGACCAAAACATAACCTATGCTTATCATAGGATATGCATAGCTTAAATCCACTCTGGACAAAGCCGCCAGCCAGAAAATTGTACTTATTAAATATAAAAAAATACCCAGCAAAACAAAAACTTCTGTTAACATGGACCATAAGGTAGGAAATAGAGTAGAAAACCTTAGAGAAATAGATCCTAACCTCACCATACCCTGTTTCATAGAAATCTGTCCCCCTACTCCCAATAGTATGCTTGTAAGAATTAAAAATAGTGGTCTCATTATTCACACTCCCTTTCTCAAATTTTTCTCTTTCTTATCTTTCTCCAGAATCTGAAAAGCTCTAAAAATGCTCTCAAAACAACCGCTATATTGTTTCCTGTTTGTTTTCCCTCCCTTCTGGGAAAATGACTCACACCTATCTGTTTTATAACATACCCTTTTTTACTGGCCAGAATTAAAAATTCCGCATTTATAAAGGCACCATCTGATGTAAGCTTTATGTTATCTATCACTTTTCTTTTAAACAGCTTAAAAGCACAATCTATATCTTTAATCTTAATTCCAAAAAGAAACCTTACCAGCAGATTGTAAATTCCAGCATTGACTTTCCTCATCCAGCGATCCGCCCTCTTCATCCTGTATCCACAAGCAATATCAGCGCCTTCTTTTATCATTTCCGTTAATCTTGTTAGCTCTTTTATATCAAACTGACCATCCGCATCGGTAAAGAAAATCAAATCACCCCTTGCTGCTTCAAATCCGGTGCGAAGCGTTGCGCCATAACCTCTGTTAAATAAATGATGGATGGCTACAACCTGATCGTACTTTTGTGCCAGCTTATCAACCAATCTTCCCGTCCCGTCCCTGCTTCCATCATCAACAATTATAACCTCAAGGTCTGGACTGCATATAGTATTTATTATCCTGACCTCGAGAAGTTCTCCGAGGCTTGAGGAGAGAATTTCGTCCACGAATGCGTAGAACTCTTTCAGTGGTTTTGTGGTCTGGGAGAGGATTCCTATTCTTCTCGGGAGTTTTTCCTTGGGTGTCCTCTCCATAGCCTTCCCCTTGCCCTCTATCCATTCTATTATCCCCTTAACCTCGGTATGCTCGGAGTCTCCGAAGACTGTCTCTTATACACATCTCCGAGCCCACGAGACTAGGCATGATCTCGTATGCCGTCTTCTGCTTGA
>CBFDTW010000057.1:0-9145 GCA_965613085.1 uncultured bacterium | reverse complement strand
CAAGCAGAAGACGGCATACGAGATCATGCCTAGTCTCGTGGGCTCGGAGATGTGTATAAGAGACAGCTCAGATTCTTGACTTAATTAGATCCCTTAAAAAAACAATAGGAATTTCCGTACTCTTTATCTCCCATGACCTGGGGGTTGTGGCTGAGATGTGCAAATGGGTGGCCGTAATGTATGCAGGCAGTATATGTGAGTTAACAACAGTGGAGAATCTTTTTGAAAATCCTCTACATCCTTACACTAAAGCATTGCTAAGAGCAATTCCAAAAAAAGATACCACTCGTCTGGAAAGTATTGAGGGAACTGTTCCCAATCTGGTTGACCCTCCCTCAGGATGCCGGTTTCATCCTCGCTGTCCTAAGGCAAGAAAAAAATGCAGGGAAATTAAACCAGAAATTGAAAAGGCTGAGAAAAATCATCTGGTAGCCTGTCACTTCTACACGGAAAAAGAGAAAAATGGACACCTTACTTGAGATAAAAGGACTTAAAAAATATTATCCTATCCTGGGGGGAGTTTTAAGAAAAAGAGTGGGAGACGTAAAAGCAGTTGATGGAGTTGACCTGGAAATCAGAAAAGGAGAATGTCTGGGGTTGGTTGGGGAATCAGGTTGCGGTAAAACTACCCTGGGAAAAACCATCCTGCGTCTTTTAGACCCAACGGATGGATACATCCTCTACAATGCTCCTGAGAAGATAAAAAGGAGAATTGAAGAACTTTCCCTATCAAAAAATTCTCATTCTTCTGAGTTAAATTTTTTAAGAAAAAAATATGATCTTTCCACTTTTCGAGGGAAAAAATTAAAGCAGATAAGAAGAAAAATGCAAATAGTATTTCAGGACCCTTCCTCTTCCTTAAACCCCAGAATGCTGGTGAAAGATATTGTAGGCGAACCCTTAAAGGTTCATAAATTGACGAAAAATGTTGATGAAAAAGTGCTTAACCTTTTGCAACGAGTAGGCTTAACTGAAGATCATCTTTTCAGATACCCTCATGAGTTTAGCGGGGGACAGCGTCAGAGGATAGCCATAGCAAGAGCTCTGGCTACGAGCCCTGATTTTCTGGTTCTGGACGAGCCCACCTCTGCGCTGGATGTTTCAGTTCAAGCCCAGATTTTAAACCTTTTAAAGGACCTTCAAAAGGACTTTAATCTTACCTATCTTTTTATCACCCATCACCTTATGGTTGTAGAATACATGGCAAAAAGAATAGCGGTTATGTATCTGGGAAAGATAATAGAATTAGCTCCGACTGAGAAAATTTTTTTTCAAACCAGACACCCTTATACCAAAGCACTGATCTCTGCAATTCCTGAGCCCCAGGCTAAAGATAGAAAGAAACGCATCATTCTTACCGGAGATGTACCAAGTCCGGTTAACCCTCCTGAGGGTTGCCGATTTCATCCTCGTTGTCCTTATGTTATAAACAAATGCAAGAGCGAGGAACCTGTATTAAGAGAGATAAATAAGGAACACTGGGTAGCCTGTCATCGAGCAGAAAATATCTGAAACAATTAAGAAATCTCCTGTTTCCTGAAAAGTTCCTGTAGACAGCCTGTGCGTACTTACTCAATTTTATTTTTGAGCTGAAATTTTCGGGAAGCTGAATGGAAATGTTGACACAAGGGGCTGACTTATACTATAATTGATGACAATTAAGAGGGAGAAAGAAAGATGTTTCACATATTTACAGAGGAAAAGATTAAAAAAGGATCTATTACTGACGTTTATTTTGAAAGAACGGTAAAGATAATAAAGGAAAAGAAACTGGACAAAACTGTAGCAGCAGAGGTCAGAGCAGCAAACC
This sequence comes from uncultured bacterium, assembly GCA_965613085.1. Lineage (GTDB taxonomy): Bacteria > Aerophobota > Aerophobia > Aerophobales > B3-G15 > CBFDTW01. The sequence goes on along the minus strand of CBFDTW010000057.1, from coordinate 7,335 downwards.
TTCCCTGTGGCTACAGGTGGGCTATACTTGCAGGTATGGAAGAGGCACTTACTCTTCTGGAGGGACTTCCAGTTAAAGTATGGGCAATGCCAGAGGGAACTCTATTCCACTCTATGGAGCCTGTGCTCTTAATAGAAGGAAAATACAGTGAATTTGCTACATACGAGACCTGCCTCTTAGGTTTTCTATGTCAGGCCTCGGGTATAGCTACAAGAGCGGCAAGATGCAGGGTGTTATCGGGAGGAAAACCTGTTTACCACTTTGGAGCCAGAAGAATGCACCCGGGAGTTACCTTGATGATAGACAGAGCATCTTACATAGGAGGGTGCGAAGGGGTAGCAGTGGGAGAGAGTGCAAAATTTATAGGAGAAAGGCCAGTGGGGACAATTCCCCATAGCCTGGTCCTCTTAGCAGGAGATACAATAAAATCAATCAAACTATTTGATCAGGTTATAGAACCAGATGTAAAAAGAGTTGCCTTAATTGACACTCTTGGAGATGAAAAATTTGAAACTCTCAGGGTAGCTGAGGAGCTGGGAAAGGATCTTTTTGCTGTAAGGATAGACACCCCTGCTTCAAGAAGGGGAAATATCCTGGAGATATTAAAAGAGATAAGATGGGAACTGGATCTCAGGGGTTACAGCCATATAAAACTTTTCGTTTCCGGAGGACTGGACGAGCGTAAGATCTACGAGTTAAACAAAGTAGCTGATGCTTTTGGGGTAGGGACCTGGATAAGTAATGCTCCGGTGGTTGATTTTGCACTGGATATTGTTGAAATAGAGGGAAAACCTATAGCTAAAAAAGGCAAGTACTCCGGGAGAAAACAGGTCTGGAGATGTTCCTCCTGCGGATCCACAAAGGTGTTACCCTGGAAAGAAAAACCTTCTGTTTGTGAATGTGGAGAATACCCTGGTCCCCTCCTTAAGTTAATGATTGATGAAGGCAGGTTAACCGAACCCTTTGCTTCGCCTAAGAAGATCAGGGAATATGTCCTTCAACAGATAAAAAAAGTAGAAATTGGTGAGGTGTAAAAGTGGCCTTGATTGTACAAAAATACGGTGGCTCCTCTGTTGCCACACCTCAGAGAATCAAAAAAATAGCAGAAAGAGTTGTAAAAACTAAAAAGGAAAATCATAAATTAGTGGTGGTAGTTTCGGCAATGGGAGATACCACGGATAATCTTATTAAACTGATGGAAAAGATAAACCCTGATCCTCCAAAAAGAGAGTTAGATTTGCTTTTATCCACAGGGGAGGTGGTTTCAGCAGCCCTTTTAGCTGCTGCTATTAGTGCTAAAGACGAGAAGGCAGTTGCCTTTACCGCTTATCAGGGGGGGATAATAACTGATGAGATACACACCAAGGCTCGTATTCAACGGATAAACACACGTAAAATTCTGGAGGAGCTTAATAGAGGAAATATACTGGTAATAGCGGGCTTTCAGGGTGTAACTCCCAATGATGCCATTACCACACTGGGAAGAGGCGGCTCAGATACAACAGCAGTAGCTGTCGCTGCTGCACTTAAAGCCGACATCTGTGAAATCTATACCGATGTGGAGGGAGTATTTACCGCTGATCCCCGAATTGTACCTCAAGCCAGAAAACTTAAAAAAATATCTTACGATGAGATGCTCGAGCTGGCCAGTCTTGGCACTAAAGTTCTTCATCTTAGAGCAGTAGAGATAGCAAAAAAGTTTAAAGTTCCTCTGCACATCCGCTCAAGTTTTACCGATAGGGAGGGAACATTAATTTGTTAGCTGCCTTACGTAGTTGTCAGCTGGCCAAGCCATGCTCTAATATTTGAAGAAAATTTAAATTTAATTAAAAAGAGGAGAAAAATGCTAAAAGGTGAAATTAAGGAGGAACCGCTGGAAGGATTTGTGGTAACCGGGATAGCTTTAAATGAACAGGAGGCAAAGATAACTGTGCGAGGGGTACCAGATAAGCCCGGTGTTGCTGGATTTATCTTTGGCAAGTTAGCCGAAAAAAATATTAATGTGGATATGATTATTCAAAGCAGTCCACAGGAGGAAAAAAATACCATCTCTTTTACGGTTGAAGAAAAAGACCTGCCTGAGGTAAAAAAGGTAATGGAAAGTATAAAATCACACCTCCCGGTAGATGAGATAACCTATGATTCTGATATGGCAAAAGTATCCATAGTGGGAGCTGGAATGCAGTCTCATCCCGGTGTAGCTGCTAAAATGTTCACCACACTGGGTAAGGCTGGAATAAATATAGATATGATATCCACCTCGGAGATAAAAATTTCCTGTGCGGTAAAGAAAAAGGATGGAAAAAGAGCGGTAAAGGTTATCCACCAGGCTTTTGAACTAGATAGAGAAAAAAGAGAGGAGAAAAATGAGCAGCGCTTATAACTTGGCTGTGGTAGGAGCAACAGGTGCAGTTGGAAAAGAAATGTTCAGGATTCTTGATCAGAGAAATTTCCCGATTAAAAACCTGAGAGCCTTTGCCTCGGAAAAATCCAAAGGAAAAAAATTAGATTTTAAGGGAGAAAAAATCAAGGTAGAAAACCTTGCTTCATCTTCTTTTAAAAATATCGATATAGCCTTATTCTCTGCAGGTGCTTCCATATCCAGACAATTCTCTCCTCTTTTTGCCAGAGAAAAAGCAGTGGTAATTGATAATAGTAGTGCTTTCCGGATGGATGAAGATGTTCCCCTTATAGTCCCGGAAGTAAATCCTCATGCTGTTGAAAAACACAAAGGTATTATAGCCAACCCTAATTGCTCAACTATTCAACTGGTGGTTGCGGTAAACCCTCTTCACAAAAAAGCCAGAATAAAACGTATGGTAATATCTACCTTCCAGTCGGTCTCTGGAACTGGAAAAGAGGCAATTGGGGAACTTAAAAAACAAACAGAGAATTATTTAAAGGGAAAAACCCTTACCAGGGAAGTTTACCCTCATCAAATTGCCTTTAATCTTATTCCTCATATTGGAAGTTTTCTTCCTTCAGGTTATACTGAGGAAGAGATGAAGCTGGTTAATGAAACGCGAAAAATAATGGGAGACCCATCCATTGCTGTCACCGCTACCTGCGTGAGGGTTCCGGTATTTGTATCTCATTCTGAAACTGTAACTTTAGAAACAGAAAAGGTCTTATCCGTAGAAGAAGTAAGGGAAATTCTCTCAAATTCTCCAGGAGTAATAGTAGAAGATGAGCCTGAGAATAATATTTATCCCCTCCCCATTAATGCTCAAGGAAAAGATGAGGTTTTTGTGGGAAGAATAAGAAAAGATGAATCTGCACCAAACAGTATAAATATGTGGATTGTGGCCGACAATTTACGTAAAGGAGCTGCTTTAAACACCATCCAGATTGCGGAGCTACTTGTTGAAAAAGGACTGGTTTAGCTTTGCTTCCCTAAAGGCAGAATAAACAATCTTGCAAAGATATCGTCAGTTATAACATCAGGAGCATAAGGTGCAAAAGGAAAACTGGATGAGGATGGCTATATCTCTGGCCAGAAAGGGGGAAGGAAAAGTTTCTCCCAATCCAATGGTGGGAGCAGTTCTGATCAAAGATGAACAGGTAGTGGGAAAAGGATACCACAGGTATTTCGGGGGACCTCACGCTGAAGTGGAAGCTATAAAAAATGCTGGAGAAAAAGCAAAAGGAGGTACTCTCTTTGTGAGTCTTGAACCTTGCTGCCATTTTGGTAAAACACCTCCCTGTACCGAGGCGATAATTAAAGCAGGCATCAAAAAAGTTGTGATGGCAACTTTAGATCCCAATCCACTGAACAATGGGAAGGGAGCTGAGATATTAAAAAAAGCCGGTGTGGACGTGGAGGTTGGTATATGTCAAAAAGAGGCAGAAAAAATTAACGAGGCTTTTTTTAAGTTTATCAGAGAAAAAATACCTTACGTTGTTATCAAAGCTGCAGCAAGTCTTGATGGGAAAATAGCAACATTCAGGGGTGAGTCAAAATGGATAACAGGAGAAAAATCACGAAAACTGGGGAAAAAATTGAGAGATAAAATGGATGCTATTTTAGTGGGGATAAATACCGTAATCCAGGATGATCCCGAACTTTTACCTTCAAAACCCAAAGAGAGATTTTGTCGTGTTATTCTGGATACACATCTCAGAGTTCCTGTAAGGGCAAAAATACTCGAAAACCAGAGCCGGTATCCAACTTTTATCTTTACCTCCTCTCAGGTTGATGAAGGGAAAATTAAAACCCTAAAGCAAAAAGGTGTAAAGGTGAAAGTTCTGGAGAATGAAAGAGAGAGGGTTAACCTGAAAAAAGTTCTCCAGGAGCTGGGGAGACAGGAAATTGCGACTTTGCTTGTAGAAGGGGGAGGAGAAATCATAGCATCCTTTATCCAGGAAAATCTGGTGGATAAAATATTTCTTTTTTTATCCCCCCGTATAATTGGAGGAAAAGATGCACCAACCTGGGTAGAGGGAAAGGGATTTGGCTACCTCAATCATACACCAAAAATAAAGATAGAGAAAATACAAAGAGTGGGCGAGGATATCTTAGTAGAAGGATACTTTTAAGGTATATTGAATTTTTATCAGATAGCCATTCTACTTCTTTTTTTCAATATACACAGTTCTGGTGGGGAAAGGAATCTGTATCCCCTGACGTTGCAATTCTTTGTAGGCAAGTGAGATAAATTTGTCCTGGACAATGAATCTGTATTTATAATTACTAATCCAGAAAACTACGAGAAAATTGAGGGAAAAATCAGCCATCTCCATAAAATAAACCTCTGGTGGAGGCTTTTTTAAAATCTTATCTATCCTGTAAGCACAATCAAGGAGAACCTTTTTAACCTTACCAATATCTGAACCGTAAGCCACTCCTATTTTTATTCTCCTTTTAAGATTAACCTGGGGTCGTCCATAATTAATAATCTTGCTATTCATCAACACGTTATTAGGAATAATAACTTCATTACCTTCATCAAATGATTTTATACGGGTTGACCTCAGACCTACATCGATGATCTCTCCTGCCTCTCCTGTTTCAAGTTGAATGAAATCCCCAATTTTAAAAGATCTATCAGCAATGAGTGTTATTCCTCCAAATACATTAGAAAGTGTAGTTTGCAGGGCAAGACCAATAACAATACCCGCGATGCCCAGACTGGCCACAAGAGCAGTCACTCTAACCCCCCATAGACTCAAAATAAATATAATTAATAAAATGAAAATGATCAGGTTTAATATCTTTCTGCTTACTGCTACAAGGTCCATCTGCCTGCTTTTACCAATCACCTCTTTGGTTCTGCTTAACCAGGCTTTAATAAACAAATTAAGAAAAAGAGCAGCAAGGTAACAGGAAATAACAAGTATTATAGAAGCGATAATCTTCAGCAAAACTACCTTGTAACCGGTTAAAAGAGGAATGACATTGATGCCTGTTGCTATTCCAGCAAGGATGATAAAATAAAATACAGGAGCTTTTGTTCTGGAAAGAATTAAATCATCAAGCTGGGTGCGCGTCTTTTTTGCCCACCTCATAGCAATGTGGGTGAGAAAATAATAAATAACTCTTGCCCCCACAAAAAAAACCATAAAAATAAGGATAGCCTTAAAATAAGGGTTAGCTGGCAACCTTATCAAAAACTCCATATTAATTCTCCTCTTATACTCCTTATAAGAACCTGACTATTCTTTCTGCAATCTCCCGGACTGCTTTAACAGGATCAGAAGCCTGGAGGATGGGACGTCCTATCACCAGGTAATCAGCTCCCCGGCAGATGGCCTCCTCGGGAGTTAAGACTCTTTTCTGCTCATCCCCTTTTACCTTACCCATTCTAATTCCAGGAACCACCAGGAGAAAGCTTGGACCCAGAGATTTTCTTAAAAGTTTAACCTCTTTTCCAGAACAAACAACTCCATCCAGCCCAGCTTCTTTTGCCCTTTGAGCTAAAAAAAGAACCTCTTCCTGGGGATTTACTTTTATTCCAAGCTCCCCCCTTAAAGATTTCTCATCCAGGGATGTAAGAAGGGTAACTCCTAATATCCTGGTTTGAGGATTCTCCTCCTTTACAGCCTGAACGGATCTTCTCATCATTTCCATTCCGCCAAGAGTATGAATGGTAAGCATACTAACATCCATCCTGCCAATAGTTCTAACCGTAGCTTCCACTACAGTAGGAATATCATGGAGTTTAGCATCCAGAAAGACCTTCCCTCCCATTCCTTTCACCAGATTCACAATTTCCGGACCATATCGGAAAAAAAGTTTCATTCCTATTTTAAAAAAACCCACCCATTCTTTTAAATCAAAAACTAACTTTTGTGCCTCCTTTTCACCATTAACATCCAGAGCTAAGATTATTCTATTTTTCGTTTGCATTTTTATATAGTATATCTCCTGCTCCCCTCGTCAGGACATATGCTCTGGTAAGGGCAGAAGCGACAGGAAATATAAGACGGCTGGGGATTAAAAATTCCTTCCCTTATTCCTTTGGAGGCCTGCTTTATTTTATCAATAGTTATTTTAAGAGCTTTCTCGTCCAGTCTTGTCTCTCCTACAATACCTGTTTCCAGAAAATGCAACTTCACGCTATCGGGGATTTTTCCAAAAATTCTCTGGTAGGCAAGAGCGTAAATGGCAAGTTGCAAACTTTCCCTTGCTCTTTTATCTGCTTTTTTCTTATCCTTTATCTGAGATGATTTATAGTCAATTATACTGACTTTATCACCCACTATATCCACCCTATCCCAGCGGCCTGTTATTCGATCCTTACCCAGGACAAAATTAAATTCTTTCTCTATATAGGTGGGTAAAATCTTTTCTTCTTCAGCCCGCCTGTAAAATCCACAAAGAGTTGCCCTCCCCTCCTCAAGTCTTTTTTCCTCATGCTCTCTACTTATAAAACCTTCATTTATCCAGGAGTTTTCAAAACAGGCAATAAGCTCCTCCAGAGATAATTTTTTCCCCTGCATTTTATAACGGTAATATTTCTGAATAGCATCATGCAAAGCCTTACCGTAAACTACTGCATGATGCTGGAGGATGGGTACCCGAAGAATGTGAATATACTTGTATTTTAAAGGACAGGTAAGATAATCGTCTATCTGGAAGTGAGATAAAGTAATAACCTCCTCAGACGGTATTTTACGATAAGAAGCTTTTTCTTCCCGAGAAGGAGCATTCCGCTGGATAATCTCCAGAGCAGAGCATCTGTGAATGGAGATATCTCTCGGGGATAAATCCAGAGTCTCAAGGACAAAGGGGGAAACTTTTCTAAGTTTTTTCCCACCATAATCTTCTGCGCTTGTAAGACTGTCTCTTATACACATCTGACGCTGCCGACGAAGGCTTAGGTGTAGATCTCGGTG
>CBFDTW010000056.1:0-9190 GCA_965613085.1 uncultured bacterium | reverse complement strand
TTTTCAAGCAGAAGACGGCATACGAGATCATGCCTAGTCTCGTGGGCTCGGAGATGTGTATAAGAGACAGGATTAACGTAGAACGTCGAACGAAGCAAATAAACAAACCGACCCAACCACTGCTCGCCCGCTCATCTTTCTGGAAGATACGCTCAGGCAGGAAGGTTAGTTGACATAAGCTTTTAAAGTTATATTATTTAAAGAAAAAGAGGGAAAAGGTGAGATTTTCACGTTGTTTATTTTTTACCAGCAAAGAAACTCCTGCTGAAGCAGAACTAATCAGCCACCAGTTGATGTTGAGAGCTGGACTGATAAGACCGGTAGCCTCTGGACTTTACTCTTTTCTGCCCTTAGGATATCGTGTACTGGATAAGATTATCCGTATAGTGAGAGAGGAAATGGATAATATTGGAGCAGAGCAGCTTCTTTTACCCTTTGTTCAACCAGCTGAGCTCTGGATAAAAAGTGGAAGATGGGAAGAATACGGGAAAGAACTTTTGCGTTTCCAGGATCGTAAAGGAAGCTGGTTTGTTCTCTCTCCCACACATGAGGAACTTGTTACTGACATAGCAGCAGAGATGTTGACCTCTTATAAGAAGTTGCCGGTTGTGGTTTACCAGATTCAAATAAAGTTCAGAGACGAGCTTCGTCCCAGAGGAGGTGTGATCCGGGCAAGGGAGTTTCTAATGAAAGATGCCTACAGTTTTTGTGAGAACGAGGATCAAATGAAGGAGATCTATCAGGGAATGAGATCAGCCTACGAAAGGATATTTTCTCGCTGTGGTCTGGAGTGTAGACTGGTTGAGGCAGAAAGTGGCCCCATAGGAGGGGAAATTTCACATGAATTTATAGCACTTACATCTGCGGGAGAAGATAAAATAGTAGAATGCGAGGGTTGTGGTTATTCATCTAAGTTTGAGAAGGCAACATCTTTTCCACAAAAGCAAACAGATAATCAGGAGGATGAAAAACCACTTAAGGAGATTAATACTCCAAATATAAGGAGTATAGAAAGTTTAAGCACTTTTTTAAATTTACCTTTGGCCAGACTTTTAAAAACAGTTATATATCAGACAGAGAAAGGATATGTGAGAGTGGTACTTCGGGGGGATCATGCTGTCAATGAAGAAAAGCTAAAAAAGCTACTCAAGGTAAAAAATCTACAACTTGCTTTAAAGGAGAAGGTGTACGAAGATTTTGGAGTAGAGGTGGGTTTTGTTGGACCGATAGGAATAGATAATTTGCCTTTGGTAGTGGATAAGGCTGTAATGGAAGGGAAAAATTTTGTAGCTGGTGCCAATAAGAAAGATACCCATTTTATAAATGTTAATCCCGGCAGAGATTTTTCTCCTGATGTGGTTGGAGATGTGAGATTTATCCTGCCAGGAGATAGATGCCTGGTTTGCAACAGGAGTTTAAATATAAAAAGAGGAATGGAGGTAGGTCACCTTTTTCATCTGGGTTATAAATATTCTTCTACACTGGGAGCTTCTTTTCTGAATGAAAAAGGAGAAAAACACCCTTTGCTGATGGGATGCTATGGAATTGGGGTATCCCGTCTTCCTGCAGCTATCATTGAACAGAACCATGATGAGGATGGTATTGTATGGCCTGAAGAAGTTGCCCCTTTTCCAGCTGTAATTATTCCTGCATCTCAAGGAACTTTCAGCTTTTCTCAAAAACTGTATCAACAGTTAAAAAGCAGTTCAATAGATGTATTATGGGACGACCGGGATGTCTCAGCCGGGGTAAAGTTTAAAGATTCTGATCTTATAGGTATTCCTCTTAAAATAATTGTTGGCAGGTCTTTTTTAAAAGAAGAAAAAATTGAGATAAAAAAACGCAAGGATGGTGAACTTATAAAAGTAAACAAAGCAGAGTTTGTCCACAGGTTAAAGGAGTTAATTTAGCATGGAAAATAAGGAATTATTTTCTTTACTTAACTCTATCCAGCGTGAAAGAGGTATTCCACAGGAGAGCCTGCTTGAGGGTATTAAGGAAGCTCTTTATTTTGCCTATAAGAAGAAATATTCCTCTCCTCCCCGAGATCTTCAAGTGGTCCTGGATGAGAAAAAAGGGGAGTTTAAGGTTTTCGTGAAGAAATTGGTTGTGGAGAGGGTTAAAAATAAAGCTGTGGAGATTTCCCTTGATGAGGCCTCTAAGATAAGTTCTCAGGTTAAGGCTGGAGATGAGGTGGAACTGGAGGTTAATCCTCTGGATTTTAGCCGAATAGCCGCCAGTACTGGTAAGCATGTTATGATGCAACAAATTGTGGAAAAAGAAAAAGATAGACTCTATGAGGAATTCAAGAAAAAAGAAGGAGAGCTTGTAAGCGGCACTGTCCGATATAAAACCGACCGCTTTATCTTAATTGATCTTGGTAAACTGGAAGGGATTTTACCTGATAAAGAAACTTTCCCAAAAAGATCCTACAGCCAGGGAGAACGGATTATTGCCTATGTTATGCAGGTTAAGAGGGAACCCAAGGGACCTCATGTTATTCTCTCGCAGACTCATCCCAATTTCCTGCGCAGATTGTTTGAAAGAGAAGTGCCCGAGATTAATGAAGGTATAGTTAAGATAAGACAGATTAAAAGAGACCCGGGTAGAAGAGCTAAAGTTGTGGTGGAGTCCGGGGATGAAAAAATTGACCCGGTTGGAGCATGTGTGGGTCTTCGTGGTTCCAGGATAAAGGCCATTTTGAAAGAGATGGGTTCAGAGAGAATAGATATAATTAAATACAGCTCTGATATTGGTGAGTTTATAAAAAATGCCTTAAAACCAGCAGAGATCCACGAGGTTAAGGTTGATGCAAAAAAAAAGGAGGCAAAGGTTATAGTTAAGGATGACCAGCTTTCTCTTGCAATTGGAGCTAATGGAGAAAATGTGAAGTTGGCAGCAAAGCTTACCGGGTGGCAGATAGATATCCGTTCCCTGGGGCAGATAGAGAAAGAGGCGGTTCTTCTTCGGGATCTACCGGGGGTAGGAGAAAAAACTTTAGCTTCACTGCGAGAACATGGTTTTTTAACCCTCAAAGATATAGTAAGAGGTGGCCTGGAAAAGCTGGCACAGGTAGAAGGAATTGGTCCTAAGATGGCAGAGAGGATACTCAAGAAAGCAAAGGAAAAACTGGATTAGTTCAAGGAGGAAATAGTTGCGAGTTTATGAACTGGCGAGAAAGTTAAAGGTTCCAACTAAAAAACTACTGGAGGTTTTATCTGAATGGGGAATAGAAGGTAAAACCAATTTAAGCAGTTTAACCTCCCGGGAAGCGGAGGAGATTGAAGAGCTTCTTAAAGAAAAACCACCAGAAAAAAAGCCTCGCGAGAAAGTTCTGCCTCAGAGGGATCCTATTGTCACTCTGCTGGGACACGTGGACCATGGAAAGACTTCTCTTCTGGATGCTATTCGTAATACCCAGGTTGCTCAAAGTGAGGTGGGAGGGATTACTCAAAGAATCGGAGCTTCGGAGATATACTTTCAAGGGAAAAGAATAATTTTTATTGATACCCCGGGACATGAAGCCTTTACTGCTATGAGGGCACAGGGAGCTCAGGTTACAGATATTGCCGTTCTGGTTATAGCCGCCGATGATGGAGTTATGCCTCAGACCGAAGAGGCTATAAGTCATGCCCGGGCGGCAAATGTTCCTATCCTGGTAGCGATAAACAAAATGGATAAGGAGAACGCCAATCCCGAGAGAGTTAGGAGACAACTTACAAAGTATAATCTGACTCCCGAAGAGTGGGGAGGAGAGACTATCTGTGTGGAGGTTTCTGCCTTAAAGAAAAAAGGATTGGATGAGCTTTTGGAGATGATACTTTTGCAGGCAGAGATGATGGAGCTGGTAGCAGACCCCCATGGAAAATTAGAAGCAGTAGTTGTGGAAAGCGAGGTGCACCGGAAGAGGGGACCTTGTTCTACTTTGATAGTGAAGCAGGGTACCTTAAAAGAAGGAGACGTTATTGTTGGAGGAGAGGTTTACGGAAGAGCCAGAGCTCTTCTTAACTGGAAGGGAGAGAGATTAAAAGAAGCTGGACCTTCTACTCCTGTGCAGATTTTGGGTCTTTCTGATGTATCCTTACCCGGTCAGATTTTTACCAGGGTGGACAGCGAAAGAACGGCAAGACGTATGGCAGAGGAGGCAAAAGAAAGGGCAAGACTACACAGCCTTAGAAAAAGAGAAAAGGTAACTCTGGAAAGTATTTTTAGCTCTCCCCAGAAAGAAATCAAAACCCTTAATATAGTCTTAAGAGCCGATACTCAGGGAAGTTTGAAGGCTGTTGCTGGTGTTTTAGCTAATATGGGAGACGAGAATGTAAAAGTGGAGGTAGTCTCTCAAGGGATAGGAGAGGTAAAAAAATCAGATGTCTTACTTGCCTCCAGTTCTAAGGCTATAATAGTGGGTTTCAATGTTGAGGTTAGTCCAGAAATTCAGGCCCTTGCCAGTCAGGAAAAGGTAGAGATAAGAGAATATCAGATAATATACGATATTATTGAAGATATTAAACTGGCTGTTAAGGGGATGCTGGAACCTGTTTATGTTGAAGAGCTAATAGCAAAAGCTGAGGTTAGAGATACATTCAGGATTCCTCGTGTAGGGTTAGTAGCCGGATGTTATGTAGCTCAGGGTAAAGTAATTCGGGGAGCCACAGCAAAAATAATAAGAAATGGAGAAGCTGTAGGAGAGGGTATAATCACAAGTCTCAAGAGATTTGATCGTGATGTTAATGAGATCTCCACTGGACTGGAATGTGGAATGAAGGTGGAAGGAGTGGATGATGTCCAGAAAGGGGATCTGATAGAAGTTTATCAGAGAAGAAGATTAAGGTAACTTGTATAATTTTAGATGGTCATCGGTACTTTAGAACTACATATTCGTTTGCTCTCTTGTAATTCCTTAAAGGATAAACGCAGGATAGTGAAGAGCCTGCTCTCTCGTATCCGGAATAACTTTAATGTTTCTATAGCTGAGGTGGGTGATTATCCTCTCTGGCGAAGGGCGAAAATTGGAATAGCATTCCTTTCCCCGAATATCCAATATTCTAACAAGGTTCTGGATAAGATTCTGGAGTTTATAGAGAAAGAAGGAGATTTTTTTATAATTGATTACAGGAAAGAAATTCTATAAGAGGCACTTTTATGGATGGTTTGCTTCTGGTAAATAAACCTAAGGGGATGACATCCTTTGCAGCAGTGAAAAGGATAAAAAAGCTTGCCGGGATAAAGAAAGTAGGTCATACCGGAACTCTGGACCCTTCTGCCCGGGGACTGCTTCTTGTTTGCATGGGCAGAGCAACCAAACTCACCCCCTTTCTTCAGGAGCTGGACAAAACTTATCAGGGGAGAATGGTATTTGGAGTTGCCACAAGTAGTTTTGATGAGGAGGGAGAACTTGTAGAGGAAAAAGATGCCTCTTCTTTGGACAAAGAAAAAGTGAAAGCAATTTTTCATCAATTTGAGGGGAAAATCCTTCAGACTCCTCCTGTGTACTCAGCGGTTCACTGGCAGGGAGAGCGCCTTTATAATCTGGCCAGAAAAGGAACAAAAGTTGAGATTTCTGCCCGGCAGGTACATATATACGAGTTAAAACTGGTGAGTTATCTGCCAGGAGTCCATCCTGTGGCTGAATTTGAGGTTCGTTGCTCCAAGGGCACCTATATCCGGAGCTTGTGTCATGATATCGGTGAGGCATCAGGGTATGGAGCCTACCAGGCATCGCTTTGCAGGGTAAGGATTGGCCCTTTTTCCCTGGAGGATGCCACAGATTTAAAAGAAATTGAAGATATGGCCCAGAAGGGTAGATTAAATGAGATTATTTTGCCACCGGCTGAGGCTCTCCCACATTTCCCAAAAATTCTGGTAAAAAAAGGAGTGGAAAAGCTGGTGAAATGGGGCAGACCTATTTATCTTTCCCACCTTTCCGAAATTTCTTCAAATTTGGAAAAAGGTGATAGAGTAAGGATTTGCTCGGAAAATGGTGATCTTCTGGCTGTAGGTGTCTCTTTACAGAGTGGTTCTTACTTTGTCAAAGATAAGGTAGGATTTAAATATTTAAGAGTGCTTGTCTGATGATAATCAGAGAGGATTTTTCCGGAGCAGAAGAAAGACTGGATGCCTTTTTAACTATAGGATTTTTTGACGGAGTTCATCTTGGCCATCAGAAAATTATAGGGGAAGTTGTAAAAAAGGCGAACTTAAGCAATGTTCAAAGTTGTGTGATTACTTTTGATCGCCATCCTTCCGAGCTTTTTTCTGGCAGAAAGGTTAAGCTTTTAACCTCCCGGGAAGAGAAAGAAGAAATTTTCCGCTCTCTGGGGGTAGATGTGGTCCAGGTTTTTACATTTAACCCCCGGTTTGCTCGACTTTCTCCGGAAGAATTTTTAGAGAGGCTAAGCAGCATTTTTAATATCCAGAAAATCCTGGTAGGAGAGGAATTTACCTTTGGATTTAAAAGAGAAGGAAATGTTAATTTTCTGTATCAAAATCAGGTTAAATTTGGCTATAAATTAGAAGCCATTCCACCTTTAAGACTAAATGGGGAAAAAATAAGCAGTTCTATGCTTAGGGAGTGGTTAAAAAAGGGGGAGATAAGAAAAGTTAAGCAAGGTCTGGGTCGTTCTCCGACAGTTGTTGGTGAAGTTATCACTGGCAAAAGAAAAGGGCGAGAGATTGGCTATCCGACGGCAAATTTAAAACCTCATCCTCAAAAGCTTCTTCCCGGAAGCGGAGTTTATGCTGGATATGTTAAGCTGGAAGGAAAAATTTACAAAGCCCTGATAAATATTGGTGGAAGACCCACATTTGGAGATTTTGCCCCGGGAATTGAAGTTCATATTATAAATTTTAGTGGCGAGCTTTACGGAAAAGTGCTAAAGATAGATCTTGTGGAAAGGATAAGAGATACGCGTCTTTTTTCATCCCCTTTTCACCTTTCCCAGCAGATCAGGGAGGATAGAGAAAGAGCGGAGAAAATACTGGAAGACTACAATGTTTAGCAATGAAGAAAAAGTTAAAAAAGGAAAAAGGTGCAAAATCTTTGGAAAAATAATCCACCACTTTCCCCTTGTTGAGTCTACCAACAGTATAGCTTTTTCTCTGGCTGAAAAAGGTGAAAAGGAAGGTGCTGTAATCATAGCTGACAGGCAACTTAAAGGGGAAGGACGCAGAGGGAAAGATTGGTTTTCTCCTCCTGGAGGGTTATGGTTTTCTCTCATTTTGCGCCCCTGTTGTCCACCAGAAGATACCTTTATTTATCCTCTGATGGCAGCAGCAGCAGTTGTAAAAACGATTAAAAAGATTTTCTCCTGTCCTGCCTGTATTAGCTGGCCTAATGATATTATGGTTAGAGAAAAGAAAATAGGAGGGACAATGTGCAGAATAAAGGTGGAAAGGGAAAAGGTAGAATTTGCCATCCTGGGTGTGGGAGTGAACCTGAATGTTGAAAAATTCCCCCCCTCCCTGCAAAATTTAGCTACGTCACTTTTATTGGAAACCGGCAGGCTAACCTATCCTTTTTATTTTCTGGATTGTTTTTTAACCTTTCTGGAGGATATGTACACTCTCTCACAAATAGACCAAAATTCTCTTCTGGAGAAAATTAAAAAATTTTTCCCTTTTACGGGAAAGCTAGTACGATTAAGTTTTCCTGCTGAGGATAAAATAGTCTGGGTTAAGGACATCGATTATAAGGGGTGTTTAATTGTGGAGTCAGAAAACGGTGTCAGAGAGGTGATAAAACCACCAGAGTATCCCGTTTCGCTTAGCCTTTTATAATCAATTTATTTAAGAGGTGGAAAGTGAATCTGGTTATTGATATCGGTAATACCATTTTGAAGACAGGGCTTTTTAATGAAAAAAAGATGCTCCTTAAAGGCACATTTTCTACCAATCCACCCAGGGAATCTGATGAGTGGGGTATTATGTTGAGAAACTGGCTAAGGGTATTATCAAAGAAACCTTCTATAGATATGGTAGTTATATCTTCTGTGGTTAAGGGTGCTCTGGTAGCTATAAGGAAAGCTATACCTCGATATTTTGGAGTAACTCCGATTGAGCTTACTCATTCCATAGCAAACATTCCTGTTCTCTGTGATAACCCGGAGGAGGTTGGAGCTGATAGGATAGCTAATGCTGTTGCTGTTACAAGAATGTACCGGATGCCAGCAGTAGTTGTAGATTTTGGCACAGCCACCACTTTTGATGTTATATCCAAAAAAGGTGAGTATATAGGTGGAGTGATTGCGCCTGGTATTCGTGTTGCCTCTGAGGGTTTATGGCAAAAAGCTGAAAAGCTTTTTCCAGTTGAGTTTAGAAAACCTCATCAGGTTATTGGAAAAAATACCGCTGATAATCTGGTCTCTGGAATTTTTTATACCTTTTTGGGTATGACTAAAGAGATACTGGAGAAGATAGAAAAAGAGATGGGTCAGGAAGTCAACGTTATTGCCACAGGAGGTTGGGCAGAACTGATCGGTTTGGAATGCAAGAAAATCAAAGAGGTTAATCCTGACCTGACATTGCAGGGGTTAAACTTTATTGCTCTTGATCTTGGTAAAAAATCTAAGGGAGGATAAAGATGGAGTTTAAAGTGGTAAAGATGGAAATTCCAGCTGGCGCTAACATAATTTTAGGGCAAACCCATTTTATAAAGACAGCAGAGGACCTGTACGAGATTATGGCCTCCTCATCTCCGGGGGTAAAGTTTGGAATTGCTTTTTGTGAAGCATCAGGACCCTGTCTTGTTCGGGCTGAGGGAAACGATGAGCATCTTAAGTCAGTAGCTATTAAAAATGCTACTGCTCTGAGTGCTGGGCATAGTTTTGTTATTCTATTAAAAGAGGGCTTTCCAATAAATGTCCTTAATGCAATAAAATCCTGTCCCGAAGTTTGCTCTGTATTTTGTGCTACGGCAAATCCTGTTCAGGTAATTGTAGCTGAAACAGAGCAAGGTAGGGGCGTGGTTGGTGTTATTGATGGGTTTTTCTCCAGGGGGGTGGAGAAAGAAGAAGATATTAAAGCCCGTAAAAAACTATTGCGTGATATCGGCTATAAGCTTTAGCCACACTGCAAATCCTGCCCGTCCAAGGTTTTCATACCATTTTCTCATTTAACTTGGCGTCAGAGTTTTTCCTGGGCTAAGTAGTTTCCTCCTTACTTATTATATAAACAGCAACATCAATATCTTTAG
>CBFDTW010000055.1:0-9458 GCA_965613085.1 uncultured bacterium | reverse complement strand
CTCCAGGATACACATCAAGCTCAAGCATTGCGGGTGTAACCAGGAAAGATTGAGCCCGGGCATTTACCCCTCCTGCAATGATTATGGCAAATAAAATAACTAACCCATAAATCCAGTCAGCTGGTTTTTTCACTGTTATTTTCCCCTGTGAGTATTAGCTTCATTTTACCACAATTTAAAAAAAACACCAGTATTTTGCACAATTTTTATGCAAATTTGAACTTGAGGAATATAAAAGCAGCTCGAGTGCACCATTTTGATGCATTTTTCTAATCACTATCCTTTTTGCTGCTGGTATGAATTTTTCAAATTCATTTATGCCACAGGCACCTGGCGTGAAAATTCATCCACTGGAAAATAGTGGTATGGATATTGCTGTATTGCCAGGTGAAGCTTTTTCTATTTTAGAGACGATTTTCCTGAATAAAAAAAACAAATAAAGGAGAAAACTATGGGATGGCGGAAAAAAGGGGCGTGGATGGCTGTTTTGCTGTTAGCTTTGCTGGGAAGTGTTGTATCTGCCCAGCAGAGCCCTGAAAAGGTCCCTGTATGGCGTCTGGTTGATAATACATGGCAAACTCTTCCGTCACAGAACGATTATGCCACATGTGAGCGAATTGAACCATATTCCTACTACTGTAATGCTGGGAAGGATATACCGGTAAAAGTTGTGTGTAAAGTAGACTGCTTCAAGCAATTTTCCAAAACCGCAGAGATCGCTGACGGCTTTGAGAATGTTATTCAACTTAACGAGGATGGCACCTTCACAGTGCTTCACCTTTATACGCCTGCAGAATGGGTGGTTACCATTACCGTACCAAACAACACGCATATACCTATGGAAGACGTCATGATATACGACAGGTTCGGAGGTGAGTTTGGGGTGGAACTCATTTCTAACACTCACGGAGGGGTTAATTTTAATCATAGCGGGAATACTGAGAAAGTCCACCTTGTCTGGAACATTGGGACTCTTGATCCAGGTGAGGTTGCAGAATTAAAACTCCGGGTATATACCGATATAAATCCAGGAGGTATACAGGAGTTTTCAAGCGCTCATGAGGATGACCCGGTTAGACTTAACTCTGGAGCAGTACTCAAATACACCCAGGAGGGGAAAAAATTTTCTGAAGATACTGCAAGTATTCTTGTTTACGCTATAGATAATCCGGGAATACATAATGCGGAAAATGCAGATCCTACCTGCACTATTAGTTTCAGTGCTTCTTCCTTTCACTGGTATGTTCGCAAACCCGGTATCTTTGCTGCCGGTCCGATAGAGATAGATTTTACATCGGATGGAGAAATGCGAGTGGGACTTCAGTTTAGCGGCTTTGATGATCTGGTTTCTTCGGATAAAGCTGCAACCATTGCCACCTATTACGGATTCGGCAGGTACGGTGAGGAGCCTGATTTTAACGATGTAACAAGCTGGATCCCTGCTAAAGAGCTCAACGATGAAACCAGCTGGTCAGTTGAAGTCAGTCCGGATACTACGGGTACCTGGAGTATGTGGTGCAAAATCGTGGTTGATACAGGTGATCCTGCTTCAGAGTACAGCGGGGGAGGAACAATCACCTTTGTAGCTCAACCATAAGAATGAAAATAATTGTGCCTCTTTCAGCAAAAAGAACGCACAATAAAAATAAAAAAGTAAAAGGAGGTGAAAAAATATGTCAAAGTGGATAGCAGGAATTCTGATCATGGCAGTTGTTCTGGTGGGAGGAGCTGCCTGGGCTCTGCCACACCCAAATCCAGGACCTCCGATTCCCCCTCCAAACTCAACAGAAGTACAAGCTTGGGAATTATCGGACAGTACATGGATACCGATGGCAGGAGCCGAGGCCAAAGCAAGATGTTTCTCATCAGAACAGGAGCAAGGGTCCTGCAATAAGCAAACCTGGGAAATTCCGGTTAAAGTACATGCTTCCGTGACCCAATGGGTGGAGTGGAATTTGAGTGGAACTCAATGGACCTGGTTTGTGCGAAAGCCTGGCACCTACGCTGCGGACTGTATCACTGCGACTTTGAAGAGCAACTATGATGTGGATATAATCTTTGATGGGTTTGAGAACTTGAAGGCAGAAGGAGAAAGTGTCAACCCATACATCCCCATTTACTATGCTTATGGCCCTGAAGAGAACGGGGGGCCTCCTCCACGTGAAGCCTTCATTCCAGCAGAAGAGCTCAATGGATTGGACTGCCTTGTTCCTGATTCCGAGAGGCTTCATGAGGGTTATTTCTGGAAGCTGTGGAATTACATTGAAGTGTGTGAGTGCAACTCTGCCTGTGAATACCAAGACGATGCTACAATTACTGTTGAATTAAAGGGAGTGAAGCAGTGGATAGAGCCTGAGACCGGAATCTACATGGACTATGTAGGATAGTAGATTATCTTTTAATATCAAACCAGCCGGGAAGTTTTTTACTCCCGGCTGGGCTTCTTAAAAACAAAAGGGGCATTATCCTCATGAAAAAAAGAAAGTGGGTAAGTTTTGCATATATAGGTTTTAGTCTGGCTGGAATTTTACTTTTCTCCAGTTTTGCTTTCTCTCAGCTTAAACTATCCTTATCCCCTCTTCTCCACCAGCTGGAGATGCATCCGGGACAGAGAAAAAGTGTAGTTACCTGGATAGGTTATACCGGAGAAAAACCGGTAACAATAAGGTGCTTTGTCACCGACTTTGTCCAGACAAGAAACGGCAATTACAAGGTTCTTGATGAGCCTCAACCTGACTGGAAGTTTTCTGCTGCCTCCTGGGTCAGGATAAAAGAAGAAAATCAGCAGTTTACACTTAAATCAGGGGAGGAAAAGACGGTAATCTGCGAGGTAGATGTGCCAAGAGACCTTTCCTTATCCGGGGGAAGATATGCAGCTTTAGTATTTGAACTTCTGCCGGAAAAAATAGAAGGTAAACCCTTCATTGGACTCACCTATCGCTATCGAATGGCATCCTTTATTGAGATCATCATTAAGGGAGGGATAAGAAGACCAAAAGAAAAGGTAAGTTTGACTGACCTTACCATAGTCTCTACAGCTACTCAACCAAGATATAAAAAATATAAAGATGCTCACATTTTTACCGCCTCTGTTACCAACAAAGGAGATATACATGTTGAAGCTAAAGGGAAACTACTTATAAGGAATGAGCAGGGAAGAATCATAAAACAGATTCCTCTGGGAGGAGGAAGAGGAGTGGTTCTCCCTGAAACTACAGCAAATTTTACCAGCGTGGTAAAAGACCCCAGGCCGGGAAAATACATCGCTGAGGCTTTACTGGAGTATGCTGAGGGTAGAAGACCAGCTATTATAAGAAAAGGTTTCGTTATAGGGAAAGAATACGCTGATAAAGATATGCCAGAGGGAGAAATTCCTGCCCTCACTTTAAACACCGAATCACTTGTTACAGAGATTCCCGCAGGCGGATTTCGCAGCATGCTGGTAGTAGCAGAGAATAATGAAAATGCTCCTGTTGCTGTTCAAGTTGGTGTGGAAAAAATTTCCCCAAAAAGCAACGGGAAAGAGAAAGTATCTATCCTGGATGGACTCTCATGCACAGATTGGTTAAAGGTGAGTCCCGAGCGTTTTATAATAGCCCCTAATAGAAGCCAGGTAATCAGAGTAGGCATTAAAGTTCCCAGAAATGTTAAAGGGGAAAGATATGCTGATCTTGTTTTTCAAACCACTAAAAAAGACCAGAGTAAAAGCAGCAGCCAGTTTGAAATTAGAGTTCCCGCCATGATTGGAATTACAGGGACATTAACAGAATCCCTTGAAGTCCTTACTACCGATATCTCCAGCAAGGAACCTGCAGATATAAAAGTGGAAATTAAAAATACAGGAAATACCCATCTTGAGGTTAAAGGAAAACTGAGCATACTGGATACAGAAGGCAAATCCCTTGGGGAAGGGGAGCTTGCGGGGGGTAAAATACTTATTTTTCCCCAACAGACCACCAGGATAAGTTTCCTCACCAAGGAGCCACTTTCCCCAGGTGAGTATCTCGTTGAAGTCAATCTTACCTTTGGAAAGAACGACGGCAAGGTAAGTAAAAAAATACCCCTGAAAGTAAAATAGTAATATTTCTATAAGAGGTGAGAAATTATGAAGCTGTGCTGGGTGACAGGAGTTGGGATGTTGCTTTTGCTTGCCAACCTCGGCTTTGCCGAAGTGTATAAAAGTTCCCGGGATGGCTGGACAAAAGCTAAGGATGAGGAGGCTCAGGTCAGTTGCAGCGTTCCTTATCATTTTGATGTAGCCGACACTCATCAGATTACACCCAGGATAAAGGCCCGGATAGAGCCCTGGATAAATGCAGACATAACCGCCACCGAGATGAACTGGTTCATCCGTGCTCCCCAGACTTATCTGGCTCAATTTTTCAAGCTCACCGTTCACGCCAATGGAAAAGAGGGATTTAAACTCACCATCAGTGGCTCCAGGGGACTGAAAAGTGACACCGGCTCATCTCTCGATACATGGTATGCCTTTGTAACAGAAAAAAGGGGGCAAGAAGACAGATCCAGAGTGATACCATCTGATTTTCTCCAGGCAGGAGACCAGTTCAACAGTGTGGTATACAACTACACTCAGGGCCCCCTTGTTATGAATTTTTACCTGTGGAACAAGGTTAAAGTGGACACCCTCACCCCGGCAGAGGAGTATGAGGACGAGTTCACCGTAACTATAAGCTGTGGAATATAAAAGAAAAGGCATCACCGCCAGGTGCGGTATTCAACAGAGGGGAGAAAAATGGCTTTAAAAAAATTAAAAAAATGGCTGAAAATATTCTGTTTATCTTTTCTGCTCTTTTTAACCTGCACCAGCTTCTCTTATTCCTCACAGACTGGTGCCAGTTACTTTGACCTTTTTCGAAAAAGTGAACAGTTTCGAGAGAAGATAAGACTGCCAGGGGAACGAAAGGTAGAGGTTGGCCCTGAAGGAAAACTCACCATTAACCTTTATAAAATCGACCTCAGGGAAGCTTTAAATCTCATTGAAAAAAAGACAAAAGTCACAATTGCCGTAAGTGAAGAGGTAAAAGGTGAGGTTACCGTTCGGCTGGCTGCAGTTTCTCTGGAAGAAGCACTGGATGCTATCCTTTCCAAAACAGATTATACCTTTAAAAAGATAGAGGGAATATACGTTGTTGAGCATAAACCTCCTCCTGTACCTCTGGAGGTGCCTCTGGTAGAGGTTCCTCCAGAGGAGAGATTAATAACCAATGTATTCGTAGATACAGATATAAGACAGGTTCTCAATACAATTGCAGCTCAGACAGAGGTAAATATTCTGGTAGACGATACGGTAAGAGGATACATCAGTCTTGATTTGAGGGATGTACCTCTGGAAAAAGCTCTGAGGATGGTCCTGACACCAGGAGGTTATACCTTTGTTAAAATGGAAGATTATTACCTGGTAGGAAGCCCTGATCCTCGCAACCCTACCTTCCCAAAACTTAGCTATACTGAAAGCATCAAGCTTAATTACCTTAACGCAGATGTTGCCTCCAAACTCTTATCTGACTTTTTTGAACCCTATGTTAAAGTAGACAGCGAAAGAAACATGCTCCTTATCTCAGGGTCCCCGGAAATAATTAACAGAATAAAACAGGATGTGGCGAAAATTGACATTCCTCGAAAACAGGTAATGATTGAAGCTCTGGTAACAGAGATCAGAAGAGAAAAGGGCAAAGAATTTGGCGTTGACTGGGGGTGGAGCTGGATACCTTCTGAAATAGAACAGGCAAGCCAGATACAGGGAGTAGAGGTAACGGGTCTTGAGATAGGATACACCTCCAAGGTAGTGGGAGAGATCTTCGCCAGTTTGAAAGCTCTGGCTAAAGAAGGAAAGGCAGAGATTAAAGCAACTCCAAAGGTGTCTGCCCTGGACGGGGAAGAGGCAAAGATAAGTGTCGACAGAGAAGAGTATTACATAATTCTTGCCGGGCCTCCTGAGGAGCCCTACCGCCGGTTCGAGACCATTAAGGTAGGCATAGGTTTAAAAATCTTGCCCAGGATCACGGGAGAAGACGAGATATTGATGAAAATATCCCCTCAGGTCAGCGATGTTGTTCAACGGGAGGAAACCGAGTTCCCCGTGGTGAGCAGACGAACGGTTGAAACCACGGTGAGAGTTAAGGATGGACAGACTGTAATCATCGGAGGACTCCTCCAGAGTGTGAAAAGACAACTGGTATCCGGGGTGCCATTCTTAAGCAAAATCCCCCTTATCGACCTCTTCTTTAAAAAGGAGACCACTTCTGAACAGGACTCAGAACTGGTCGTATTCATAACTCCTCGAATTATTCAATGAAGGAACCTCTGGCTGCCACAATAAAAAGAAGCAGCTTTGCAGCGGCTGTGGGATTATTCTTTTTTTTTCTTTCCCTGCCAGCTAAATCTACCCTCCCATTTACCACCAGCCTGGTTATGAGACCACGTTATATAGATGTGGCCACAGTGGTAGAATCTTTGCCCGCGGACCTCAAGCAATACGTGAGAATAGAAGAAAAACAAAATTTGATGCTCATTAATGCAACCCCTGCAATAGTCAGGAAAATTAAGGAAATTGTATCCGATAAAGATAAAGTTCCACATCAGATTATGGTGCAGATTTTAGCAGTGGAGATAGCAGTAGAAAAAGGAAGTCAAATAGGAATAGACTGGACCTGGTGGTGGAGAGGTGAAAGGGAGAAGGAAGAAAAAATTTCTGTGGAAGGTCTTGCCATAGGTTATACCTCCAAAAATATTACAGCAACAATCAGTGCCCTTGCCGGGAAAGGAAAAGCAAGGGTGCTCGGCAACCCCCAGATAATCACCCTGAATGGAAACTGGGCTCAGGTTCAGCTTGAAACCGAAAGGTATTTTGAGCTTCTTACCGGGCCTCCTGAGGAACCCTACTTTGGACTTGAGGAGGTAACAGTAAGAACCGGCATGAAAGTTAGACCCCGCCTTGCCTCCGGTAAGGATGTATTGCTTGACCTTGAGATAACCGTTGATGATTTGAACCAGGCAGCCGGGATTCCCAGCATAACAAGAAGATATGCCAAAACTACTGTTAAAACCCGCTCTGGCCGAACCATTGCTATAGCCGGCCTTTCTGAGGAAGTCCAGAGGGAAATGAGAGAAAAAGTACCAGGTCTGGCAGATGTACCGGTGGTTGATGTTTTATTTAGTAGAAAGTATGCAATGGAAAGAAAAACCGAGCTTGTTATCTTTGTTACCCCTTATGTTTTACAGCACAGGCTCCCTGCGGCTGATTTTGCACTGGCAGCAGCTACCTGGAATACTCTGAGCTTCTCTCCAGGGTACTCAATTGAATCTCAGCGATTTGGACCACAAGCTTATCTCAGTCTCACTGGCTGCCTCGGCACACTTCAAAATGAGCTCGGATACCGGGCTGAGATTGGCAGCAGTTTGCCCTACAACTGGAGTATCAGCGGAAGATGCGGTCTATCTGAAGAAAATTACAGGTTATCTTTTCTTGAGGTAAGATTTGAAAATAAACTGGTGGATATAAGAGAGGACCTTTATATAAGCCTTGGCTACAAACTAAGGCAGCTAAGATTGAAAAATGAGCTCACAGAGGAAAAGTTCCAGCAAAATCTTTATTTTATATCATTAATGGAGACAAACTCCCTTTCTCCAAAACTTCAACTTACAGGAAAGATAAGCCTCGTGTGTGTCGAGGAAAAAGGAGAACTTTCCCCCCTCATATATTCTCTTTCCGGTGGACCTTTGTATTATCTTGAGAAAAAGCTCAGTCTTTCTGGAAGGTATAATTATACATGGTCAAGGCAAACCGAGTATGAGCAAACAGGATATGCAGTAGAAATCCAGTATACCTCTGCTGGAAAAGAATGGGCATTTACTGCAGGCTACCAGGCAACCAATAAGGAAACTGTAAGGTATATGATAGCAGCGGACCCTCCCATTAGAGGATATTATGCCACTCTGAAGTTTTTCCTGAAGTAAAAATCCAGATAGATTATGGCTAAGTTGACAGGGGTTGATCTTTGAATAAAATTGGGAAGGAGGGTGGGGTGCGAGAGGAATGTGGAGTGTTTGGTGTACATAATCATCCTCAGGCAGCAAAAATAACCTACCTGGGCCTGTACGCTCTGCAGCATCGAGGTCAGGAAAGTGCCGGGATTGTTGTATCGGATGGATTAAATACCTCGGTTCACAGAGGACTTGGACTGGTGGATTCCGTCTTTAATGAAGATATCCTTGCCACCCTTCCCGGAAATTTTGCCATTGGTCACAATCGGTATTCCACAACAGGCTCCACCTCTCCGGCCAATATCCAGCCTTTGCTCATAAGTTTTTTTGGAGAAGGAATAGCCATATCTCACAATGGAAATCTTATAAATGCTGCAGAAATAAGGGAAAAACTGGAATCCTCCGGTTCTATTTTTCAGTCGACAATGGACACAGAGGTAATCGTTCATCTTCTTACCAGATTTAACAAGTCCCTCGGAAAAAAAAGAGCCCTGGTTGAGGCTTTAAGACGGGTTAAGGGTGCTTATTCTCTGCTTGTTCTTTTTAACGATGTTCTCATTGGAGCAAGAGACCCTCTTGGATTCAGGCCCCTGGTATTAGGGTCGCTGGGCTCCAGTTATCTTCTTGCCTCAGAAACCTGTGCCTTTGACCTGGTAGGGGCAAGGTATATAAGAGAGATAAAACCAGGAGAGATGGTGGTTGTTGACCGGGAGGGAGTAAAATCTTATACAATAAAAGAGCCAAAAAAAATATCCCAGTGTATATTTGAACATATATACTTTGCCCGTCCGGATAGCATAGTATTTGGAGAAACCGTTCATAAAGTAAGGGAAAAGATGGGGAAAGCTCTGGCTATAGAGCATCCGGCAAAGGCAGACCTGGTAATTCCGGTCCCCGATTCGGGAATCTCCGCCGCCTTAGGATACGCCAGAGAAAGCAAAATACCTTACAGTATGGGCCTTACACGAAACCACTATGTGGGAAGAACCTTCATCCAGCCTCTCCAGTTTGTCAGGGATATGGAGGTAAGAATAAAATTAAACCCGGTTAAAGAAGTGCTCAAAGGTAAAAAAATAGTCCTGGTGGATGATTCCATTGTAAGAGGAACAACCAGCAAAAAGATAATCGGGCTTTTGAGAGAGGCAGGAGCAAAAGAGATTCACTTTAGAATCAGCTCTCCTCCCATAAGGTTTCCCTGCTTTTTCGGGATTGATACTCCTGTAAGGCGAGAGTTAATAGCCTCAACCCATACCGTGGACCAGATAAGAGAAAAGGTGGGGGCTGATACCCTGGGCTATTTATCCCTTGAAGGGTTGCTCAGTTGCGTAAGGTATCCTGAAAATTTCTGCACTGCCTGCTTTACGGGAAAATACCCCCTGAAAGTCAAACCCCGCACCAAGTTCATCTTTGAAAAAAGAGGAAAATCTGAATCGTCTCTTCTACCAGAAAAAAAG
>CBFDTW010000054.1:0-9798 GCA_965613085.1 uncultured bacterium | reverse complement strand
GTTCCAGAGATATTCAAGAATTTGGATTTTGGGGTTAGTATGAAAAAATCAGGAAACAAAGAGGATGTTGAGAGAAATTTTAAAGTTATATGTAAACTTTGTAATTTGAATAAATATTTGATTTCCCGGTTCAAAAATGGAAGAGCTGCAGGAGATATTTTTAAATTACACTTCCCTACCCTACCTGTGGAAATTAAAATGTATGGGTATAGCTACTTAATAGTATGGTTGGAATTTATTTCCCGTAAATTTTTTAATTTAAGCTTATATTAGGCGATTTCTTAATCGAATTGAATATTTCCTCATCTTGAATCAACATCTTGTTTGTATGGGGCTAATTTCACCCTTTTTTGAGTTCCTCATACTATCTGATCCATTAAGAAATTTTCAAGAAGAAATTGTGGAAATCTGCCGGATGATGGTTAGTTTACCTGGCATAAAAGTATACAGGTATCCAGCTGGTATTAGAATAACCCTGTTGCAATAAGAAGCCAGGGTATTATTATCTTGGTTATATGCCACAGGGATAAATTGACAGAAAGCTATGCTTTTTTATACTTAATAAAACTTAAATTACCAGAGTTTATAAATGGGCACTTCAACTTATAAAATCGGCGTTATCGGGACGGGTAAAATGGGAGGAACGATAGTTAAAGCAATCATGGATAAAAGATTAATCCCTTCAGAAAATCTTTTTATATATGACAAAAAGGAGGAAAAACTTTATCCTTTTATCCAGAGAGGAGCAAGGTCTTCCTCTATAGACCAGATGAGTAAAAAGGTGGATGTTTTAATCATCGCCGTGAAGCCATATGATATAAAGGCTGTCCTGAAGTTGCTCAAGGGTAAACTAAACTCATCGCAAATGATTGTCTCCATTGCAGCAGGAGTATCTATATCATTTATCTCCAGAATTTTGGGGGATTCTACACCTATAGTCAGAGTTATACCCAATACCGCTATTTCGGTGGGTGAAGGAATCTGTGCCCTGTCAACAGGATCAACAATCGATGCCAGAAAAATTGAGTTTATTCACAGGATATTTCAGGCAGTTGGTTATGTAGTGGAACTACCCGAGGATAAACTTGATGCAGTTACAGGCTTGAGCGGGAGCGGCCCTGCCTATGTTTATACTGTGATTGAGGGACTTATTCAGGGTGGAGAGAAAGCCGGTCTTTCCAGAGAAATTTCCGAAAAACTTGCCATTCAGACTGTTCTGGGAGCAGCAAAATTAGCAAGGGAGAGTGCAAAAAATCTGAGAGAGCTCATCTCTTCTGTCGCTACACCGGGAGGAACAACTGTTAGAGGGTTACAGGTTCTGGAAGAGGGAAATATTAAAGATCTACTTTCCCGGGCAGTGGTGGAGGCAGTCAAAAGAGCAAGACAGATAAGCCGGGAGATAGAATCAAAATATGGAAATAAATATATCTGATATAAGGAACAAAGAGTTTTCATCAGCTTTGAGAGGATATAACAAAAAAGAAGTAAGAGAGTTCCTCCATGCCCTTGCTGGAGTGGTTGAGGAGCTATCCAGCAAGAACAAGCAACTTTCGGAAGAGGTTGCTAAATTTCAAAAAAGACTGACAGATTACCAGTTAAAGAAAGAAGAGCTGGATAAGCTTCTTATTCTGGCACAAAAGAAGGCTGAGATGCTTCTTAAACAAAGCGAAGAAAAAGCTCACTTTACTCTACGCGAGGCGCAAATAAAGGTAAAAAAGATACAGGAAGAGGAAAATAAGAAAATAGAAGCCCTACAGCGTGAGGTAAAAAGGTTATCCAATCAAAAAAGCCTTCTTTTAAGAAAAATCAAGGCTTTTCTCCGCTCTCAAGAAGAGCTTTTAAAATTTTATGAAGAAGAAAAGGATATCCCAGAAGAAAATTCTTTTAGACCTCTATCCTCTCCCCCATCCAGAAAAAAAATCATTTTGGAAGAAGACTAACCAGTTTACTTTAAAACTTTAAGCAGGCGGGGGGCAAGACCAAAACTACCGGTTTCCTTTAACTTTTCTACTGCTCGTTTTGCCTGGATGATGATCATCTTTAAATAAATTCCTGTTCCACAGGCAGATTTAACTCCACCTCGTATGGCTTCCTTGTTTTTCTCATAATGGTCAGCAAAAAAATTAGCCCCATCCACGAGATATTGTGTATTTATATTATCTTTACCTACCAGTCCTCTAACTACTCTGGAAGCACCAGTTCCTCCATGTTGAGCAAAAGGAATATTCCCTCCCAACTCCAAAAAGAGACCTCTTTGAACAGTTTCCAGTCTCTCAATGTCAGGCTCGTGTTTTTCACCTTTCTTTGCAGCATGTTTCATTCCTATATCATAAGAAACACCTTCTGCTCCTACAAATTTAGCAAATAACACCACTTTATTTTTGTAATTTTCCAGTTTTTCTCCGGTCAATTTCTCGTGTTCTATCTCCTCTCCACTGGTTCCTGTAGCTGCAATTTCTGCTTCAATAATTGTATCCTGATTATCAAGGTCCTTCCTTACCGCTGTAGCGAGATCTTTGGAAAGGGCAAAATTGAGTATCGGTGGAAGTTCTCCTGTATCAATCATTGACCAGGCAGGTCTGGCGACATCAACGGCTCCCAGAAAATCTTTTCTATACTCTCCTATTGCGTCACTACACAGGTAATTAATATAACTCTGAAGTAGTTCCTTGCTTATATCTACTTCTTTTCCATACAGAGGTTTCATCACTTCAATCGCTTCCTCAACTCGTACCCTGGCTACGGCAGGATCAAGTCCTCCAGATCCCTGAGGTGTGGAATAAAGATCGGGGTCAAAAGGTGGGGCAGTGAAATGATCCAGTGATAGAAAAATCAACTCAGCTCCAAAATCTTCTACAAATTCATCAAGTATTCTTCTGGCCCGGGCTGCTCCTACAACGGTGGGTCGGGAAATATTTTTTCTTTTTACTCCCTCCAGGAAAGGTGTTTTCCTGGGGTCCCGGCCAGCTATTCTGGCAGCATTATAGCTTACCTGAACTATCTGGGGACTCCCCTCCCCTATCACTGAAGCTTGAACAAAAGCGGACATTTGAACCTCAAAAGGAATATTAACATTGGAAGCGAGGAGTGTTACTCTCTCTTTTTCTGGTTTAAGCTTACCATCGGGTTCAAAAGGACAAAGCTCCTGAAATACTTTTTTTAACTCCCTACCTGTTCTTAAAGGCATATTTACCCCCTTTTTCTTTCAGTTTCAGCCAATTATAATGAAAATCCAAAAGGTGTCAATTTTTGCTTTTCTGTGAGAAATTTTTACGATCCCCGTTTGACTTACCTTTTTGGCTTTGTATAATATAACAAGAGGGATAAAATGAGCGCCATGGGTAAACTACTTATAATAATGGGGTTATTTCTTATAATAGTAGGCGTTTTTTTCTGGTGGGGACCAAAAGTACCCTTTTTGGGAAAACTTCCCGGAGATATCTATTTTAGAAGAGGAAATTTTACTTTTTACTTTCCCGTTGTAACCTGTGTTGTTATTAGCCTTATTCTTACCCTGATTTTTACCCTCCTTTTTGGCAGAAAATGATGACAGGAAGCTTTCTAAATGTTTACTAATAAAAGATTCTTCTTTTCCCTGGTAATTCTACTGTTAATTTTCGCTTTGGTAGGTATTGGGATTGGATATTTTATATCCACCCTTCATAAACTTCCTCGAATTGAGCAACTGAGCAGTTTCTCTCCAGGTCAGATTACCACCGTCTACTCGGATGATGGAGAAATTCTTGCAGAGTTTTTTCTTGAAAGGAGAGAGATTGTTCCCCTTTCCCGGATTCCAGAGGTTCTTCAAAAGGCTTTCATTGCTGCAGAAGACCACAGGTTTTACAATCACCCAGGTATAGATGTAATCAGATTAGCGAAGGCTATATGGGTTGACCTTACCAGCTGGAAGAGGGCTCAAGGAGCAAGTACTATCACCCAGCAACTTGCAAGGAATCTTTTTCTGACCCAAAAGCGGACTCTTTCCAGAAAGATAAAAGAGATAATACTGGCAATTGAAATTGAGAAAAAATACAGCAAAGATGAGATACTCGAGATGTATCTTAATCAGATATACTTTGGCCACGGTGTATATGGGGTTGCAGAAGCTGCCTCTTTTTACTTTGATAAATCAGTGGAGGAGGTTGATCTGGCCGAATCAGCCCTGCTGGCAGGCATACCAAAAAGTCCTGCCAACTATTCGCCTGTTTATAACCCCCGAAATGCTCTTGTCAGGAGAAATTATATTCTACAACGTATGCATCAGGTTGGGTTTATAACCCGTGAACAGATGGAAAGAGCTCAGCAATCTCCTCTCAAGATTGCTCGAGAGAGAAAAAAAGGAGAAAAAAAACATATCTATCAGGCTCCCTATTTTGCCGAATGGGTACGCCAGATTGTAGCTAAAAAATACGGGTATAAAATGCTCTGGAAAGGTGGATTGAAAATATATACAACCCTTGATACCAGAATGCAAAGAGCAGCAGAGGAAGCACTTTTGCCTTATCTGGAAGAAAATGATTTCCAGGGAGCTTTATTGGCTATGGATCCTCACACGGGTTTTGTTAAAGCTATGGTTGGGGGGAGAAGCTTTGTGGAATCCCAATTTAACAGAGCCATCCAGGCTCACAGACAAACAGGATCCGCCTTCAAGCTATTTACTTACACTGCCGCTATTGATAGTGGGAGATTTACTCCTGTAAGCTGCTTTTTTGATAGTCCTGTTATTTTTTACAAAAAGAAAGGATTTACAAGGAGTGGACAGGTGAAAGAAAAGGTGAGATTCTGGTCGCCTCAGAACTTCGAAAAACACTATTGGGGCAAGGTTTATCTATGGGAAATGTTAGCTCATTCTATAAATGTAGCTTCAGTAAAGCTTTTGCAGAAGGTAGGGATTGATACTGTAATCAGGTACGCAAGAAAAATGGGAATCAAGAGTCCTCTCAATTCTGATTTAACACTCACCCTTGGTACATCAAGTGTAACTCTTCTGGAAATGGTAAGAGCTTATGCTACGATAGCTAACTATGGGATAAAGGTAACCCCCATATTTATCAAAAAGATAGAAAACTCAAAGGGTGAGTTATTGGAGGAAAATTTCCCGTATGGAGAAAGCGTTCTTTCTCCTCAAACTGCTTTTGTTATGATAGATCTTTTAAAAAAGGCTGTTGATATGGGTACAGGCAGGAGAATAAGATGGTTGGGATTTAATAGACCCTGCGCCGGCAAAACGGGTACCGTAGGATGGACTGGAGAAAGGGAAACAGATAAGACCATGGATGCCTGGTTTATTGGTTTTACTCCAGATCTGGTAGCCGGGGTCTGGATTGGAAAAGATGATGGCTCTCCACTTGGAGAAAAAATAACAGGAAGTGTTGCGGCAATACCTGTATGGACCAGATTTATGAAAGAATCCTTAAAAGGAAAACCGATCAAAGATTTTCTCTGTCCGCCCGGAGTTATATTTAAAAAGATCGACCTTGATACAGGTCAGCTTGCCACGTCAGATTGCAAAAATACAGAGTGGTTTGCCTTTTTGGAAAAAAATGCTCCCCAGAGGTATTGCTCTCAGGAAAAGAAAGGCGAAGTTGTAGTAAGAGAGGTTAACCTTTCCAGATTTTTCGCGCTCTGGTTATAAAAATGAAAAAAACAATTATCATAACTTTAACTACGGATTTTGCTACTGACCTTTATGCAGGACAAATGAAAGGAGTAATACTCTCAATCAACCCAGAAGCCAGAATAATTGATCTGACCCATAAAATAAAAAATTACAATGTGCTGGAGGGGGCTTTCTTTATATCTCAGGTGTGTCCGACTTTTCCTTCCAGAACCATCCATCTGGTAGTTGTTGATCCGGGAGTTGGATCAGACAGAAGAGCCGTAATTATTTGCACAGAGAAATATTACTATATAGGACCGGATAACGGGATTTTTCATTTTATTATAGAGAAGGAGAAAATAAGACAGGTAGCTCAGATCACCACAGAATCTTTCAGAAACTCCTCATTCACTTTTCAGGGAAGAGATATCTTTGCTCCAGTGGCAGCCTATCTTTCCTTAGGAAGAAGAATGGAAGAATTTGGGCAGTTAATAGACAAAAAGCTATTAGAAAAATTAACTGTACCTGAAGAATGTATTCTGTATATAGATGAATTTGGGAATATCATAACCAGTATAAAAAAAGAGTTTTCTTTAGGAGAAAGACTGACTGTAAGATATGGAAGGAAAAAAGTAGAAGCAACTTTTGCCAGAACCTTTTCTCAGGTTAAAGAGGGTGATTATGTTGTATTAAAAGGAAGTTCTGGTTATCTTGAAGTTGACAGGAACAAAGCTTCCGCTGCTGCCGCTCTTGGAGCCAGAGTGGGGGAAAAGATTCATATTTGCAAAGCTTCTTCTTAAAGTCCGGCCTCTTTTTTAATAACATCTACCATATCTGTTTTTTCCCAGGTAAATTCAGGTTCTTCTCTACCAAAGTGTCCATAAGCAGCTGTTTTTTTATAAATAGGACGAAGAAGGTCCAGTTTTTCAATTATACCCCTGGGAGATAGAGGGAAGTTTTTAACAATAATTTGCTTTAACCGGGTATCGGGAATTTTTCCCGTACCAAAAGTATCTACCATCAAAGAAATAGGTTCGCTAACCCCAATAACGTAAGCGAGTTGAACCTCGCATCTTGTGGCTACACCACTTGCCACAACATTTTTAGCTATATATCGAGCCATGTAAGAGCCGGATCTGTCAACTTTTGAAGGGTCTTTTCCAGAGAAGCATCCTCCCCCATGGGACCCAACACCTCCATAAGTGTCCATAATTATTTTTCTTCCAGTGAGACCTGTATCTGCTTGAGGTCCCCCTATTTTAAAACTTCCTGTAGCATTAATAAAATAGCTCATTTCCGGGTCTCGATATTCTTCGGGAATACAGGGTTTGACTACCACTTCTATTAATTCATCTTCTATGTCCTCTGCTTCTACTTCGGGAGAATGCTGAGCAGCAAGTACTACTGTTTTCACTCTCCTTGGCAGACCATTTTCGTATTCTACGGTTACCTGAGATTTTCCATCAGGGCGGAGATATGGAAGTACCTTTTTTTTTCTCATTTCTGCCAGTCTCCTGGTTAATCTGTGGGCCAGAACTATAGGTAAAGGCATATACTCCGGGGTTTCAGTAGTAGCATAGCCAAACATCATCCCTTGATCTCCAGCTCCGTCTTTGTCCACACCTACAGCAATATCCGGGGATTGTTCATGGATGGAAGTAACCACTGCGCAACTTTTATAATCTATACCGTAACTTGCATGGGTATAGCCTATTTCTTTTAAGGTATTTCTTGCTATAGAAGGTATATCCACATAGCAATCGGTGGTGATCTCTCCAGCTACAAAAACCAATCCTGTGGTTACCAGAGTCTCACAGGCTACTCTTCCCTTAGAATCTTTTTCTATGATAGCGTCTAAAACTGCATCCGAGATTTGATCAGCAATTTTATCCGGATGTCCCTCGGTTACTGATTCTGATGTAAAAAGATAATCACTTCCCATTTCTCTCCTCCTCTCCCAAAACTTCTACAGGGGGCAGTTATAACCCTTCCCTTTTTATTATTTCCTCTATCTCTTCCACTGTTTCAGCTTTCATCAAATCCTGTCGGGCTTTTTTACGGCGTAAAAAACGAGAAATAACAGCCAGCGCTTTTAAGTATTCTCTTGAAGCATTTTGAGGAGCTCCCAGCATAAAAAAAAGATGAACCGGTTCCTTATCAAGAGCGTTAAAATCTATCCCCTCTTTGGATATACCGAAGGCCCCTACCAGTGATTTGATGGCTTTAGACCTGGCATGAGGTATAGCTATGTTGTAACCAATACCTGTTGAGCCCAACTCTTCTCTTTCTTTTATAACTCGCAGGAACTCTTCCCGATTGGTCACCTGACCGGTCTTTTCCAGAAGAGAAACAAGCTCATCCAGCACTTCGTCTTTAGTTTTTGCCTTTAGTTTAGGTTTAATCGCTCTTCTGTCCAGGAAACTACTTATGAGTTGCACATTATCCTCCTTTTATCCGTTTTTACGAAGGTTCAACCAGTGTAAAATTTCCATTTTCTTTTTTATAAATAACATTAATTTGATTTGTTTCAGCATTCAAAAAAACAAGGAAACTATTGCTGGACGATTTAAGCTGCATTGCAGCTTCCTCAACTTCCATTGGCTTTGCCAGCTCCTTTGTTATTCGCAAGATAGCAGGTTCTGCATTGCTCTGTATACCAGCCTCTTGCTCTATTTGCAACGCTTTTTTGTATCCTGAAACTTTATGAGACTTTTTCTTCTCTTTATATTTTTTAGACTGATTAATGATTTTCTTTATAGCTCCCTCTATGGAGGTGTACAAATCGTTTGCAACCTCCCTGGCATTTATAACAAGTCCTTTGGCCAAAATGTTAATCTCGGTTTCATATCGATCCTTCTCGGATTTTAAAATTACATGAGAAGTAGTAATATTTTTAAGATATTTGTTTATCTTTTTTATTTTTTTCTGAATAAAATCGTTAATATCTTTAGTTATAGTAAGGCGCACTCCGCTTATTTCTACTTTCATTCTTTCTCCTTTTTATTGAACAAACCCCGGCCGAAACTTTATAATCAAAGCAACCTAAGCTACATGCCAGCTTTTGTCTTTAATTATAATCATTTCAGCC
Source organism: uncultured bacterium (assembly GCA_965613085.1). GTDB lineage: Bacteria > Aerophobota > Aerophobia > Aerophobales > B3-G15 > CBFDTW01. The sequence continues at coordinate 1,111 of CBFDTW010000054.1, read as the reverse complement.
GGGCTTGATCTTTTTACTCTACTTGACTTTTACCACATTTACCGCTTGAAGACCGCGTTCGGTCTCCCGAACATCAAATAATACTTTATCGCCTTCTTTTAAACTTTTGAACCCCTCCTGCGCAATGTTGGAAAAATGCACAAAGACATCTTTCCCATTAGCTCGAGAGATAAACCCGTAACCTTTACGGTCATTAAACCACTTGACCGTTCCTTCCTCTGGCAATATACTCACCCCCTTGTTTAATAATAAATCGTAGATGAAGTGCGGTAAATTATAACAGGACTTTTTAAAATGTCAAACCGGGGATTTTAATCCAGAGCCCGTGCAAGAGTGAATGAAAAAACCTGAGCCCCATCTTTTTTCATCTCATAAGAAGCTTCATTTAAAGTAATACCTGTAGTATAAACATCATCAACCAGCAAAATTTTTTTGTCTTTGCCCTGACCTTTTGCACTTTTTTTCACAGAAAAAGCATCTTTTACATTTTTTCTTCTTTCCTGCTTTTTCAGTCTGGTTTGGGGTTTGGTATAACGCACCCTCACCAGATAATTATTCCACACAGGAATGTTTAAACATTTGCCTATCACATCTGCCAGATCCTTAGCCTGGTTAAACCCTCGCTCTCTTAGCCTCCTTACATGTAAAGGAACCGGTACTATCGCTTCTAATCCTAAGGATGTTAGACCAAAACGTTTTATACAGATTTTGATTATCTGGGCAAATCCTCTGATTATCCCTCTTTTTCCATTATACTTAAAAAGTCTGATAGCCTCAGCCATCACACCTCGATAAACTGTGGGAGAGAAAAGTCTTTGAAAATGAGGAGGGTCTATCTTGCACTCAAAGCATATCAGATCAAGATCTGGATTTTTACCATGGATAAAAAGGGGCTTGCCGCACCTGATACAACATCCAGAAGGTAACCATTCAACCTTTTGCCAACAGGTAAGACAGATAAAGCTTCTGTTTAAAGGTTTCAAAGGTCTTTTGCATAAAAGGCAATCTGCCGGCAGCAAAAGACTCATCACACCATCCACCAGACCTCTTAATACCAATTTTTCCAACTCCAGATTTGCAGTTTACTGTTACTGGAAATGAAACAGATTAT
>CBFDTW010000053.1:0-10382 GCA_965613085.1 uncultured bacterium | reverse complement strand
GCCCCCATCCAGAGCAGGTATGGGGAAAAGATTAAAAAGTCCAAGATTTACTCCTAAAACCGCTGCCAGAGAAAGAAAAGGAACTATTCCCAGTTTTGAGGCCTCCCCTACATACTCAACTATACCCAGAGGTCCTGCAAATTGTGCCGGGACTTTTCCCTCAATCATGTTTCCCAGATATCGAAAAATCAGTCCTATCAAAAACGCCACTCTCTGGACCCCCAGCCCGATAGAAGTTAAAGGATCATAGTGAATAAACCTGGTGGATGGGGATATCCCTATCAGCCTCCTTTTATATTCCGGGTAGTATTCCGGTTTAACCTTAAAAACGAGATTTGTCTTTTCCCGCAAAATTAGAATCTTCAGCTCTTTTTCCTCCTCCCCCTGGACAAAGCTTGCTATTTGCTGCCATCTATCAATTTTATGTCCATTTATACTGATAATCCTGTCTCCTGGCTGAATACCAGCCTTCTCTGCAGGAGAGTTTTTAATTACTCCACCCACCAGGGGACTCTCAAGGTCTAAGGTCTGAAATCCAATAATAAAGATAAGGGAAAAAAGGATGATGCTCACCAGGAAATTCATCAAAGAGCCAGAAAGAATAACAGCTAACTTTTTACTTAGAGGTTTTGAATAAAATCCTTCTTTAACATTCTCTTCCCCCGGTCCCATCCCTGCTATTTTAACATACCCTCCTATAGGAAAAAGAGAAATAACATATTCTGTCTCCTTTCTTTTTATACCCCATATTCTGGGTCCAAATCCCAGGGAAAATTTCTCCACCCTCATCCCTGACAACTTTGCCATAAGAAAATGCCCCACCTCGTGAGGAAAAATCAGAATGAGGAAAATGGCTATTACGAAAACTACTGTCATTTATTTAAACTCCACACCTTGCGTATTCTTTAGCAAACGATCAACCAACTCAACCGAGATTTAGCAGATACCTTGTGTAATAGAAAAAAATGGGTACAGTAAAAAATAAACTGTCGAATCTATCCAGAATCCCTCCATGCCCTGGCAAAATCCTGCCAAAATCTTTAATTCCCAATCCTCTTTTAAGCATGGATTCAAAAAAATCCCCCATCTCCCCACCTGCTCCAGCCAGAACCCCGAGAATAATAAGATGAGGAAAAGGAATAAAAATCCATAGTCTGGACACCAGCATAGCTAAAAGGCTGAAGGCAATAGCACCCAAGAATCCTTCTACTGATTTCTGGGAGCTGTAAACAGGGAAAAATTTATGTTTTCCACACAAACTACCCACTGTAAAAGCTCCGGTATCTCCCATCCAGGTAGCAAAAAAAACGGTAATCACCAGCTTTGCCCCCACAAAAGGAAGCTCCCTCATAATAACTATGTAACTGAAAAGATAGCTTACGTACAGAATTCCTCCCAGATTAACCCCAATGTTAACCTCGGAGTGAGGAGTTTTTAATTTAAAAAGCTCCCAGAAAAAAATTATAAAAATAATACAGGTTATAGTAAATGGCAGAATACCCTCCCCTTTAAAGTAAACAGCCACAGGTATACAAAGACCGAGAATGACGTTTCTGGAAAAGATATATCTATCAGTTATGTTTGCTCCGTGATAAAATTCTGCAAGTCCAACTCCAATTATCCCGCAAACCAGAGCTAAAAAGAAATAACCACCTTTGATAATTAAAAAAATAAATGCAGGAATAAAAATAAATGCAACAATAAATCTTTTAAGAAGCAAATCAATCTCCCTTTATTGCCCCAAATCTTCTCTCCCTTCGAGCAAAATCCTGCAGCGCTTCCTCCAGATGCTCCTCATCAAAATCTGGCCAGAAAACAGAGGTAAACCAGAACTCGGTATAAGCAATCTGCCATAAAAGAAAATTACTCACCCTCATCTCACCTCCCGTGCGGATAAGAAGATCAGGATAAGGCAAATCAGGAGTATAAAGATACCTCTTAAAAAGTTCAACATCTATTGCCCGGGGCAAAAGTTTCTCTTCCCTTACCAGTACCGATATCCTCCTTACCGCATCCACTATCTCTTCCTGTCCTCCATAGTTTATGGCCAGATTCAGGAAAAAATCTTCATTAATCTTTGTTCTCTGGGTGACTTCCCGGATTTTTTTTCTTAAACTGGGAGAAAGCTCCTGCACTCTGCCAATTACCTGGAATCGAATACCTTTTTCCATTAAATTATCAGCTTCTCTGTCCAGGTAATCTTCAAATCTTTGCATGAGAAACTCTACCTCCTGGCGTGGTCTGTTCCAGTTCTGCTTGGAAAAAGCATATAAAGTTAAAATTTTTATACCCTTTTCCTGGCAAAGTTCGGTTATCCTGCGAATTTTCTCCATACCCACCCGATGACCCTCAATTCTGGGCAGACCTTTACTTTTAGCCCATCTTCCGTTTCCATCCATTAGAATAGCAACATGCCAGGGAAGTCTTTCCATTTTTTCTCGATATAATTTATCTTTCTACCAGACTGAAGAGAAAAATAGCCTCTGCAACTTTTTCCCCTTCTACGAAACCTGTTGCCTCTACCTTGCCTGAGGATTTTCCAAAGGTTTTTTTCAGACTCAAAACCTTTATTTTGGTAACAAGCCGGTCTCCCGGCAGAACTGGTTTTCTAAACCGAGCCTTATCAATTCCTGCAAAATAGGCAAGTTTTCCCTGGTTCTCGCTGGTGCTGAGAAGGTATACTCCGGCAACCTGAGCCATAGATTCTATAATTAAAGCCGCAGGAACCACAGGGTGACCGGGGAAATGACCTGTAAAAAAAGGCTCATTAATTGTAAAGTTTTTTACTCCCACAATTTCCCCATCTTCCATGGATAAGATTTTATCCACCAGAAGAAAAGGATACCTGTGGGGAAGTATCTTCTCTATCTCCTTTATACTCAAACCGCTACCGGTTTTATTATCTTTTTTCATAAGTTTCTCCAGTTTTTTGGCTAATCTTACATTGAAAAGATGTCCCGCCTTTACTGCTATAACATGAGCCTTTAAAGGTCTTCCGATTAGATAAAGATCACCAATTAAATCCAGTATTTTATGCCTGACAGGCTCATTTGGAAACCTGAGCCCTTCCTTATTCACCACTCCTTTATCGTCTATAACCACCGCGTTCTCAAGTGATCCTCCCTGAATGAGACCTTTCTTTTTGAGGTCCTCCACTTCCTCCATGAATCCGAAGGTACGTGAGGGAGCAATTTCATTGATAAAGGTATCTTTATTTATTATAAATTCGGCGAACTGGGACTTCAAGGGACTCTGGGGGAAATCAACCACATAGGTAATTTTAAACTCATCATCGGGCAAAACAACAAGTCTTCTATCATTATCTTCCATCCAGAAAGGCTGGTCCACTTTAAAAAACCTTCTTGGAACATCCTGGGAGATAACCCCGGCTGTCTTAATCAACTCAACCCAGGGAAGAGCACTACCATCACCGGCAGGAAACTCCTGGCCATTCATCCTTATGGTAACATTATCAACACCCATTCCAGAAAGAGCAGCCAGAATATGCTCCACTGTAGTGATTTTAACATCTCCTTCTCCTATAGTGGTTCCTCTGTGATTGTCCACCACCTTGAATGCAGCAGCCTTTATACCCGGAGAGCCAGGAAGGTCCTCTCTAACGAAAACTACCCCTTCATCAGGAGGAGCAGGTTCCAGAGTAACTTTCACCTTTTGCCCCAGGTGAAGACCAATACCTTCATAGCTTACACTTTTTTCAATGGTTTTTTGCCACCTCATCTTTAACCTCTTCAATTAAATTTTCCAACCTCTGGAGTCTCTTTGCAAACTCAGGAAGCCTGTATGCCAGAGCCATCATCTTTTTTTGCACCAGATGGTCGCGAGCTGGAATTCCCCAGACAAAAGAGGAGGGAGGAACATTTTTGGTAACACCTGATTTAGCACCAACTATAGCATTATCTCCTATGGATACATGGTCGGTAATTCCAACCTGGCCAGCAAGAATCACGCCGTCTCCTACCTGTGAGCTTCCAGAGATGCCTACCAGAGCCACAATAGCTACATTCTTCCCGACAGTTACATTGTGAGCAATATGAACCAGATTGTCAATTTTGGTTCCCTTTCCTATGCGGGTTTCCCCGGTGGTTGCCCGATCAATGGTCACATTGGCTCCAATTTCCACATCATCCTCAATAACTACCCTTCCTATCTGGGGAATCTTGTAATAAGAACCATCTTCCATCTTAACAAAACCAAAACCATCCGAACCAATTACAGCCCCTGAGTGTATTATAACCCTTCTGCCCACACAGGTTTCATCAAGTACAGTAACCCGGGGATGAAGGAAAGAGCCCTCACCAATCCTGACATCTTTTCCCAGATAAACCAACCCGGAAAGACAAACATCGTCCTCTATCTTAACCCCTTCCTCAATAATGCAAAAGGGGCCTATACTTACCCTTTCCCCTATCTTCACCCCTTTAGCAATCATGGCTGAGGGATGAATACCTTTAAACTTGCATCTTGAAGGCGCAAAAACTTCCAGCACTTTAGCAAAAGCAAAACGAGGACTGCGTACCCTGATAATAGGTTTGGGGAAGTTCTCCACGTTTTCTGGTACAATTACCGCAGATGCTCTGGATTTTTCCGCAATGCGCAAAAACTTCTCAGAGACAGCAAAGGTAATCTCTCCTTCTTTAGCATCTTCGGCTTTGGCTGCACCTTTTATAACAATATCTTCTTTTCCCTTAACTTTGCCTCCTACAAGGATGGCAACCTCTTTTAAGCTTAAACTCTTATTCATTTTTCTCTGCCCCGTATTCCTTGTTTAACTCATCTATAATGAGTCCGGTTATATCCTGAATAGGTGCAGCATAAACAAGAGCCGCCTTATCAAAGACGTAAATATAACCTTCCCTTTCTGCTATCTGTTTTATCTTATTAATTATATCCTGGATAATTTCCTGAGTGTACTGATCCTGCCGCACTTTTATCTGATTGGAGATTTTTTGCCGCAGACTCTCAACTTCCTTTACCTTCGCGGTGATCTCCTCCTGGCGCTCTTTCTTGGCCTCCTCGGTCAAAAGAAGCTCCTGCGTTTCATATTCTTTCTTTAACCTTTCCAGCTCTTCTCTCATCTCCTCCAGCTTCTTTTGCCCTGTCTCGGTCTCTTGCCTCAGTCTTACCTCAAGGTCTTTCTTTTTCTGATACTCCTGAAATATCTTTTGCAGGTCTACATAAGCTGTTCTTTTAAAAACTTCTTCAAGAATATCTGCCCTTGCAATCTGGGAAACCAGCCCTGCAAACAAAAAGAGAGTTACCGCCATTATACTTAACATTTTTATTTTTCTTTGCATTCATAACTCCTTCTATTTATTGTGTTTTCACCAGTGGAACCAACAACCAACAACCAGGAACCAAGAACCAGGAACCAAGAACCAGGAACCAACAACCCAGAACCAAAAACCCAGAACCAAAAACCCAGAACCCAGAACCAAAAACCAAAAACCAAGAATCAATTATATAACTCTTATTCACCATCAACTATATCTTCTCTTTTGCCAAGAAGTTTTAAAATTTTCCTCTCCTTCTCCTCCATTAATTTTTTCTCCTCTTCTTTTTCATCACCGTACCCCAGAAGATGAAGCACACCATGAATCACAAGCAGTACAAGCTCTTCCTCCAGCGAATGACCCCTCTCTTCTGCCTGAGTCATTGCTACATCCGGGCAGATAACCACCTCGCCCAGAAGCTTTTTAGCCGGTCCAATCTCGTCTTGAAAAGGGAAGGCCAGAACATCGGTAAGGTAAGACTCTCCTCTGTATTTTAAATTAAGCTCTTTCATAAGGTCCCGGGGGACCAGTGCCAGACTTATTCCACCTCCCCTTTTTGCTCCTTCTTCGGCCAAAGTCAGAGAAACTGCTCTTTTAAGGAGAAGTACGGGAACTTTTCCTCCCCACATATTGTTGATTTCCAGATTTTTTCTTCTCATTTCCCAGCATTTCTTCAGGGTATCTTTTCCTGGTATGAGACAAACCCGTCAGTACCCGGGTAAAGGCCTCTTCAATAAGATTAAGGTCTCGCAAACTAAGATCCGCCTCATCAAGTTGATGATCTTTCAACTTATTGTCTATAACCTTGTGTACTCTTTCCCTTATCCCTTTGGGACTTTTCCATGAAGAAAAACGAAAGTCAGCCTCGACAGAGTCAGCCAGCATAACTATAGCTGCTTCTTTTGTCTGAGGCCTGGGTCCAGGATAGCGAAAGTCAGCCTCACTCACAGGCTCTTTTTTCTTTTTATCCAGGAGAGCCTTGCGATAAAAATAGGCTATAAGGCTTGTCCCATGATGCTGAGCAATTATATCTATAACAACCTGGGGCAGCCTGAAAATCCTGGCAAGTTCTATTCCATCTTTTACATGGGATATGATTATTACCGAGGAAAGATTCGGGCTAACTCTGGAATGATAATCGTTTCCTCCTCCCACTCTGGTGTTCTCGAAAAAAAAGTGAGGACGGGTTGTCTTCCCCACATCATGATAATAAGCTCCAACTCTGGCCAGAAGAGAATTAGCACCAACCTGTTCTGCGGCGGCAATCGCCAGAGAAGCGACGGTTATGGTATGATGATATGTTCCCGGGGCCTCTATTGATAATCTGTGCAGGAGAGGATGGTTAAGGTCAGCAAGCTCCACAAGACGAATATCTGTGGTAATCCCGAAGTAAGTTTCAAAGTAAGGCAGAGTTACATTAATAAGGACACTTGAGAAAATCCCGCTACCCAGACCCCAGAGTCCCAGGGAGGCAAACTGAGGCAGAGAAAAATCCTTAATAAAAGCTATTCCTGCAACAGAGAAAAGATTCACAAAACCCACCCACAGACCTACCCGGGTTATATCGGTCCTGTGATGTATCAGGGAGGCTCCATAGGCTCCCGCCATTCCTCCGCAAAACCAGACAGGTAAAAGTTCAGGCTCACCGGAGAAAACAGCAAAGAGAATTGAAAGCATGGAAAGGGAAAAGATGGACAGGGGAAGGTTAAAGAAAAGGGAAAAAAGAATGGAAGAAAAAGCAAAGGGTATGAAAACGTCGGGTATCTGGGGCAAAGCTGTAAAAATTCTGCCCATCAGTGCCGTACTTAGCAAAATGGTTGCAAATAAAGCAAGGTATTTCCCGGTTAAAAATTGCGGGTAAAAACGAAAAAGGCCTACAGATAAAATGCAGATAAAAATCTCCAGAGTTATTATTAGCCCGATTTTATAATTAAGAGGAAGGGCGGAAAAAAGGGCATAGATTAAAAAAATCCCGGCACCTGTTCCTGCAAACCACAGCCAGAAAGGAACATAAGAAGGGGTAAAAAGGTTTCTCAGTTTTATAAATTCCGAAAATTTAAACTCTTTCTTTTCCACTCTTCTTAACATTTTTAACCCTTTTTTCATAACTCTCATACGCTTTTACTATTTCCTGAACCAGTCTGTGCCTTACCACATCTTTCCTGGTAAGGTATACGGTCTCAATTCCCTTTATTCCCTTAAAAACGGACTGTGCCTCCACCAATCCGGAAACTTTATGAGAGGGTAAATCTATCTGTGTAATATCTCCTGTTATAACCACTTTGGAACCAAATCCAAGCCTTGTTAAAAACATTTTCATCTGCTCATGAGTGGTATTCTGTGCCTCATCCAGTATAATGAAGGCTTCATTCAGAGTTCTTCCTCTCATATAAGCAAGGGGAGCAACCTCTATTATTCCCCGCTCCATAAAAGAGTGGAATTTTTCGGCAAGGAGCATCTCGTAAAGGGCATCGTAAAGTGGACGAAGATATGGTTCCACCTTTTCTTCCAGTCCTCCAGGAAGAAAACCGAGTTTTTCCCCAGCCTCCACAGTTGGACGGGTCAGAATCATCCTCAGAACTTCCCCTTTCCCAAGAGATGCTACAGCCATAGCCACAGCTAAGTAGGTCTTGCCGGTTCCAGCAGGACCAATGGCAAAGACAACCTCGTTTTCCTTTATGGCCTGGACGTATTTTCTCTGCCCCTCAGTATAAGGTTTTATTTTTTTGCCCCGGGGGGTTATAAGAACTATCTCCGAGGAATACTCCTCAAGATTAGAATCTTTCCCCTCTTTTACTCTTTTTAAGGCAAGTTGAAGGTCTCTTTTATCAGGACTGTAGCCCTGGTGCAGTTGCCGGATAAGGTCCTCCACCAGCTTTTTTGCCCGGTTAACAGCTTCATTTTCCCCCTTAATTCTTAATGAATTATCCCTCAGTACAAACTCAACTCCCAGGTCTTTTTCTATTAACTTTAAATTCTCGTCTTTTTTCCCGAAAAGAAGGGGGATATATGAAAAATCCTCTATCTTTATCCTGGCCACTTTCATAACTTATAAATCCTCCTTTTTAGCTTCTTTATTATCTAAATTAAAAAATTCCTGTCAAATGAGCGAGGCTCCTTTATTTTTTTATATCTTTTTGTTTCTGAATTTTCTCCAGAACATCACCGCTGATAAGATGATGTATAAATAAAGTAGCACCAGGAGAGTATTTCTTATCAATAAACTCAAGGCAGGTTTTAATCTGACAAAGAAAGCTCTTAGGAGATATGGGGATTATTTTTTCATCCAGGACTGTCATCCCCTGAGCTAAATCAGAAGTAACAACGTAAACATAGGTATACCTTGATTTGTTCTTGATGATAAATCTTTCTATGAAAGAATCAGCTGTTTCCCCTTTTGCTGTATACACAACAGATACAAGTGGACAGACCTTTTCTCTTTTTTCTTCTCCACCTTTTTTATAAGCATCAAATACTACATACCCCTTTTTATTTTCGAAGGAGCAATACCTGCAAACCATTTCCACAAGTCGAGCCTGGGCTGTGTAGATACTCCGGGAAAGAAGAGCCTTCAGGGAGGGAGATGCATAAATTACATTATAGCCATCAACAAGGATTATCTTCATCTAAAAGATTAAAAAACTCTCCTTCTCTACAGAAAACTTGTCTGAAGGAATAAATTAAAAGATGGTCTCTTCAGTTTCCTTATCAAATATGTGGGCAAGATCCATCCGGGCTGTAAACTCTGCCGTATCACCGGTCTGAAGCGGTACATGCGGGTCAAGACGAGCCACTAAGGTGTCATCTTCATTTTTAATATGAACGAGCTTTTCTGAACCCAGGGGCTCTACCACCCAGACAGAGGCTTTAAAAGTTGTCTCTGGTTCGTAATCCCTGATGCTCTGGGTATCAGAAATGTGCTCGGGTCTTATTCCCAGGATAACTTCCCTGTCAATGTAATCTTCCAGAAGCTTTGTCTTATCCGGAGGTATTCTCAAACTCATCCCTTTGGTACGGACATAGAGATTCCCGTTCTTTCTGGCTACAACACAATCAATAAAGTTCATGGAAGGTGAGCCAATGAATCCGGCTACATACCTGTTAACAGGGTGATCATATACATTCTGGGGAGTATCCACCTGCTGGATAACACCCTCATTCATTACCACAATTCTGTCCCCCATGGTCATAGCTTCCAGCTGGTCATGGGTTACATAAATGGTGGTGGTCTTTAATCTCTGGTGCAGAGCAAGAAGTTCAGCTCTCATGGCAATCCTGAGTTTGGCATCAAGATTGGATAAAGGCTCATCAAAGAGAAAAACTTTGGGGTCTCTCACGATTGCTCTTCCCAGAGCAACCCTCTGGCGCTGCCCACCGGATAATTCTTTGGGTTTTCTATCCAGAAGTTCTCTAATTCCAAGAAGCTCTGCGGTTTGCTTCACAATCCTGTCAATCTCATGTTTGGGAACTTTGCGAAGCCTGAGCCCGAAGGACATATTCCTGTAAACATCCATATGGGGATATAGAGCATAGTTCTGAAAAACCATGGCAATGTCTCTATCCTTGGGAGGAACATCGTTGACAAGACGCTCACCTATGTAAATCTCCCCTGCTGTTACCTCCTCAAGTCCGGCAATAGTGCGAAGAGTGGTGGTTTTCCCACACCCGGAGGGACCAACCAGGATAATAAACTCTCCATCCTTTATATCAAGTGAGAAGTTCTTTACTGCAACTACTTTACCAAAGCATTTGGTAACATTTTTTAATCTTACTTCTGCCATATATTTTTTGCTCCAGAATTTATATGAGTTTTTATTTATTATAGCAAACTATTATCAGGCGACAACTTTTTAAAAACATCTGCTTTGAATTTTCCTGGTCTTTTTCTTTCCCTCTGGTGGGAAACGGGGCAAGCCTCTCGAGAATGGCTTGCCCCTGAATTTTCACTCAAAAGACCCTATTAAAGGCTGAACTCAAGATAAGCCTCGTAGGTTGTGTCGGTTGTTCCAGCTTCAGTGGTACCTGTCTCTTATACACATCTGACGCTGCCGACGAAGGCTTAGGTGTAGATCTCGGTGGTCGCCGTATCAT
>CBFDTW010000052.1:0-10894 GCA_965613085.1 uncultured bacterium | reverse complement strand
GTAGGAGCCTGGGCAAGAGCAAAGATAGCAGTGCCGACGCTAAAATACCCTCCTGAGGAATAAAAGTAGTCAATCCAGACATAGTAGGTCATATCCATACCGTTTTCGGTTCCCTGTAACTCAACTCTTCCCTCACTGAATATCGTTCCAGCAATGTTTTGAGATTGAGGGAAATCCTGCTTAACTATCCTAAGATCACTCACTCTTTGATTTATCTCCTGAAATAAGAGTTGGAAGAACTCGGATGCAGTTCGCTGGACAGGGTTTATCAATTCCATCGCCGGGCAAAGGGTAAAGGAAACAGTTCCGTTAGAATCTTTAGAAAAAGTTACTCTCCTTTGATAGTAATCAGGTATTACTTGCCAGTCCCTGGGATATTCAATGTGAGTGACAGCCATGGCATTATTAATGGGGAGTAGCTCGGACATCTGGTATCTTAGCCACCCTGTTACCTTAGGGGTCTTAGTGGTTCCTTTAGGCTGTTGAGATGGTTGGGGTTGAAAAGGGGGGCTAAGTTGAGATAGGGCAGCGCCTGAAACCAACATTAAAATCAAACCCGCTACGGCCCCTATAAATCTTTTCCTCATCTTTTCTACTCCTTTTATACTGCAAATTTGCTTCTGGTAATCTCAGAGCTACTACCTTACCATAGGGTAATACTACCAATTATCTGGTCCAACATAGGGGAGAGATTATCGTATTGCTCCCTTAAACCTGCGGATACCACTCCAAGTTTTGCCTGATTATTCTCATAAAAAACCAGGATACCATTAACCTGAGCCTGTCCCTGAGGAGAAGTAGATTCAGCTATTGTTATGAGTACGCTTACACCATTAATTGTTGTTCGCTTTCTTTCAGTCACTGTAAAATTTTGGTATTGTTGTTTTATTTGGAATTCTAAGTTTTGCAGGTAATTTTGAGGATCAACATTCTGGGTTATTCTCCATATACTTACCCAGGCAAGATTCTGAGGATGAACTACACTTACGGTGCCTTGCTGTTCACTTACCTGCCATCCTTGAGGATAATCAAAGGAAAATTTATACTGCCCGCTTGTGTATCTCTGGGTTTGCTGTTGAGTTTGCCGGGGAGTAGTTGTTTGTCCGGTATCAACAAGGGTAATACTGTTAAATATCTTCTCCATTACAGGAGAAAAATTGGGATACTGTTCTTTTACAATCCCGGAGCCTACCATAAGTTTTGCCTGGTTGTTCTGGTGCAAAACCAGTATGGTGAAGATCTCAACTCTTCCCTGCGCCGGAGTGTAGTGCCCGTCAACTCGTAGTGCATCTATGGAGTTAATCTTAACCTCGCTTCTTGAGGTTACAGTGTAATTTTTCCAGTTTTGTTTTAAGTAATCTTCTGCATTTTTAAGGTAAGTCTGAGGGTCAATATTTTCGGCTATTCTCCACATAGTCACCCAGGCAAAACCCTGAGGGTCTCCTATGGTAATATTATTCTGATCTTCCTGAATTTGCCATCCCTCAGGATAGAGAAAAGAACATCTGTGTTGCTGGCTTGAATGTCTTTTGTTAACATTCACAGTGGTTACCTGTCTCTCTCCACCCTGTCCTCTTTCCCCTACTGGACCACCGCCAGGAGCCTGTTGTTGCACCTGAGCCTGGGGTAGCTGCCATCCCCATCTTTGCAGAATGTCTGCTTCTAACCTTGGAAGTTCCGGACTTACCACCCCCTGCTGCCACATCTCCTCCACATTAACCAGATAGTACATTCCCATCTGGAGGTTTTGAAGCTCCTTGGAGGCAAGCTCTACAGCCTTATCAAAGGATAAAGCCCTCACCTGGGGTTCTCCTACTGCAACTCCACTTATGGCCGTGCACTCAACAGGTAAAAGCCCTCCCCCAGGAAGAATAACCACTGGAAAACAATGGCCTGGAATAGTAACCAGGATAGTTTCGAGACCCACTGCTTCACATACACTGGCATAAAGTATAGCAAGATCAACGCAGGTTCCAGATTTATCCCTCAAAGTATCCCTGGGGTATTTGATATCCTGACCTGGTGCGTATTCTTGTAGAAATCCAGAAGGAGTCTGATAGACCATTCCATTGGCAACTTCAAGCTCATAGAGGGCTCTGCAGAACTTGATAGCTGATTCCGGGTCCAGTGCAGTGGGAACTCCTCCAGCCAACTGAGATACCATTCCAGCAAGGGCTTTCACCGGAGGGTCAAGATGGGTAACCCAGGCTGCCAGAAGAGGGGAGTTAGAAAAGTACTCAGCCCAGGTTCCAGTTCTCTCTTCCATAGTCAAATTGCAAAATTCTATCTGATTTACTCCCAGTATCTCTATCCTTTCACCACTAACATCTTCATATTCATTTCCTTCTTCATCCTGATAGCTGTATTTTATCTGTACATCAACCGGAGTGCGAGTCAAAAGCTGTGTGATTTTTGATGAGATTACCGGGTAATAAAGGTCTACCACACATCCCCCGGGAACAATAAGAGAATAAGTGTTGGGAATTGACCAGTCTGAATATTCACCCAATTTATAACTTACCTTTAAATTTCGAATATTACACTCTCCCGTGTTTTTAAAAACTGCTTTGGCTACCCACATGCTTCCCTCAGATATGTCAGGATTTCCATATACCTTGTAGGTGGCAGCCATAAGGCGAGGTTTACATCTAAGAGAAAGATCAAGTTCACAGTAACCTGTGGCAGGTTTTCTGGGGAGAGAATAGGTAAGAAGTCCCTTTTTTTCGTTATACCTTATATTGGAAGCTTCCCGGGGAAGCCTCACCATCATATCCATTACCAGAATCATCTGAGAATCTACGGGGGTTACCTGCAAGAATATACCTCTCTGTTTTTCCAGCAAGATGCAGTCTGTTCCTTTGCCCATATCGATTTCCCAGCGTCCCTTTTTGTTAACGGCCAATCCCAGGAAGTCTGCGGTCACATGAAGAGCTCTTTCAGCGTCATCATATTCTATACTGGCATTAGCCACTTCAAAAGCTGACCTTTGAGAAGTAAATTCTCTCAGGATGATGTAAGGACTGGGAAAATTTTTCTTTATCTGGATATAAAGAGCATTGGTGGGAAATCTCCAGTCAAGATTTATCTTTAAATTACCTTTTTCATCAACTATTCCTTTCCCGGTGATTCTGAGGGTATTAAGCTCCTGCAAAGAGGATTGTGCAGAGGCTAAGCCAAGAGGAAGATATACCACGAGTAAAACAAGAAAAATCAGTAAAAAAGGCTTAATTTTTCTCATCCTGCTCTCCTTGAATAATTAAATAAACAAAAAAATGGGTTTTCTCTCACTATTTGGTTTTATATTATTTATCGGCATTAAAAAGAAAAATATTTAATGATAAGGTCAGTATTAGCAGTTCCTGAAAAAAACGTAGTGGATAAGAGGTTTTGGAGAAAGAGTAAAAGAATTTTTGGTTGATTTTACTCCTTACTCTTCTTTTCTTCTTCTTTTTTCTCTTCGGGTTTTGCCTCCCGGAGCTCTGCTTTAAAAACCACTGTAGTTAAAAGTTCTATCAAGAAACCAAAGATCATTCCTGTAACTACCGTAAGTACAAATCCTGCTCCCCATCCCCGTCCCAGCCATAAGGAGGCAAATCCTGAAGGAAGGCCAAAAAATAGTCCTAATAAAATTCCATGAAGCCACCATACAATCTTCCAGGCACTTATTCCAATAACAAAGCCCAGAAGCGTTCTGGAAAGAATGATAGCCACTGCACCGGATAAAGGAACATCTCCGGAAACCCGGGCAAGCCCCCAGGAGATAAAACCAAATATTACACCCCATACAAGAGCTGAAACTATTCTTTTCTCATAAACCATTCTACTTCACCCCCTGTAGATATATATTCTTGAACTGCTTTAAAAAATAGCACATAAGTTTTATAAGTCAACCAGGATTAAGCCTTGCCATAGTTTGAATTTTGCATATAATACAAAACTATTATGAGAGCCTTTATAAGAAAAAACCTCATGAAGTTGGTGAAGTTCTGGATAGGAGCAGGATTAACTCTTTTTTTCATTCTTTACTTTTCCTCCTCAACTTATATTTTTTACTTTAAGAGCCCTGCAGGGTATCCGGAAAGTATCCAATATCTATCCTCTTTTTATATTTTCCATCCAGAGTTAAAAGATTATTATACTGCACTGGAAAAGGATACTTCCTTCTATAGATTAGTTTTAAGTCAGCTAAAGGGGAAAGAAAGAGCTTATTTTTTACAGATGAGACCTTTTTTAAGCGAGATAGCAAAAGCCTCCCAAAAAACAGGAGTTCCAATTTTCTCTATTGCTTCTCATATAAAGCGGGAATCTCAATTTAATCCTTTTGCAATCAGCCCTCGTGGTGCATATGGTCTTATGGGAGTTACAATCTGGGCTTATCAGGATGTTATGCGTCTGAAGGATAAGAAAAAGTGGGTCGCTGAGGCGCTAAATGAATATGGGGACTTCGGTTGGAAGGAGGTAAAAACCAACCCCGAGCTAAATATAGTGGTAGGTGCTATTTATTATAAATTCCTTCTTGACAAATTCAAAGATACCACTTTAGCTTCCCTTGCCTATAACTGGGGAATAGGTAATGTAACCCTGATGCAAGAAAGATACGGTAATACTGAGAACATTCTTGCCCGTTTAAATGAACTGGCCTCATTTAACTCAGCCTGGGTAGAGCCGGCTAAATATCCCTGGTATATATCCAATTTTGAAGCTGTTTTTCAGAAAGTGGAGAAAAGAATAAAAATGGTTTACGCCCCTTCCCATCAGCTTAACTGGCAAAATCTTGCCTCTTTAAACTTACCTCAAGAAAAATCATCCTCATGAGTTTCCCTTTTTTTGCTTGAGAATCCTTTATCCAAAATTTTGCAAAATATCTTTACTATTCTGGGGTCAAATTGAGTTCCTGCTTTTTGCTCCAGTTCCTTTTTTGCCTCCCCAAATGTTAAAGCTCTGCGATAGGGACGAGTTGAGACCATGGCGTCAAAAGCATCGGCAACAGTTAAAATCCTTGCCAGTAGAGGGATTTTTTCTCCTTCAAGCCCGTCAGGATACCCTTTTCCATCGTATCTTTCATGATGGTGACGAATTAAGGGAACTCCCGGCTCCAGGAACTTTATTTCCTTAACTATTTGTTCTCCAATTATGGGATGTTCCTTTATTAGCTCATATTCCTCCTCTCGGAGTGGAGAGGGCTTATTGAGTAAACTGTCACTAATTCCTATTTTGCCTATGTCATGCAAAAGTCCACAAAATCTAATCATTTCCATCTCCTTTCGCGAGAGTTTAAGATACCTTCCAATTTCAAGAGAGTACTCGGTTACCCTCTGGGAATGTCCCGCAATATAGGGGTCTTTTGCCTCAACTGTTTGAACGAGTGCATTTACGGTATCAAGAAAAGATTGCCTTAGTTCATTGTATAAAAGCTTATTCTTAATAATCACCGCTGTATAGGTTGCTATTATAAAAAGAAAATCAAGATCATCCCTGGTATAAAAAGGCCTGGTATTGCACAGGGTTAAAATCACCATTTTTTTCTGATTGATCTTTACAGGAACACTTACCAGGTTTTTTGGTTTAAACTTCACAAATTCGACACAGCTCTTAAAACGTGCATCTTCAGGGTAATTGTCAACTATAAGAGTTTTCCCTGTGGATGCTACATAACCTATGGCTCCCCTGGCTAAAGAAAAAGGACATTTTTTAACCCTGGACAGGGGAACTTTGAAACTTATCCAGGGGGAGATTTTTTTCTTTTTTTCATCGATTTTCAGAAAAAATCCATACTCGCTTTGCGTTTCCTCCAGGGCTAATTTGAGAATGAACATTAAAATCTCATCCAGCTCTTTGTTGGCCTCAACACTCCCGGATATCTTTGAAAGAGCAATTTCTTCTTTTCTTTGGCGATCCAGTTCTTCACGAAGCAAAAAGTTCTCTATTGTGAGGGCTGTCTGCCCAGCGGCAAGAGCAAATAAATCAGGAGTAATCTCTCCCAGGAGGTTTGGCTTTGTCAAAAAGAGAAGTATCACCGCACCGATTTTCTTATTTTTTATCACCAGAGGGATGATAAAAAAACTTTCATCCGAAGAGGCTAAATTTTTTTTCAAAGGAACAGTGACAGGAGTTTTTCTCTCCAGCACCCAGTCTATTAACCCTTCTTCTATTAAGCTTTTAATCTCCTCCACATAATTTTTTTTTAACTCTTCCACACGCAAAAATTCAAACTGATTTGTTTCCTCACTTAAAATAAGAAATGCCCATCCTTTATAGTTAATAATTCCTTTAAATAAATTAAGAAAATTTTCACAGATTTTCTCCGGATTTTTATCCAGGACGGTTAGCTCCAGCAGATAGTGGATAATTTTATCTTTGCTTATCATTATTTTAACCCAGAATATCAAAAAGAGGTTTTGCTCTCTCTACCTCTTCATCCACAAGGGGAATAAAGTATTCCAGATGGGAGGGGTCAAGATCGGGCCTTAAAGGCTGCAGGGTCTTCCATATTTCAGGGCAAGGAAGGGGAACTTCTCTATCTCCACCCCAACCTATGAACCTCATCCGGACAAGCACGTCGGAGAGGTGAACCACAGAACAAAGTGGGGGATTAATCATAGCTTTGGAGGGAAAATGATGAAATTTAACAGCCTCTTCTATCTCCTGAGGAAAATTCCATCGGGAGGCCAGCCAGCTTCCTATCTCAGCATGAGTAACACCAAGAACATTTCTCTCTGCCTGATAGAAAGATATTTTTCGAGATACCACCTCTTGCATAACCTGTTCAAATAAGTCCTTGGCGTATTGACTTAAAAGAAGCTTACCAATATCATGGATCAGACCTGCTACAAAAACTTTTCCTGAAACGCGGTATCTGAAAAATTTGGCCAGCATCTTTGCCACCACAGCACAACCCAGACAATGCCTCCAGAAAGCCCGGAAATCAAACAAGGAGGATTTTTCGTCTCCGGGAAAACTGCGCAGAATAGAAATAGCAAAAGCGAGATTCCTTATCTCATTAAAACCCAGAATAACAAGTGCATGCTTAACTGTGCTTATCTGTCGGGGGAAACCATAATAGGAGGAGTTAACCAGTTTAAGAATGGTACTGGTTAGAGATTGATCACTGGATATTATCCTGGCAAGCTCCTGCACAGAGGTTTGGGGGCGATGGATAAGATCTATCACCTGTGAGGCAATAAATGGAAGGGTGGGAAGTTTGGAAGTATCACTGATAATAGCTCTTAATCTCCTATGAATCCTTTCTTTACGCATAAATAATTTCCCGCTCTTCTTAAAAAACCCCCTCACCCTCTTTTATTTAACTTTATTTTAACTTATCGACAAAAAAATGCAAGCAACTTTAATTTTAAGCAAAGTTTACTAATGTACAATTACTTCTGCAATGGTATTCTCGGTTAACATCTTCTCTTCAAAGTGCCATTGCAGCTTAAGCAGGTTCCGATAATAACAGAAAGGACAGGAAACGACTGGATTATTGACGCCTACTTGAACAGATCTTGTGAAACGGTACCCACACATACCACACTCCAGGGGAAGATTTATGATAAAGGTAAAACCTCCTCCTTTTAATCTGCGACGTTGAACCTTGACTTTTAGCTTATAAATTTTTTCTCTCATTATTCTACTAAACTCCACTTCAACGGAGTTCCTCTTTTAATATCCTGTGTTGCCCGTCTTCCTAAAATCTTCTTCAAATATCTGGGATGCAATCCATAACCTGGCCGTATTGAACGAACATTTTTTTCTGTAAAAACTTCTCCTGCTTTTATGTTATTTATAATAAAAAGGGACCTGGAAAACTGCCTGTTTTTTCTCATTTTTTCGGTTAGCTCATAACAGACATCTCCCAAAGCCTTTTCTACTTCTCTTACAGCTTTTACCATTGCTTTAAATTCTTCTGGTTCCAAAGAAAAAGCAGCATCTGGACCACCTAAAGAACGAGATAAAGTAAAATGTTTCTCTATTATTTTTGCTCCAAGTGCAACAGAGGCAACAGGAACAGAAATCCCCAAAGTATGATCAGATAAACCAATGACTATTTTAAATTTTTCCGCCATATCTGGAATGGTCTTCAAATTTACCTCTTCTAAAGGAGCTGGATAAGCTGAGGTACACTTTAAGAGTGCTATCTGGCTATTCCCCATCCTTTTGCAGGCATTCACAGCCTCCTGTATATCAGTTAATGTTGCTATTCCTGTGGAGATAATTACAGGCTTTCCCTTTGATGCAACATATTCAATAAGCGGTATATCTGTTATTTCGAAGGATGCAATTTTATAACAGGGTATATTTATTTCTTCTAAAAAGTCCACTGCAGTTTTATCAAAGGGTGTGGAAAAGAATATCAGTCCTAATTCTTCTGCTATTTCCTTTAACTCTGGCTGCCACTCCCAGGGAGTGTACGCTTCTTTATAAAGCTCATAAAGAGTTTTACCATCCCATATAGTTCCTTGTTTTATTTGAAAATATTCATTGTCACAATCTATGGTTATGGTATCAGGGGTATATGTTTGAAGCTTAACCGCATCTACTCCTGCATCTTTTGCTGCCTTTATAAGCTTTACTGCATGATCAAATTTTTGCAGATGATTTGCTGAAAGCTCAGCTACTATGAAAGCGGGATGGCTTTTGCCTATTTTTCTTTCTGCTATATTGACTTCCATTTCACTGCTCCCCTTTTATTATCCGAAAATCGGATTTTCAAACATAAAATACTTCTGTATCGTTCTCATCGTAAAATTTTACTATTAAACCGTTATATCCAATCTCCTTAGTTAGATATCTGTATATCTCTTCTTGAAATGCAAAAGAGGAGATGATAACTACGTCTGGGACAATATCTCCCAGTTCTTTTGCATTCTTTACCTTTATACCCAACATATCTCCATCCTGTTCATAGGTATCAACGATACATTCAATGTTTTTACACTTGAGGTCTGTACTTTTTAATAATCTGTAGGTGTGCTCTCCTGCTCCATAGACTACAACTCTGGATCTCCTGTCAATTTTAGATAGTGCCTCCTTTATCTGCCTTAACTTCCTTGAGTGTGCAATGCAATTGAAACTCTGTTTAACACTCTTGGTCTTTTCAGCTAAATTTTGTTTGCCAAAATATTTCCTGAGTTTCTCGTGGAAAATTTCGTAAGCAAATTCATATAATTCTGCATCCAGTGAGTTTCTTCCTTTAATTAGTTCCACTTCTTTCTTGGAGAGTTCAACTTTATTGGGAGACTGATTTAACTTTTTTTGATACTCTACTTCAAGATCTATACCTTTCCTCAGCATTTCTTCTTTTAACAACAGTAAAGACTCTGGATATTTTTCTGTAATACCAAAACTGTATTTTTCCATAAGATTCCTTTTGGCTCTTTTCAAATCCTGAATATCCATGCACCTTTTTCTTTCAAAACTTACAGGTTTCCCATCAACAGAGGCTAAATACCTGAGCTGTCCGTTATCAATTTCATATGAATAGTCACCTTTTATAAATTCCTCAAGAGACAGTTCTCTCAAATCTATTCCATCTTTGATATATTTATAATTCATCCCAAACCCTCCTTTAAGGAGGGGTAATCTTTTCAGGTGCTTCCAATATGAAATCACTCTTTTGACCGGTTCTCTTAAAAAAGTTATGAACACCGGAGCTTCACTGACGCACAGATATCTTTCTATTCCATTGGCAAAATGACCTTCAATCACACTATATTCCCTTTTTTTGTGTAATGGCATTTTTCTGAATTCTTCAATAGCATCAAAAATCCTATACGAATTAAATTGGTAACTTTTTTTTCTCCCATATTTTTTATACAATAGACTCTTGAAGGTAGTTCCACCAGATTTGGGAATATGCAAAAAAACTATTTTTTTATCCATAACCTTCCTCCTGTTTTCTTTGATAATCTGAAGGAGTTCAATAAGGTGGGTAACATGTATATGGACTGGACAAGATTTTCTATCATTTTTTCCTCAACCTTCTCTGTGAGAGTTATCATTATCTCCTCATAGAGGGTATAACTTAAATCAAAAAGAATTGCTTTTGCCAGCCATTGGTTAACTCACTTTCCAAAATAAAAATATCCTTTGTGTACCGCAACATAAGAAGGCCTTCTTTAAATTCTCCAATTTGTGGTTTGATTTTTTCACCAAGTATCAGTTTAAGTAATAATGAGGGGGTATTGGCACCTGCTTTGATTCCTAAAATAGCACCTCCACCAAACCTTGGGTTAACTTCAATAAATTTTATTCCGCTATCGTTTCTTATACATTGAATAGTAATATGCCCAATAGTTTGCAATTTTTCTGCCAAATTCTTTGCATATTCTATTATTTGAGTATCTTTAACCGTTTTTCCTTTATACGATTCCCCACAGAATGTTTCTATTCTTTCTCTTGGAACTACTGTAAGCACCTTTCCGTTTAAATCTGAGAATAAATCAACGGTGTATTCTTTTCCATTGATAAATTCCTGTATTACTGGATTGGAAACATAATTAATAAAGAATTTTAATTCTTCCGCATTTTCTACTTTAAATAAACCCTTGCTACCGCTTCCATATCTTGATTTAACGATTAATGGATAACGAGCAGAGGAAAAATCAATTTGATGTGGGAGGTATGTTTTAGGGGTTGGAATATTGTTTCCTATTAAAAATTGATAAAATCTATATTTATCATTGCAGATTTCGATAACTTCTGGATTAGATACCATAACATATGTTCCCTGTTTCCCAAATTTTTTTTTATTCTTAGTAAATAATAATAATTCACCATCTCTGGTGGGTATTAATAGTTTTATATTTTCCTTTTTACAGATTTCTAAAATGGCAGGTATAAAATTTTGGTCAGATGAAGGTGGTACAAGATAATGCTTATCACTTACATACAGACC
>CBFDTW010000051.1:0-10968 GCA_965613085.1 uncultured bacterium | reverse complement strand
TTCAAGCAGAAGACGGCATACGAGATCATGCCTAGTCTCGTGGGCTCGGAGATGTGTATAAGAGACAGCCTATACTTTCCTTACTATCTTGCTTTTGGGGTTGGGGATATATTTTTTGTTTTATTATTATCTGATAAAAAGTAAGCAGTTTGGTTTAAAAAAATTAGAAGAATCTGTTGTGGAAAGAGGCAGAAAAATATGGTCGGGAGTAAAAAATGTGGATGAAATTCTCAAAACCTTTCACTCCTTAAATTCAGAGATTTTGCGGATTGAGAGCAGACTGGAGTATGTAAGCAAGGAAAGGGAGAAAAAATGGGGTAAATTAAGGGAAAAGCAAAAACAGCACAAGGAGCTGGAATTAAAAATTCAAAGCATAAATGAGGAGATTAAGAGTTTGCGTGACAAAACGGGTCTTTCTACTCTTTCCCAACTTGAAGAAAAGCTTAAAGATAAACAAAGCATAAATTTAAAAATAAAGTCAACAGAGAATACCTTAAAAGATCTTTTGGGAACGGATGATCCTGTGATTTGGGAGAAAGAAGCCAAGAAAGAAATTCGTGAGCCGGAAATTGATAAGGAGGAGCTTTTAAAAGAAGAAGAAATTGAAAGAAAGCTTTCCGAGCTGGACAAAGATATTCAGGATTTAACAGCACAGGTTACCTCTTTTACCCAGGGTGAATTGGGCAGACTTAAGATAAAGGAAACTACTGGAATATGGGAAGAGTTGAGGAAGGTAGAGGATGCTCTCAATCGTTATTACCTTGATAAAAGAGCAGCACTGTTAGCCTGGGATGTTCTTTCCCAGGTGGGCAGGGAGATAGAAAAAATTCTCCTTGATACAGTAAGTGATGAGAAAAATGGTGTAAGCTTTTACTTCAACCAGATTACCTCTGGTCGTTACCAGAAAGTCAGGTGGGATAAAGGCTCCCTTTATGTAACCGATAACAGAGGAAGGGGTTATTCTATAGAGACATTAAGTAGTGGAACTCAGGACCAATTATTCTTTTCTCTTAGAATGGGGCTTCTTAAAAGAGGCTTCCCTGAAGGATGCTTTATATTACTTGATGATGCCTTCCTTACCTCTGATACTGCAAGAAGGGAGTGTCAGATAAAAATGTGTGATCAGCTTGTCAGGCAAGGTTGGCAGATTTTTTATTTTACCGTTGATGAGAGTCTGCGCGATCTTTTCTGCAGGATATGTGATATAGAGCCCATCATTTTATAAAAAGCTATGTAAAGGATGAGAAAAAAGTACTCCGTTATTCCTGTGGTGGCTGCTTTATCCCTATTTTTTCTGGAGGGGTATTGCAGGGCTGAATTTCTCACCCGAACCCGGATTATGATGAGTACACAGGTTACCATTACAGCTGATGCCTCCTTACAGGATATCAAGGAGGCGTTTGAAGTTATGGCTAAGATTGAGTCTCTGATGAACGATTATAATCCCCGATCTGAAATTGGCATTCTCAACCGGAAAGGAAAACTTGCAGTATCTCCCGAAGTAAGGGAAGTTATCCTCAGGGCAATATATTTTTCCCGGATTACAAATGGTGCTTTTGATATTACTGTTGGTCCTCTGGTGAGACTCTGGCAAAAGATGGGAAAGGAGAAAAGGCTACCAACTCAAAGAGAGCTGAAGGATACTCTTTCCCTTGTGGGTTATCAAAATATTAAAATAAGTGATAGTATGGTTCTACTTGGAAAAGAAGGAATGAGACTTGATCTTGGCGGAATAGCTAAGGGATACGCTGTGGATAAAGCTATAGAGGTTTTGAGGAAAAGGGGTGTAAAAAATGCTCTCGTGAATGCAGGTGGAGATCTTTACTGTCTTGGTAAAGGTCCTTCTGGAAAATGGAAGATAGGGATCCAGCATCCACGAAATATGAGAGAAATTTTTGGAATAATCAGGGTAACTGATAAAGCAGTTGCTACCTCAGGTGATTACCGCAGATACTATGTTATCCAGGGCAGAAGGTGTGGTCATATAATAGACCCCTCCACAGGATGGACAGTTCAGAACAATCCCATGTCAGTTACCATAGTTGCTCCTGATTGCATCAGTGCAGATGCCCTTGCCACCGGTGTTTTTGTTTTGGGTCTGGAAAAAGGTATTAAGCTCATAAATTCTTTACCCGGGGTAGAAGGAATGATAATAGGTGAAGGAATGAGGGTGGTAAAATCCAGTGGCTGGAAAAAATTTGAGGTTGACGGTTTGACGGAAAGGATGAAATAATCTATAATTGGCAAAATGAAGGCTATTGAAACGAAGTGGTTGCTGAAAAAAAAGTGGGAAGAGGAAAAGTGCCAGATTCTCTCTCGCAGGTGGAAACTTTCTCCTCTTTTGATAAAGCTTCTTTTGAATCGTGGTATAAAGGAAGAGTTTTTTCAGGATTTTCTTTTTCCTTCCTTTGACAGGCTCCATGACCCTTTCCTGATGAAAGGGATGAGAGAGGCGGTGGATCGAATTCTTCTCTCCATCTCTCGCAAAGAGAAGATACTTGTCTATGGTGATTTTGATGTAGATGGGATTACAGCAACCAGCCTTCTTTTAAGATTTTTAGGGGATTTAAAATTCCCTTCTTATTATTACATCCCTCATCGTCAGAATGAAGGTTATGGTTTGAATATAGAGGCTATCAAAAAGGCCTTTGCAAAGGATATAAAGTTAATTATCACCTGTGATTGCGGTACATCCTCTATTGAGGAGATAAGATACGCCCGTTCCCGGGGAGTAGAAGTAATAGTTACGGACCATCATCAGGTAGGGGATGATATTCCTTTAGACTTTATTGTTCTTAACCCTCGTAAGCCTGAGTGTAGTTATCCCTTTAAGGAACTTTCTGGCGTAGGGGTGGTGTTTAAGTTATGTCAGGCTATTTCTCGAAAGGTCAATTTCTCTGTTGAAAAGCTCAAAAGTTATCTTGATCTTGTAGCTATAGGGACATTGGCTGATGTTGTTGCTCTCACAGGAGAAAATAGAACTCTGGTCAAATTAGGTCTTGAAAGACTTCCCTCAAGTGGTACCTGTCTGGGGCTTAGAGCACTTCTTGGTATAGCCGGTCTTTCTGGAAGAAAAATAGAAGAGAGGGAGGTTGGATATATTCTTGCTCCCAGACTCAATGCCTGCGGTCGTCTTTCCCTGGCAAAAACTGCCGTAAAACTTCTTTTAACTGATTCTTCAAAAGAGGCCCTCTTGCTTGCTCGTAGATTGGAAAAAGAGAATTCTCGACGACAGAGCCTGGAGAGAAGAATGTGTGAGGAAGCAGAGAATATTCTTTCCGGTAAAATCAAGCCGGTTTTAGTGGTTGCCAGCAGGAGATGGCATCCAGGAGTTATTGGACTTGTTGCCTCCTATCTTAAAGATAAATATCACCGACCTGCCTTAGCCTTTTCTATTGAAAAAGATATCGCCCGTGGTTCAGCAAGAAGCATACCTAATTTTTCTATATTTGAGGTCCTGTCAGAGTGCTCTCATCTTATCACAAGCTTTGGTGGTCATCAATTGGCTGCCGGTTTAACCTTACCCGCGGGTAATATTAAAAAATTAGAGGAAAGGTTAAACTTTTTTGCAAGAAAAATGCTTTCCTCGGATGATTTTGTCTCTTATAGATTTTTTGATGCTGAAGTTGATCTGAAACACCTTAATCTGCCTTTTGTAAAGGAGCTGCGGATTTTATCACCTTTTGGCCCGGGAAATCCCAAACCTGTTTTTATTGCAAAAAAGGTAAAGATTTATCGCCGCATTAATAAAAGAAAAGTTATACTCGCCGACCCTGCTGGCGGAAAAGAGTTCGAAGGTTGGGGTTTTAATAATGAGGAGTGGGAAAATTTTGTGCCCGGAGAGACAGTTGACATTTTTTATTTTCCTGCATTAAATAGCTGGCGGGGAAAAGAAGATATTCAGCTGGAGATAAAAGGGATAGTTCCTTCGGAAATTCTGTAATATTTATCAGGAGGTTTAAGATGGCACAAGCTGAGATTAAGGATAGACTGGCAAAAAAAATCCGGGATATTGAAGATTTTCCTAAAAAAGGTATTATATTTAGAGATATTACACCTCTTCTGCAGGATAAAGTCTCTTTTAGGGAAGCTGTAAGAGTTATAGCCGATCATTACAGGGGAAAAAATATTAGCTGTGTTGTTAGTCCTGAGGCAAGGGGTTTTATTCTGGGAGCTGCTGTTGCCTACGAACTTGGGGTTGGATTTATTCCGGTTAGAAAGCCGGGTAAGCTTCCTTACAAGGTTGAAAAGATGAGGTATAATTTGGAATATGGAGAGGATGAGGTACAGATACACAAAGATGCCATCAGTAAAGGAGATAACGTCCTGGTATTTGACGATGTAATAGCCACAGGAGGAACTGCCAGGGCTACCTGTAAACTGGTAGAAAAACTGGGTGGAAAAGTAGTGGGGGTATGTTTTCTTATAGAATTGACCGACCTTAAAGGAAAAGAAAAGCTGGCCGAATACGATGTTTTTTCTATAATAAAGTACTAAATGTTTTTGCGCAAAATTGTAGTTGGAGAATTTGAGGTAAACTGTTATATAATAGCCGAGGAGGAAAAAGGGAAAGGGCTGATAATAGACCCGGGTGGGAACAGCCAGGCCATTCTGGATGTTGTGAAAAAAAATAAACTGGAGATTCTGTATATAATTGCCACCCATGCCCACATAGACCATATAGCTGATATAGAGACAGTTAGGGATTTTACGGGTGCTCAGTTTTTACTCCACCCCCTGGATGTTCCCTTTTTAAAGGACCCTGATTTAAACCTTTCTTCTTTGATACAGACTCCAAGAGTATTTTCTCCTCCTGAGAAGTTGGTAGAGAATGGAGAGAGGTTAAAAGTGGGCAAGATTGAGTTAGAAGTTCTGCATACACCTGGCCATACTCCAGGGAGCATTTCTCTGAAAATGGATAAGTGCATTTTTACAGGGGATACCTTATTTTGCAGGGGTGTGGGAAGGGTGGATCTGCCAGGAGGAGATTGGCAGGCCTTGCAGAAGTCTATCAGAGAGAAAATTTTCCCGTTACCCGATGATATAAAGGTTTTCCCCGGACATGGCCCGGAAAGTATCATAGAAAAAGAAAGAAGAGAAAATCCCTTTTTTAAATGAGTGAGCTCAAGAATAAAAATATTGTACTGGGAATAACAGGGAGCATTGCTGCTTATAAGGCAGTGGAGATTATCCGACTGCTAAAGGATGAAAACTGCCGTGTTTATCCTGTGATGACCAGATCTGCAACTTATTTTATTCATCCTCTTACCATTCAGAGTATTGCCAGAGAAAAAGTTACTCTGAGTCTATTTAAAAATAAAGATGAGGGCATAAAGCATATATCGCTTTCAACTGTTGCTGATGCCTTGCTTATTGCTCCCGCAACTGCCAATATTATCGGGAAAATAGCAGGAGGAATAGCAGATGATATTCTCACCACCACGGTTATGGCTACCAGGGCACCGGTAGTAATAGCTCCAGCGATGAATGAGCGTATGTGGGAGAATCCTCTGGTTCAGCAAAATGTAACCAAGTTAAAGTCTCTTGGTTATAGATTTGTAGGTCCTGAGGAAGGTAGGCTTGCCTGTCAGGATATAGGGAAGGGAAGAATGAGTGAGCCGGCCGAGATAGTTGATTTTCTAAAGGAGATTTTTTCCCGTAGAAAAGACCTTCAGGGAAAATCTTTTATTGTTACTGCCGGCCCTACCAGAGAACCTGTGGATATGGTAAGATTTATAAGTAATTATTCTTCCGGAAAGATGGGTTTTTCTATAGCAGAGGAGGCACTGGAGCGAGGAGCAGAGGTTGTTCTCATAACCGGTCCCACCTGTATTGATCCTCCAAAGGGAGTAAAACTGTACAGGGTTGAGACTGCTCAGCAGATGAGGGATAGAATAAAGGAACACTTCCATCATGTTGATGGGCTCATAATGGCTGCAGCAGTTGCTGACTTTCGTCCTCTTCAATTTTATAAAGGTAAGATAAAAAAGGAAGGCAGAGACAGGATAACACTGGAAATGGTAAAAAATCCCGATATCCTTGAAGAAGTAGGGAAGGTAAAAGGTAAAAGGGTCCTCGTAGGTTTTTGTGCTGAGACGGAAAATCTTTTACAAAAAGCAAAAGAGAAACTTCAGAATAAAAATCTTGATCTGGTTGTAGCCAATGACCTGACTCAGGAAGGAGCGGGTTTTGGCACAGAGACCAATAAGGTTGTTTTGCTGGACTCAAGGGGTGAGGTAAAATCTTTGCCTTTAATGAGCAAGCGCGAGGTAGCAAGAAATATCCTGGATCATATAAAGTATTTGCTGGATAAAAAATGGGAAAAGTAGCTGGAAGATTTAAAAATGGAGAACTGAGTAAAGTTTTTATTAGTTTTGTTTTAACCGGATTTTTACTTTTTTCTCCTTTCTTGTCAGTAAAAGGTGAGGTGCCAGTTGTTGAGCTGGTGAAGATTGAGGGAACCATTTCCCCGGCAACCTTAGAGTATATTAAAAAAGCTTTTGGATATGCAAAAGAAAGAAAAGCACAATTTGTAATAATTCAACTTGACACTCCCGGAGGGCTGGATATTTCCATGCGGGAAATTATCAAATTGATTATGAATGCTGATTTTCCTGTGGTGGTTTATGTTGCTCCTAAGGGTGCAAGGGCAGCTTCTGCCGGGGTGTTTATTGCTCTTTCTTCTCATATTCTGGCTATGGCTCCGGGGACCAATATTGGTGCAGCACATCCTGTCTCATTAATGGGGGGTATGGATAAGGATATGAAGGAAAAAGTAGTTAATGATGCAGCAGCCTACATCAGGTCAATTGCGGAGAAAAGGAATCGTAATGTAGAATGGGCAGAAAAGGCAGTCAGAGAAAGTATTTCTGCTACAGCGGAGGAGGCGCTGGAGTTAAAAATTGCTGATATTATAGCCGAGAACAGACAGGAGCTTTTGAAAAAGCTTCAAGGAAAAAAAATTCTTATAGATGGCAAACAGATCACTTTGAATACCAGAGATGTGGAGGTTGATTTTTTCCAGCCCGGGTTCAAAGACAGGTTCCTTCAGCGTCTTGCCGATCCCAATTTAGCTTATATACTTTTGATGATAGGAATATGGGGAATTATTCTGGAGTTTTTTAATCCGGGTATTTTGCTTCCCGGAATAGCAGGAGCCATATGTCTTATTCTTTCTTTTTTTGCTCTACAGCTTCTTCCCTTTAGCCTTGTTGGTCTTTTGCTTATAATTCTGGCGGTGATTCTTTTTATCCTTGAGACACAGATTACCTCTTACGGTGCTCTTACCATAGGTGGAGTTATAGCTCTTACTCTTGGTTCTCTTATGCTTATAGAACCTTCAGCAATTTACCTTAATATCGGTTGGGAATATATACTTGCCGGTGTAGGTGTGAGCGTCTTTTTATTTATATTTATTATCTCTTATGCCATAAAAGCACAATTTAGAAAACCGGTTACTGGAGAGGAGGGGCTTGTTGGTATGGTGGGGATTGCCAGAACTGATTTAACTCCCACAGGCAAGGTTTATATACATGGTGAATTATGGAATGCTAAAAGTCACTCTCCCCACCAGATAATTAAAAAAGGGGAGGAGGTGGAGGTAGTAAAGATTGAAGGAATGAGACTTATAGTAAAGAAAAAGGAGGTTTAGAATGGGAGTAATAGTGTTTCTGGTTGTTATAGTTATTATAATCCTGTTCTCTGCTATAAGGGTGGTTACTGAATATGAGCGAGGAGTTATTTTCAGATTGGGAAGATTGATAGGCGTCAAAGGGCCGGGACTTTTCTTTCTTATTCCTATAGTGGACAGGATGGTAAAGGTATCCCTTAGAACCATAAATTTTGATGTTCAGCCTCAGGAGGTAATAACCAAGGATAATGTTCCTGTTAAAGTTAATGCTGTGGTTTACTTCAGAGTTATAGACCCAATCAAATCAGTTGTAGAGGTGGAAAATTATCGTTTTGCTACTCTTCAGATTGCTCAAACTACTTTAAGAGGAGTTGTGGGAGAGGCCGAGCTGGATGAGCTTTTATCCCAGAGAGAAAAATTAAACGAGCGTCTCCAGACAATTATAGACGAACAGACAGATCCCTGGGGGATTAAAGTATCCACGGTAGAGGTGAAGGAGATTGAGATTCCTGATAGCATGAAAAGAGCTATGGCAAGGCAGGCAGAAGTAGAAAGGGAAAGGAGAGCCAAGATAATCAATGCTCAAGGGGAGTATCAGGCTGCAGAAAAATTATCTCAGGCCGCTCAGATTATCGGAAAGTATCCTCAAGCAATTCAACTAAGGTATCTGCAGACTCTTTCAGAGATAGCTACCGAACAGAACTCCACAATCATTTTCCCTTTACCCATTAACCTGCTGGAAGCTTTCCAGCATTTTACAGGAGGAGGTCAGAAAAAAGAAGGGTCTTAGCCTGAATAAAAATCCTTTTAGCGTTTGATGTTCTAAGTTCGATATTAATCTCGTTTGAGTCGAAAAAATAGAGCAGCCAAAATTAACGAACAAGACGCACTAAACGGATTTAACCGAAGCTGAAGGGGTGAGAAAGCAATGCAAACAAAATTTGCAAGACCTGAATCTATGAAAGATGCTATCACTCATTATTGCCCGGGTTGTGGACATGGAATTGTTCATCGCATCATATGTGAGGTAGTTGATGAACTTGACATAAGAGAGAAGTTAATAGGCATATGCCCCGTAGGCTGCTCAGTGGTAGCCTATGATTATTTTGATTTTGATATGGTAGAGGTAGCTCACGGGAGAGCCCCGGCAGTGGCTACAGGGATAAAAAGAGCTTTGCCGGATAGTGTGGTTTTTACCTACCAGGGAGATGGAGATCTTGCCTCCATAGGAATGTCAGAGATAATTCATGCAGCAGCAAGAGGAGAGGCTTTCACGGTTATATTCATCAATAACGCTACTTACGGAATGACCGGGGGTCAGATGGCTCCTACTACTCTTCTGGGACAGAGAACTGCCACCACCCCTTTTGGAAGAAGAGCCAGGGTGGAAGGATATCCTATAAAGATACCCGAGCTTCTTTCATCTCTTCCTGGAGCCTTTTATCTTGAAAGAGTGGCGGTGAACAGTCCTGTTAATATTAAAAAAACAAAAAAGGCTATAAAAAAAGCCTTCCTGGTGCAAATAGATAAAAAGAAATTTTCCCTTGTTGAGGTACTTTCTCCCTGTCCTACCTGCTGGAGACTTTCACCTGTTGAGTCTCTGAAGTGGATGAAGGAGAAGATGATTCCTTACTATCCTCTGGGAGTGATAAAAGATAGGCAAATAGTTGACAAAAATGGTTGGTAAATTACAATACAAATCTAAGCAATTGGTGGAGGAATCTTATGGGAAAATATTCTAAGTATTTATTAGCAGGAGTAGCAGTGGCCGGATTTCTGGTTGGTTTTAGTCTTGTCAAAATTCCTGTGAAAGCTATCAAAATGTTTTCTACGATAGGAAGGACTTTCAAACAGGTTTTATTGAAAGATAGATCTTACAGTCCCTCTGGATACGATGTAATTACCAGTGCTTCTATTCGTGTAGACAACTCTTCCCGGGAGAAGTCCTAATAAAGGGAGGAACGACAGCTCTCTATTAAATCCTCAAGCTGACAGGTTCCAACACAGATGCAGGTATCTGCTGCACCATAGTAAAGTTTTACTTCTCCATTCTCTTCCAGAATAGCACCACAGGTAAAAATCACATTGGGCACATCACCGGTTCTCTCATATAATTCCCGGGGAGAGATAATGGGAATTTTTGATCTTCCTATTAATCTGGAAGGATCCTCAAGGTCAAAAAGAGCACAGCCGAGGCGGTATATTCTACCTGTACCTGTGCCTTTTACTCCATGGTAGATTTCCAGCCAACCTTCTCTGGTTTCAATGGGAGCAGCCCCCGCCCCTATTTTATTTGAGTCCCAGAAACCCGGGCGAATTTCCATCACCACTTTGGAGTTGCCCCAGTAGATTAAATCCGGGGAATAGGATATCCACATATCTGCTGTGGAGCCTGTAGAAGGCCTGTCAAAACGAACAAAAAGGCCGTTTATCTTTCTGGGGAATAAAACCGCATCCTTATTTCCTGGCTGGGATACGAGGCCAAGACGTTTAATATTTTTAAAATCTTTTGTTTCAGCAAGAGCTATTCTTGGCCCGTACTTAGAATAAGCGGTGTAAAATATATAATATCTATCTTCAAAAAGGGTAATTCTTGGGTCTTCTATTCCTCTTTTCTCATAAGTAGCAAAAGGCTCTTCCTTGGAGATATCCATGACCGGTTCTTCTTCCACTTCAAAATCATAACCGTTAGGACTTTTCGCCAGAACCAAACATGACCTTCCCTCAAGGGTTTCTACTCTTAAAAGCAAAAGATACTCATCTTTATATTTTACTGCACCGGCATTAAATACAGTATTGCAGTTAAAAGGAATGTCATCACGGTCAATAATAGGATTTTCTTCAAAACGGCGTACAATATCCTGCGGATATTTATGCAGGTGCATTTAATTTTTCCTTTCAGTTTTTGTTATATATTCAATAACCAAAAAAATTAATCTGTCAAATTTAGCTCTTCAGTTTTTTTGAGAGGAATCTTTTTAAGAAAAACCGGGTGCGGAAGGCTCACTTAAGCTTGAACTTTTCTGTGTTATTTTGCATAATTTTAATAGGCTCTCATGGATAAACTGATATGTACAGAATGTGGTAGGGAATTTTTTTTGAAAGAGGTTATCTGGAGGTGCAAATGTGGAGGGATACTTGATGTTGATTTTAAAGCCAAATTTCCTGTTAATAAAATTAAACAGAGGAAACCAACACTATGGCGGTACAGAGAGGCAATCCCTGTCGAGGATGATAAAAACATAGTTTCTTTTGATGAAGGGTTTACACCTGTCTCTTATACACATCTCCGAGCCCACGAGACTAGGCATGATCTCGTATGCCGTCTTCTGCTTGAA
>CBFDTW010000050.1:0-11221 GCA_965613085.1 uncultured bacterium | reverse complement strand
TCAAGCAGAAGACGGCATACGAGATCATGCCTAGTCTCGTGGGCTCGGAGATGTGTATAAGAGACAGTTATAATAGAAGCACTTATGTAAGGCATCACTCCTAAGGAAAAAATCGACATCCTGCCCAGAGCTCCACCGGCAAACACATTCATCAGACCAAATGCCCCGGTTTGGAAAATTGTAGATTTAGCAAGAGCAGAAATGTCCACTCCCGGGATAGGGATAAAAGAACCCAACCTGAAAACAACAAACATAAGCAAAGTAAAGATTATCCTGCGTCTTAACTCGGGAATCTTAAAGATACTTTGTAATCTATTTAACACTTGATTACCTCTATTTTTCCCCCGGCCTGTTTGATTTTCTCCTCTGCATTTCTGGAAAAAGAGTGAGCCTTCACATGTAAAGGCTTATTTAACAATCCCTTACCCAGTATCTTAACTTTATCAGCTTTTTTAACAAATCCTTTTTCTTTCAAAAATTGAGGATCAATGCTGGTATTAGCTTCCAGGGGATTTAAATCGCCCACATTTACAATCTCAAATTCTACCCTCCGGGGAGAGTTAAAACCTCTTTTTGGAACTCTCCTGGTTAAAGGCATCTGTCCTCCTTCAAACCAGGGATAGACCTTCCCCCGTCCACGAGCCTTCTGTCCTTTATGACCCCGGGTAGAGGTCTTGCCGTGACCTGAGGAGGGACCTCTTCCCACCCTTTTTCTTTTATGAGAGGCCCCGGGAGGAGTTTTAAGTATCTTTAGATTCAATTTCTCCACCTTCTCTTCGCAGTTTTAAAATTTCATCCGGGTGTTTTAAACTCTTCAATCCCTCCAGAGTAGCCCTTGCCAGGTTAAGAGAGTTGTTGCTACGCAGGGATTTGGTTAAAATATCTCTTATGCCAGCAAGCTCCACCACAGCCCTTACAGCTTCTCCAGCAATGATACCCGTACCCGGAGAGGCTGGTTTTAAAAGGACCTTTGAGGCCTTAAATTTTCCTATGACCTCGTGAGGGATGGTACCATTTACCAGAGGAACCTGAATGAGATTTTTTTCAGCCTCACGACGTCCCTTGTTAATAGCAAGTAGAAGTTCCCTCGCTTTACCCAATCCCAGGCCAACCCACCCATTTTTATTCCCCACAACTACCAGAGCGTTAAATCCTATTTTTCGGCCTCCTTTAACTACCGTAAAAACCCTTTTAACCCTTATAAGTCTTTCTTCCAGCTCCCCGATCTCCTCGGGCAGTTCAGAAAGTTCCTCTATTATTTCCTTCTGCATTTTAACCTCTTACTTTCTTATTAAAATTCAATTCCCTGCTTTCTAACTCCTTCTGCAAGAGCTTTAACTCTGCCATGATAAGGATAACCACTCCGATCAAAAACTAACTTCTTGATACCTTTTTCTGCAGCAATCTTTCCAAGT
Source organism: uncultured bacterium (assembly GCA_965613085.1). Lineage (GTDB taxonomy): Bacteria > Aerophobota > Aerophobia > Aerophobales > B3-G15 > CBFDTW01. The sequence goes on along the minus strand of CBFDTW010000050.1, from coordinate 9,806 downwards.
TCTTCTCCTAACTTCCTTGCAATATCTATACTCTTGCAATTTGTCGCTCCTTCCTTTTTGTATTTAATAGAACAAATATAGGCAATTGTTTCGCCTTTTTCATCATCAACCAATTGAGCATAAATATAGCGGTTACTCTTATATACACAAAGGCGTGGCTTATCTGCATCTCCCCATATCTTTTTCCTTACCCTTTTCTTTCTTCTCTGTCTTGCCAGAATTTTATCCTTTGGTGAAATCATCTTCTTCTCCCAATGCTAACCTTTACTGCCCAGAGCGGCCTTGCCCACCTTTAACTTTACAATCTCATCTTTGTATCTGATTCCTTTTCCTTTATAAGGCTCGGGCTTCTTAAGGCTTCGGATCTCAGCAGCCGCCTGTCCAACCTTTTGTTTATCGCATCCTGAGACTTTTATTGTAGTAGGATCCGGGGTCTGGATCTGAACTCCTTCAGGAGGTGTATACTCCACAGGATGAGAAAATCCCAGACTAAGTACAAGCTTACCTTTCTCTAATTTTGCTCTGTAACCCATACCTACAATTTTTAGCTCCTTTTCATATCCTTCGGATACACCCTTTACCATATTAAAAATCAAACTCCGGATGGTTCCGTGTAAGGACCTGCTCTGCTTATCATCTTTTAACCTTTCAACCACAATCTGGCCGTCTTCAATATTTACCTTACAACAGGAGGGAACTATCTGAGAAAGCTCTCCTTTTGGACCCTTAACTTTAATTTGCCCCTCTTTAAAAGAAACTTCTACCCCCTGCGGAACAGACACGGGTTTTCTTCCAATTCTGGACATTTAATGACTCCTTTATTACCACACATAACAGAGGACTTCTCCTCCCACTCCCAACCTTCTGGCTTCTTTCCCTGTAAGAATACCTTTAGAGGTAGAAAGAATGCATATACCCAAACCACTTCGCACCCGGGGAATTTCATCTTTGCTAACATAAACTCTTCTTCCTGGTCTACTAACTCTCTCCAGATGCGTAATTACCCTTTCCCCTCTTCCGGGAGAGTACTTCAGGTATACCTCTATAAATTTTTTCCCTTCCCGCACCTTTATCCTGTACCCTTTAATGTATCCTTCTTTAGTTAAAACCTCAGCTATGACCTCTTTAAGTTTGGAAGAAGGAGCTTCTACGCTTTCTTTGTAAACCATATTGGCATTTCTAATGCGGGTTAGAAAATCAGCAATTGGATCAGTCTGCATTTTTCCCTCTTTTTGTAATTTTTCAGGTACTTTCCTCACCAGCTTGCCTTTTTAATTCCGGGAAGATACCCCTTATGGGCTAACTCCCGCATACATAAGCGACAAAGACCAAAGTAACGAATGTATCCCCGAGGACGTCCACACCTCTCACACCTGTTATACTTTCTAACCTTGAATTTAGGATCTCGCCTGCACTTTTCAATTAAAGATTTTTTTGCCATATTTATCCATCCGTTTTTAAAAACTTATCAAGCCTGGCTCCCAAGCAACTAATAGAATAGCTAACTATTACTTCCTGAAGGGCATACCTAATTTCTGAAGAAGCCTTTTAGCCTCCTGGTCATTTTGGGCAGTGGTTACAATGCTTACCGAAAGACCCGGCAGTTTTGAGGCACTTTCATACTCTGCTTCAGGAAAAATCATCTGATCCTGCAACCCCAGGGTAAAGTTACCCCTTCCATCAAAACAATTATCGGAAACTCCATGAAAATCACGAATACGCGGCATAGCTAAATTAAAAAGTCGATCCAGAAATTCATACATTCTTTCTCCTCTCAAGGTAACCTTACAACCAATCACCATACCTTTCCTGAGATTGAATCCAGCAATAGACCTTTTGGCCTTGGTTACTACGGGAGCCTGACCTGTGATGAGAGATAGGGATTTTCTGGCCATATCTATCAATTTGGGCTCGGTTTTTGCTCTGCCCAGACCAATATTTACACAAACCTTCTCCACCCGGGGAACCCTCATGGGGTTATCCAGACCCAGCTCTTCCATCAGCTGGGGAACAATCTCCTTTCTATAAAGCTCTTTTAATCTTGCCATTGACAGATCCTCAGTCTATAACTTCCTTACACTTTTTACATATCCGCAGCTTCTCTTTTTCCCCTTGGCCCAGCAAAGACACCTTTATGCCAATCCTTGTCCTCTTTCCACAACGAGGACAGATTAACATCACCTTGCAGGATGGAACAGGAGCTTCTCTCTCCACAATTCCACTTTCCTGTCCCCTTTTTCGAGCTCTAATATGGCGTCTGGTGATATTTACCCCCTCTACCACTAATTTATCTTCTCCGGGAACCCGCTCAATTACACGACCTACCTTTCCTTTGTCCTTTCCTGAAAGAACAACCACTTCATCTCCTACTTTGATTCTGGACATATTCTACCTCTTTAAACTAAACTTGCTACCAGGCTAAAGAACCTCCGGAGCAAGGGAGATTATCTTCATAAAATTTTTATCCCTCAGTTCTCTGCAAACTGGTCCAAAAATACGTGTACCTTTAGGATTACCTGCATTATCAATAATTACACCTGCATTATCATCAAACCTTATATATGTTCCGTCCTTCCTCCTTATCTCCTTCTTGGTTCTCACCACCACTGCCTTTACCACCTCACCCTTGCTGATTTCCGAGTTAGGGATAGTTTTTTTTACTGAACCAACAATCACATCCCCAATACTGGCATATCTCCGGGCAGAACCCCCTAATATCCCAATACACATTATTTTCTTTACCCCTGAATTATCCGCTACTGTTAGTTGTGTTCGAAGCTGTATCATTGCTCATCTCTTTCCTGGTAAGTATTTCTACTACCTTCCAGCGCTTTTCTTTGGATAAAGGCCTTACTTCCTCTATCTTTACCAGGTCACCCACTTTGCACTCATTTTCTGCATCATGGGCTTTTACCTTTTTTTCCTTTGTTATGGTCTTGCCGTATAAAGGATGAGGGACTCTACGCCGAATTTTAACTACTACGGTCTTTTCCATCCTGTTACTAACTACTTCTCCGATTCTAATTTTGGAAGTTTTCTTCAATTTAAGCTCCCCTATCTATTCCCAATTCTTTCTCTCTTAAAAGGGTCTTTATTCTCGCTATATCTTTTTTTATCTGCCTTATGCCGGAAGGATTGGTCATTCTTCCCTGACTTGCCTGAATCCTCAAATCTAAAAGCTTCTCCTGGAGTTGTTTCAACTTTTCTAACAGATCCTGTCTTTCCAGCTCTCTCAGCTCGTTCACCTTCATACAATAACCTCATGAGTGGAGACAAATTTTGTCTTTACAGGAAGTTTGTAAGAAGCCAGATCAAGAGCAGCTTTTGCCTTTTTTTCCTCAACACCCCCCAACTCGAAAAGCACCCTTCCTGGACGAACAACAGCTACCCAGAAAGCTGGTTCTCCCTTTCCTTTGCCCATCCTCGTCTCTAAAGGTTTTTTGGTAACTGGCTTATCCGGGAAAATTCTTATCCACATTCTTCCCTCGTGTTTCAAACTCCTCACAATAGTAACACGAGCTGCTTCAATCTGGCGGGCAGTTATCCATCCTCCTTCCCGGGCAATCAAACCGTATTCCCCAAAGCTCAGCTCTGAACCACTGCTGGCCACTCCTTTAATACTTCCCCTTTGCGTCTTCCTGTATTTAACCCTTTTCGGCTGTAGCGGCATCCTCAAACTCCTCTTCGGCAAAAATTTTCGTAGAAGGCATAACATCGCCTTTATAAATCCAGACCTTAACCCCGATACATCCATAGGTAGTATGAGCGGTGGAAGTTCCATAATCCACATCAGCTCTCAAGGTGTGCAGTGGAATTTTCCCCTCTTTCATCCATTCTTTTCTGGCTATCTCTGCTCCACCTATTCTACCTTTACACATTACCTTAATTCCTTCTGCACCTCTTTCCATAGCTCTTGAAATAGCTTCTCTCATGGCTCTTTTTGCACTGACTCTCCTTTCCAGTTGAAAAGCAATCCTGTCAGCTACCATTTGGGCGTCCAGCTCTGGTTGAGGAATTTCCTGAACATTTAAAAATATCTTTGCATCAGGAGCATACTGCGAGAGCTCCTCTTTTACCTTTTCAATAGTTTCTCCTTTCCTGCCAATTATTATACCGGGACGTGCAGCATATATAGTTATCCTTACTTTATTGGTGGCTCTTTCTATTAAAATATCAGAAATATTGGCCCGATTGAACCTATCCATAAGATGCCTGCGTATTTTGAGGTCTGTCTGTAAAAATTTTGCATATTCCTTATCATCTGCATACCAGCGAGACTGCCATTCCTTAATAAAGCCTAATCTCAACCCTTCTGGATGTACTTTCTGCCCCACTACTTCTTCTCCTTACTTTAATTAGTTTACAGTTCTTAGCTGCTGGTTGTTAGCACTCTTCAGACTCAGAGCTAACAACCAACAACCAATTAAGACTTTGTATCAAGAACAATAGTAATATGAGAGGTTCTTTTGCGTATCAGGTCAGCCCTCCCTCTTGCTCTTGGTTTTATTCTTTTTAAAGTTGGCCCTTTGTCCACCTGGGCAAACTTAACAAATAAGTTCTCTTCTGTTAGGCCATGCTGGTTTTTAGCATTAGCTATGGCTGATTGAAGAATATCTTTCATAATACCACAACTCTTTTTTGGAGTTAACGTCAGAATATTCATAGCCTCCTGTACCGGCTTGCCCCTTATTAGCGCGGCAACCTTTTGAGCTTTAAAGGGAGATACCCTTATGTACTTTCCAGCAGCTCGTACTTCCATCTTTTACCACCACCTTTTATTTGGGTGCAATAACTCTCTTGGTATGGGCACCATGATGGTCAAATTTCCGGGTTGGAGCAAACTCTCCCAGCTTATGCCCTACCATCTCTTCAGTAATGTAAACATTATGAAAATCCTTACCATTGTGAACGGCGAAGGTAAAACCTACAAATTCTGGAATTATAGTAGATCTTCGAGACCAGGTTTTAATCGGTTTTTTCTTTCCTTCCTTTTTGACCTTTTCTACCTTTTTAATTAAAGATGGGTCTACCCAAGGTCCTTTTTTAACAGAACGACCCATTTTACCCCCCTTATTTTTTCCTCCGCTGAACTATTAACTTATCAGAAGGTTTTCCTTTCTTTCTCGTTTTCTTCCCCTTAGTAGGTTTTCCCCAGGGAGTTACAGGATGTCTTCCCGGACCACTACGACCCTCACCCCCTCCGTGGGGATGATCAATTGGGTTCATAGCAGAACCGCGCACATAGGGCCTTCTCCCCATCAGACGAGCTCTACCTGCTTTACCTATCTGGATATTCTCATGTTCCACATTTCCTACCTGTCCTATAGTAGCGCGGCAATCCAGGCTTATAAGTCTAATCTCCCCTGAGGGAAGTTTAACCTGAGCATATCCTCCCTCCTTGGACAAAAGCTCTGCTGAGGTACCAGCAGAGCGAACAAGTTGACCTCCCTTGCCTCTCTTCAGCTCTATATTGTAAATAGATGTTCCTTCCGGTACACGGAAAAGAGGAAGGGTATTTCCTACTTTAAGTGGTACATCTTCACCCGAAATTACTTCATCTCCTACCTTGAGACCTAAAGGAGCAATAATGTATCTTTTTTCCCCATCCGCATACTGCAAAAGAGCAATACGTGCAGATCTGTAGGGATCGTATTCAATAGATACAACTTTTGCCGGGATCCCATCTTTGTCCCGTTTGAAATCTATTATCCTGTATTTTTTCTTAACTCCACCTCCTCTGTGACGCGAAGTAATTCTACCCTGGTTATTTCTACCCGGTGCTTTTTTTAAATCCACAGTCAAAGATTTTTCTGGCTTGTTCCTGGTGATCTCGGAAAATGTGGAACCGGTCTGATGTCTTCTGCCCGGAGATGTAGGTTTATAAACTTTAACAGGCATAATTAAACTCCTAACCTTTCAATGGTATATCCTTCTTTTAACTTAACAATTGCTTTTTTCCAGCGAGAAGTTTTTCCCACCACTCTTGTTCTCCATTTTCTATATTTTGGTTTAACCGTCAAGGTTCTAACCTTATCTACTTTCACATTAAAAAGCTCCTCCACAGCATTTTTTATTTCAATTTTATTTGCACCTGGAGGGACTTTAAAAATATAAATGCCTTCTTTTTGTAGATCGGTTGCCTTTTCAGTTACTACCGGACCCATTATTATATTATAAGGACTTTTACTCATTTTTCAACCTCTTTACCAGCCTCATTATGGACTCCTGTGTAAAAAAAACATTATCATGAAACAGAATATGACAGGCGCTAAGATTATCAGCCATAACCAGTCTCAGGGTTTTTATATTGGAAGATGCCCTTTTTAGCTTTTCATCTTTTTCGCTAACTACGACCAGACTTTTTTCCTTATGATCATCCGTTTTAACAAAATTTGCTAAAAAGGAGGCCATTTCTTTAGTTTTTCCTTTCTCAATGGCTAATTTATCAAGTATAAATAGCTTTCTTTCTTTTATTTTTAATCTAAGTGCAGAGACCAGAGCAAGTTTTCTTTTCTTTTTGGGAAGGGGGTAGCTGAAGTTGCGCGGTTTAGGACCAAAAACTACTCCTCCACCAACCCAGAGAGGAGATCTTATACTACCGGCTCTTGCTCTGCCTGTACCTTTTTGCGGCCAGGGTTTTCTTCCTCCTCCACTAACCTCTCCCCTGGTCTTGGTAGACACTGTCCCCTGGCGCAAATTGGTTTGATAAGCTAAAACAGCCTCCCTTAAAAGAGGCTGGTTTACCTCTCCTGCAAAGATATCATCCTCTAAGCCACAACTACCTATTTTTTCTCCTTGCATATTATAAACATCCCACTCCATTTTATCCTTTCCCCTGTTTTACTATTACAAGATCACCATTTTTTCCTGGACAACTTCCTTTTATCAATAAAAGATTTTCTTTTTCATCCACCTCTATGACCTTTAAATTTTTTATGGTTATCCTCTCTCCTCCCATCCTGCCGGGCATTTTTTTACCTTTAAATACGCGGGAAGGGTCAGCTGATGCACCAATTGAACCCGGGCGACGATGCCATTGACCTGATCCATGAGAAGCTGGTCCTCCAGCGAATCCATGTCTTTTCATCACACCGGCAAATCCCTTTCCTTTTGATATACCGGTTACATCAACCACATCCCCTTTTTTAAATATACTAACTTTTACCTCCTCTCCCACCTTATAAGAGGCAAGTTTTTTCTCATCATCTATCCTTACCTCGTACAAATAGCGTTTTGGCTTAACTCCATATTTCTTAAAATGACCCAGCAATGGTTTGTTTAATTTCTTTTCCTCTACTTCCTCAAAACCCAATTGAAGTGAGGTGTATCCATCTTTTTCCTTTTCTTTTTTCTGGACTACCACACAGGGTCCTGCCCTCAATACTGTCACAGGTATTACCTGATCCTCTTCAATAACCTGTGTCATTCCCAATTTTTTTCCCAGTATAGCTTTCATTTTCCTCCCTTTATAGCTTAACCTCTACATGAACTCCCGTGGGCAGGTTCATACCCATGAGAGCATCAATGGTTTTAGGATTTGAATCCAAAATGTCTATAACCCTTTTATGAATCCTCATCTCAAACTGTTCCCTGGAATCTTTATGTGTATGAGGAGAGCGAAGCACAGTAAACCTTTTAATTTTCGTAGGTAGTGGAATAGGTCCACAAACCTTGGCACCGGTAGCTTCTATAGTCCTGACAATACGCTCTATTGAATGATCCAGAATCTTATGGTCATAAGCTTTTAACCTTATCCTGATTCTCTGCTTAGGCATCTTCCAAACTCCATCTTTTTTATTTTCCCAGGATTTTCTTTGCCTTCTCTTCGGGAACTTCCTGATAATGAGAAAACTCTATGTTTGGCACAGCTTTTCCTCGAGAAAGAGAGCGAAGAGAAGTAACATACCCGAAGAGCTCTGATAAAGGTACATGTGCAACAATATTTTTCATTTCACCAATAGTTTCTGTAGATAAGATCTGTCCGCGCCTGGAAGAAAGATCAGCAATAATATCACCCAGAAATTCTGCAGGAGTTCTAACCTCTACCTTCATTATAGGCTCCAGCAAATAAGGATCAGCCTGTTGGGTAGCCTTACGAAAGGCAATAAATGCTGCAGTTTTAAAAGCGTATTCTGAAGAGTCCACCGGATGATATGATCCATCAAGTAAAGTAACTTTAACATTCACCAGAGGATATCCACCCAATACCCCTGAAAAAAATGCCTGTTGTATACCTGCTTTAATAGCAGGAATGAACTCCTTAGGAACAACTCCTCCCTTAGTTTTATCCACAAAGACCTCTTCGCTATCCTTCCCGGGTTCAACCTGGAGAACTACATCCCCATATTGACCTCTTCCACCTGTCTGATGAATATACCTGCCCCTGGCCTGAGCTTTTTTTCTTATACTCTCCTTGTATGCAACCTGAGGCTCACCTGCATTGACTTTGAGACCAAATTCCCGTCTAAGTCTGTCTAAAATTATCTCCAGATGAAGCTCACCCATGCCAGAGATTATAGTCTGTCCGGTTTCCTCATCCTGCCTTACTTTAAAGGTTGGATCCTCTTTGGCTATCTTATAAAGAGCGTCAATCAGTTTATCCTGATCAGCTCGGGATTTTGGTTCAATAGCCATAGATATTACAGGTTCGGCAAATATTATTGACTCAAGAAGTATGGGATGATTTCCATCACAAAGAGTATCACCAGTTTCGATATCTTTAGGACCCACCAGAGCCCCAATTTCTCCAGCACACATTCTCCCTCTCTCAATCCGATAGTTAGCATGCATCTCCAGTATACGAGAGATACGTTCCTTCTTATTTTTGGTGGAATTATAAACGTAAGAGCCGGCAGTTAATATACCCGAATAAATTCTGAAATAAATGAGCCTGCCCACATAGGAATCAGTTGCCACTTTAAAAGCAAGAGCGGAAAAGGGTTCCTTATCGGAAGAGAGTCTTTTCTCTCTTTCTCCTGTTAAAGGATTCATACCTTCAATCGGAGGAACATCCAGAGGAGAAGGTAGATAATCCACGATACCGTCCAGGAGAGGTCTTATCCCCTTGTTTCTCAGAGAGCTCCCACAGAAAATAGGAACAGCACGGTGTTCCAGGGTTAACTTCCTTATACCTTTTTTTATCTCCTCTACGGAAAGAGAACCTTTTTCTAAGAACTTCTCCAGAAGTTCATCACTGGCCTCAGCCGCCTTTTCTACCAGGTCATGATGAAGCTTGAAGGATTTTTCCCGCAGGTAGCCAGGAATTTCCTCTTCCATAATTCTGGCATCCAGTTTATCGCTTTCCCATAAAAGTGCACGCATTCTAACCAGGTCAACCAATCCTCGAAAACTTTCCTCCTCACCTATCGGAAGCTGAAGAATAAGAGGGGTAAGCTTAAACTTATCCTTAATCTGGTCAATCACTCTAAAGAAATCAGATCCAATACGATCCAGTTTGTTGATATAGGTAATGCGAGGAATTCGATACTTATTAGCCTGACGCCAGACTGTTTCCGATTGAGGCTCAACTCCCTCTACCCCACAGAAGATAATTAACGCTCCATCAAGAATTCTTAAGGCCCGTTCCACCTCCACCGTAAAGTCTACATGCCCAGGGGTATCAATAATATTAATACGATGCCCCCTCCAGGTGCAGGTAGTAGCAGCAGAGGTTATAGTAATACCTCTTTCCTTCTCCTGTTGCATCCAGTCCATTACCGCGGTACCCTCATGAACCCTGTCTCTTATACACATCTCCGAGCCCACGAGACTAGGCATGATCTCGTATGCCGTCTTCTGCTTGAAAA
>CBFDTW010000049.1:0-11279 GCA_965613085.1 uncultured bacterium | reverse complement strand
TTTTACATCTCTTCTATATAATTTTTTTCTATATGTTTTTTATTCAGAGAGCAACTTGCATTGAATTAACTTTATATCTACCACGCCCCGGAAATTTGTCAAGAGCACGCATCAAACCAGGGAATGGTTCCACGTTTATGATTAATCTGCCAGACAAATTCTGTTTTTGCCACCGGTCTTTGCCCTGTGCATTGCCTCCTCGAGATTTTTGATGATATTTTTCCCTGACTCATAAAAGGCAACTGCCAGGCTTACAGTTATACCCTCATCTTTAAGCTCATCCTCTATGGAGGATTTTAATCTTTGAGCTATTCTCTCGCCAATTTCCTTCCCTGTGGAAGGAACAAGAACCATAAACTCATCTCCTCCGTATCTAAAGACAAGGTCACCACTTCTTACATTCCTGGACAGGAAACTGGCTACTTTTTTCAGGATGGCATCTCCAGCACTCTCTCCCTTTGTCTCATTGTACTTTTTAAAATTATCTATGTTCAGATAAATAAGAGAAAAAAGGTCCATATACCTCTGGGCTATCCTCTCACGTCTCTCAAGCTCCCGATGAAAGCTGGACCTGCCGGGAAGGTCTGTTAGACCATCTATCTGTTTTAATTTTTCAATTCTGCGGGTTGTCTCAATCTTTTCCTTGCCCCACTGGAAGAATCCCCAGGCAAGAACTCCAAAGGCAAACATCTTGGTGCCACTTTCCACACTGTAGCGTATAAAGCCTGGTTTTATGAAAAACTCACCCAGAAGCTCGGATAAAGACCCCACAAAGAATAAAAGAATTCCCGCATTAATCCAGACAAAGGGATGTCTCCAGATTCTGCTTAGATGATGAGTCTCAAACAGCATAACAACCACTATCCCCAAAATTACAATATCTGTTGTAACTGTACCAATCTGGGTAGGATACTTTACCTGGAAGAGGACAAAGTGTGAGAGGATAACAAGAAGGGAGACAGCAAGAACAATTAAGGTAAAAAGTCTGCCTTTCATCTTTTCACCCCTTCCACCTTTTATCTTTTATATTTAAAAATAACATCCAGGAGGTGATGTCAGGTCAATTTTCTTTTATGGACAAATTTACATCTCCTTGAAAGAGAACGGATAAAAAAATCTCTACAACTTTTGGGTCAAATTGGGAGCCTGCTCCCTCCTTTAGCTCCTTTATTGCCTCTTTTTGACCAAGTTTTCTCCGATAGGGCCGATCCGAGCACACCGCCCAGTAAGTATCAACCACAGCAATTATCCTTGCTCCTAAGGGTATCTTTCCTCCAGCCAGCCCATCAGGATACCCCTTTCCATCCCATCTTTCATGTATTGCCCTTACTATTGGCACTACAGTTTCAAATCCTTTCACATGTCTAAGTAATTTCTCGCCTGCTTTTGAATGACCCCTTACTATCTTTTCCTCCTCTTTAGTTAACCTGCCGGGTTTGTTTAAAATGCGGGCAGGAATAGCAAGCTTTCCAATATCATGCAAAAGGGCAGCTGTTCTTATTTTATCTATTTCTTTTTTCTCAAGCCCCATTTTTTCTGCAACCAGGACAGCCTGTTCCGATACGAGCCTGGAGTGCCCGGTGGTATAGCCGTCCTTCTGGTCCACAACCTGGGCAAGGGCACTTGCTATCTGGGGAAGCACATCCTGGGTGTAAAGCTCTTTAAGGTCTGTTTTTTCCCACTCTGCCCAGATAACTGTTTTTTTCTCGGGATGATACCTGGCAAAGATCATGCTGCTATCTGCCTTGGCCAGAATATCTTCCAGAGAGCCGCCATGTTCGGGATAGGACACAACACCTATGCTTAAAGTAGGATAGACTCCACCTTCTTTAGCTAACAGAGAAAGGTTTCTGTGTATCCTTTCAGCTACCTTAGCCGCCAGAGTGGAGTTTGTCCTGAGGAGAAGAACAATAAATTCGTCTCCCCCATACCTGCAAACAACGTCTTCTTTTCTTACACAGGACCTTATAGCCTCTGCTACCTGGCAAAGAATCCTATCACCTTCCCTGTGTCCCTTGATTCTATTGATGGCTTTGAAGTTATTTACATCACAGAGAAGAAAAGAAACAGAGCCTTTTTCCCGGGATGTTCTTGCAAACTCCTCCCTGCATCTTGCAAGAAAGTAGCCTCGGGAGTAAAGCCCGGTTAGCTCATCACAGATAGCTTTTTCTTTAAGCTGCTCCAAAAGGATTGCCCTTTCTATAGCCAGTGAGGTCTGCTGAGCAAGCAGCTTTAAAAACCGGATCTGTCTTTTGCCAAAAACTTTTGGTCTTCTGCTATATACAGCAAGTGTCCCCAGAAGTTTTCCTCTGCTGATAAGGGGAGCACATATAAGAGATGGAGTTTTTCTTTTCTTTCCCGCCTCAGGATAAAAAACTCTTGAATTTCTGGTTATATCACCTGAAAAAAGGACCTCTTTCTGCTGAAAAACTTTCCCTGCCAGTCCCTCTCCAAGCCTCAAGGGTATCCTCTTTTTACGCTCCTCACTCAGGTTATACCCTGCTGCAAGTTCCAGATTGCTCTCCCCTTTTAAAAGATGGATAGATGAGGCATCTGCCCTGAGAAGTTTTGCCGTCTCTTCTGTAACCCTGGTAAGAACTTTTTCCATATCAAGACTCTGGGAAAGATAATCCACAATTCTCCCCAAAATTTCAAGCTCTTTTCTTTCTCCCTCAGGCATAGCTTTAGCATTAACCTTGGGTTCCAACTGTTTCCCTCAGACTTCCCACCAGCTTAAATTAAACATCTTGTAGCCGGCGGTGGACAATTTTACCGGTTTAAAGAAATGCCAGAGCCCCCCTTTTTTGACTATACCAATGCTTATTTATTTTGTCAACTTTTGTAGACAAAAGTTAACTACTGTAGACAAATGAGTATACAGCAAGTATAGTGCAAGGAAAGTTTAACTGGTGGAGTTTGATAGCTTGCGAAAAAGTGTACACGTCAAAAGACACTTTCTATCCAGGTATATCACAGGATGTCTCAGAAATTGAGATGAGAAGATGAAAAAAGGTCTGATACCTCCTTTTTTACCAGCTCGTAAACCTTTTTTAGAGGAAGATTTTTCTCTTTGGCAATTTTTTTGCAATCATCGTATTCGGGGGATATACTAACTACCCTCTCATCCCAGATACCCAGCTTGACTTTAACCTCACCAACAGAGGTCTTGAAAGTCTTTATCTTTCTTTTCAGTTTCCTGCGTCTTTTCCGGGATATCCTGATACCCAGAGTCGTTGTTTCTAAAAAAATCGTCTTGATAAGCTCATCCTCTTTATCCTCACTACAGATAACGGTTAGGAGGAGGCCGGGACGATTTTTTTTCATCTGGGTGGGAGTTAAAAAAACATCAAGGGCACCTTTTCTAAAAAGAGAGCTTATAATATACTCATAAAATTGGGGATTCATATCATCTATATTTGTCTCAAGGACAGTTACCCAATCCTCCTGAGGGAAAGTTTTTGCCTCTCCTATTAAAAGCCTTAGCAGGTTAGGTGAAGAAAGCTCTTTTTCCCCCGCTCCGTATCCAACCTTTTCCACTATCATATCCGGAAGGGCTCCAAAACCTGCAGATAAGCTTTTAAGGAGTGCTGCTCCTGTAGGAGTGGTAAGTTCAGCCTCAACCTCCGTAGAGTAAATAGGAACCCCCTTTAAAAGCTCAAGGGTAGCAGGAGCAGGTACAGGAAGATCACCATGGGAAGTCTTGACCACTCCTCTTCCCACATTTACCCTTGATGCATACACCTTCTCAACTCCCATTCTGTCAAGTCCAACAACAGAGCCCACAATATCAACCAGGGTATCTGCAGAACCTAACTCATGCAGGTGCAGACTCTGAAAATCTTCCTGGTGAACTCTGGCTTCAGCTTTTGCCAGAGTTAAAAAAATCTCTTTACTTTTTTTCTTCAAATCGTGGGGAAGGCTCAAGCTATCTATAAGGGTAAGCATTTCAGCAGGAGGCCGGTGAGTATCTGAGGTTAATATAACATCAACTTTTGTTGCAGTTATCCCGCATCTTTTTACCTTTTTTGAGGCTATCCTGCAACCTTTCAGGTTTAAATCATCAACAAGCTCACAAAGAACATCTAAAGGCAGTCCTGCATCTACCAGAGAGCCGAGTATCATATCCCCGCTAACTCCAGAAAAACAGTCAAAATAGGCAATTTTCATAGCTGATCCAGGTTCATCTGGTTAATTAAAGAGGCAAGATAGCCTGCCCCAAAGCCATTATCAATGTTTACCACCGCTATTCCAGGACTGCAACTGTTGAGCATTCCAAGAAGTGCCGCAATTCCACCAAAGCTTGCCCCATAGCCTACACTGGTGGGAACAGCTATTACCGGCTTCTCAACCAGTGCTCCCACCAGACCGGGTAGTGCTCCTTCCATTCCGGCAACTACCACCAGAACATTGGCACTTACAAGAAGGTCTTTTTCCTCAACCAGGCGATGAACTCCAGCTATTCCCACATCATATAAAGTTTCAACCCGATTTCCCATTACCCTGCAGGTCACCTTCGCCTCCTCGGCTACCGGGATATCCCCTGTTCCAGCGGAAATTACAAGGATAAATTTTTTCCTGTCAATTACCGGTTTTGTCTCTCCTGCAACCACTATTCTTGCTTCAGGATAATAAACAGCCTCAGCAATAACTTCTTTTATTGTCCGGTAGACCCTCTGGCTGGCACGGGTGGCTAAAAGGAGATTGTTCTTTTCCCAGAGCTTTTGGGCAATAGCCTTAATTTGAGAAGGGGTTTTTCCTTCGCAGAAGATAACCTCAGGAAATCCCCTGCGCAGCGTGCGGTGATGGTCAACTCTGGCAAAGCCAAGACTCTCAAAAGGAAGGTCCTTAAGTTTTTCCAGAGCCTCCTCTACCTGAAGCGTGTTCTTTTTTACCTTTTCCAGGATGTCTTTTATATATTCCCTGTTCATCTTTTTTGCGGTATTACTTTGGTTTTTCAGTATTATTAGTATTAGTATTGCTATATTATTGCTAATCTTATGCAATACCAACAAAAAGTCAACTTAAAAAGGGGACAGGCTACTTTTTTGATTAGATAAGGCGCTCTTTTTTTCTGGAAAGAGGCAGAAGTTCGGGAAAATGGGTGGAAGGAGAAAGAGCAGGAGAAAAAGGGGATGAAACCAGCTTCTTTTTTTCTAAATCTTCCTCCAGAAGGACAAGCATATTTTCAGGATTTTTAGATAAAATCTCAAGATAATAAACATAAACCTCTTTATGTTTATTAAAATCCTCAAGATAAACTGACTTTACAGAAGCTGCCCGGGGAAGTTTTAATCTTAGAAAGTTAAGATACCTGCCATTTTTGGCTATCCTGAAATCAAGATGAGGTCCTGTGGCAAGACCTGTTGCTCCTACATATCCTATAACCTGTCCCTGAGCCACTTTTTTCCCTCTCCTTATACCTTTTGCTATACGGGAAAGATGACCATAGCTTGTTATATACCCATTGGGGTGTTTAATCTTGACAAATCTCCCAAATCCCCCTTTCCATCCTGCAAAGATAACCACTCCCTCACCTATACTTGAGACGGGAGTTCCCGTGGGAGCGGCATAATCAATTCCTGGATGTGGACGATAAATCTTGAGAATAGGGTGGAACCTGCGGTAGGAAAAATAAGAGGATATCCTCCGGTAATTTAAAGGAGAGCGCAGGAAGCTTTTACGAAGGGATGTGCCCTCAGGGGTGAAGTAGCCCTGATGTCCTTCAGGGTCACGATAAAATATGGCAGTGTATGATTTACCCTGGTTAATATACTCTGCTGCAAGAATTCTACCTTCCATTAAAACTTTCCCCTCTAAACTCACATACCTTTCCCATATAAGTTCAAAGGTATCTCCCTGGCGAGGATCGGTAAGAAAGTCCACTTCCCAGGAAAAAATATCGGCAAATTTTAAAATAAGCTCATTATCCAGTCCCTCTTTTTTCATGGCATCATAAAGGGAGGATCTAACCTTCCCTTTTGCGCCTATTAAAATCTTTTTTGCCGGTATCTTTTCTTTGCTTACCGAGAAAACCCCTGGTTCGATTTCCTGTAGCAGATAATAGTTCAGGCCCCCTGGAAAATATTTAACAGTTAAAAATCCTTCCTCTCCAGATTTTTGCAGGATTACTCTATCTCCCGGTTTGCAATCCTTAGGATTAAATACCGATTTTAAAGACCTTGAGATATGGTAAATTCTTTGAGGGGAAACTCCCCCCCTCCTCAGACAATCGTAGAGAGTATCACCCCGGCGAAGTTTTCCGGAAAAAATAGTTACAGGAGGGATTATTTTATTCTCAGGAGGTGGGGGAGAAGTTAGGGTGCTTTTTATCCTCACGGAAGCATCTTCCTCGGAAGAGAGATTTTCAATTCTCTCCCCTGCCCTCTCCTCCTGCATCACTTTTTGAGTCTCATTTTTTAACAGGGTGTGAAACAGGTTAAAAAGGTAGGAGTCTGCAGAGGGAAAAACTTTTGAAAAAGCTACAATCAGCACCGCAGAAACTACCCCTACTGCTATCAGGGATAACTTTCTTTTTCTCATTACCCATCCAGCTTCTTTGCGATAATTTAAGCTATCGAATTCTGAATTTTTTTAGCATTTAAATTAGAATTTAGCATTTTCTCTTTTTTGCCTGTTGTTTTTTCATTGTACCAGAGATTTAAAAATTAATCAAGTCAACCACTCGTTTGACATTTTTTTATTTTGTGTTATTATTTTAAAAAATGTAACATAAAGGATGCTATATGCACATCTCAGATGGTGTTTTATCTTTCCCTGTTTGTGCTGGAGGTTACGCTGCTGCTGCCAGTATTATAGCAGTTACTATCAGGAAGATAAAGGAGGATGATATACCCAGGGTAGCGGTAATGACCTCTGCTTTCTTTGTTGCCTCTCTAATCCATGTTCCCCTTGGCCCAACAAGTGTACATCTTATTTTAAATGGCCTGGTAGGGATAATTCTGGGCCCTGCTGCTTTTGTCTCTATTTTTGTCGGTTTAGTCCTGCAAGCCTTTTTATTCCAGCACGGTGGGATTACCACCATTGGAGTTAATGCCATTATGATGGGAACACCAGCGCTGCTGGCGTATAAATTATTCAGCCTGAAAGACAAATTTAACTTTAGAGCCATCGAGTTCATTTTTGGAGCTATGGGAGGGGCTATTGGAGTTTTCCTTGGAACAGTTATTCTGGCACTGGCATTGATAACCACAGGAGGCGAGTTTATGGGGGTGGCAAAATATGCAGTCCTGGCTCATCTGCCCATAATGGTTATTGAGGGGATTATAACCGGTTTTATTGCTTCATTCCTGATGAAGGTGAAACCGGAAATTCTAAGGAGATGATTGCTCAGAGATTTTAAGTATGCAAGGAGGTAAAGATGAAAAGAAAAGGTATAATAACAGCGCTCATGGTGTGTCTTATCATCGGGTGGGTAGCAAAAGCAAGTGCCCATTTTGGCATGATAATCCCTTCTGATGATATCATCAGCCAGGAGGATAGTAAAACTATAACGTTAAACGTAATGTTCTCTCACCCGATGGAAGGTCAGTATATGGAGATGGAAAAACCGAAAAAGTTCGGGGTAAGGATTGGCAAAAGGAATGTGGATTTGCTCGGAACTTTAAAGGCAAAAAAAGGGAAAGGACCCGGCCAGACAAAATATTTTACCTGGTGGCAGGCTACTTATAAGATTAAAAGGCCCGGGGATTATATATTTTACGTTGAGCCCAAACCGTACTGGGAACCGGCAGAGGACTGTTACATTATCCACTATACCAAAGTATGTGTAAATGCACTGGGACTGGAGCAGGGCTGGGATGAGGAAATTGGCCTGGAAACAGAGATTGTTCCTCTAACAAGACCATATGGACTATGGACAGGTAATCTATTCACCGGCATTGTAAAGGTCAAAGGAAAACCGGTACCCTATGCGGAAATAGAGGTGGAATATTACAACAAAGATGGCAGGGTAAAACCTCCAGCTGACCCCTACATCACCCAGGTAATAAAAGCCGATGAGAATGGTGTTTTCTCCTATGCTATGCCAAAAGCTGGATGGTGGGGATTTGCTGCTTTGAATGAGGCCACATGGACAATAAAGGGACCTGATGGAAAGGACAAACCTGTTGAGATTGGTGCGGTCTTCTGGGTAAGAACAAGAGATATGAGGTAGGAGGTAAAAAATAAAGCTTTCAATCAGTTTGGTTTTTTTAAGTTTGCTTTTGCTGCTATTTACAGCTTCCTGCACCTTTGCTCATAAGGTAAATATCTTTGCATATGTGGAAGGTGATACGGTATATACTGAAAGCTATTTTCCTGATGGGAAAAAGGTGGAAGGCGGGATAGTGCAAGTATATGACAGCAAGGGAAACAAATTGCTGGAGGGAAAGACCGACAAAGACGGTCAATTTAATTTTAAGCCTCCCAAGAAAGATGATTTGAAGATAGTTCTTATTGCCACCCTGGGCCACAGAGCCTCATATACTCTCTCAAAAGATGAGCTACCGGATATCGCAGCAGCAAAGAAAGAGCAGAAGCTAAAGCTAAAAGAGCCCGCAGCTGAAGAAGTTGCACAGCTCGATTTAGACCAGGTCAAGAAAATCATTGATAGCAGCCTTGATGAAAAATTAAAGCCAATTATGAGGGAGCTTGCCAGGATGCAGCAAAAAAGGGTATCCTTACAAGAAGTTATAGGTGGGATTGGCTACATCCTCGGGATAATGGGGATCATCTTATATTTTGTCAGCAAAAAAAGAGGTTAAAAAAGATGCACCTTCCCGAGATTGATAAATTTGCCCATCTTAAATCACCCATTCATTCCTGGGACCCAAGGGTAAAAATAATTTCCATCTTTATTCTGATTTTCTCCATTGTCCTTGTGCAGGACCTTAAAGTAGCTCTTCTTGGATTTTTCCTGGCAACCTCTCTTGTTTTTTTGTCCAGAATTCCCTTCTCTTTTGTCCTTGTTCATCTAAGATGGGTTCTTTTCTTTGTCCTTGCAATCTCTGCCATACTTTCCTTAACTGTTCCCGGCAGCCTCCTGGTAAGAGCATCTTTTCTGGGTATTTCCCGGGAGGGGGTCCGGCTGAGCCTTCTTATAAGTTTGAGAGCAATTAGCGCTGCTTTGCTTATATTCCCCATGATAGGGACAACCAGATTTAATTTAACTCTCAAGGCTCTTCAGAAGATAAAGATTCCCGAAAGACTCATACAGCTTTTCATGTTCACCTACAGGTACATCTTTCTTTTAATGGATGAGGAAAAAAGAATATTTATTGCCGCCAGCTCCAGGGGCTGGGTAAAAAGAACAAATTTTTCCACCCTGAGGATTATGGGGAACCTGGTAGGAATGTTGCTGGTTCGCAGTTTTGAAAGAACAGAGCATATCAGAGATGCTATGCTTTCCAGAGGATACAATGGAAGGTTAAACATCCTGGATGAGTTTAGCCTCTCGCCCGGGGACTTTATCAAGGCATCCCTGATTATAGCTGGTGCTCTGGCACTGAATCTTTCCAGGTGGATGTGATGGAAAAAATTATAAGGGTAAGAAATCTTGAATATGTCTATCCAGACGGGACAAGAGCCCTTAAAGGGATAAACCTGGATATCCATAAAGGTGAGTCCGTTGGACTGATAGGACCCAATGGAGCAGGTAAGTCTACCCTTCTTCTTCATTTAAACGGTATTTTAAAGGCAAACCAGGGTGAGATTGAAGTTCTGGGAATGAAGGTAGAGGAAAAGAATCTGGTAAGAATCAGGCAGAAGGTAGCTATAGTTTTCCAGGAACCGGACGACCAGCTATTTATGCCAACTGTTTTTGACGATGTTGCCTTTGGACCAATGAATGTGGGCTTTCCTGAGGAAAAAGTAAGGAAGAAGGTGAAAGAGGCATTAAAAGAGGTCAGGATGGAAGGTTACGAGGAAAGATGTTCCCATCATTTGAGCCTGGGGGAAAAGAAAAAAATCTCTATAGCTACCGTCCTGTCAATGGAGCCTGAGATTTTAATCCTGGATGAGCCAACCAGCAATCTGGATCCCGGAGCAAGAAAAAACTTAATAGAGCTTCTTAAGAATCTCAACCTGACCAGGATAGTTGCCGGCCATGACCTGGAGTTAATTTTAGAAACCTGCCCGAGGGTGATTCTTTTAGATAAGGGCAAAGTAGTAGCTAATGGGGATACAAAAAGTGTTCTCGGTAATAAATCGCTCATGGAATCCCACGGCTTAGAGGTGCCTTTATCCTTAAGATACCTCGGGGGGTGACAAAATTTAACTTTGTCCCCCTTTTTTGCCCGGAGCGCCCTAAAAAATATGGCAGGAAAATACAGAAATAGACTGGTGCATTTTTATTGCATTTTCATTACGAGGTAACAAAAAGGGCTTTTTGAGATAATTCAGAAAAACCTGGAAGATTTAGAAAAATTTTGTAGGTATATATTAATATTATTCAGATTGACCCACCTTGGCTTTTTCGTATTCTGCGATTGCCTTGTCATACATGTTTTTTTTCATATAAACATCACCAAGAAGAGAATGAGCTAAAGAATCATCTGGGGCAACTTCCAGTAACTTTTTTAGGCTGGATTCTGCTTCATCCAGACTGCCTTTTTGAAAATAAACATTGGCCAGGTTAAAAAGAGCATCAGTATTTTCAGGGTTTACCTCTACCTCTTTAAGATAAAAGAAAATAGCCTTTTCAAAATCTTTTTTCTCGTAATAAAGGTTGCCAAGAAGTAGGTAGGTATCTTCAAACCTTCCTTTTTTATCTATAATTAAGTTATACTGAGCGATAGCATCATCAACTCTTTTCAGTTGAGTATAGGCATAGCCAAGATAGTAACGAGCATATAAATCTTCTGGATTTATCTTAATAGCCTTTTCAAGATAAGAGATAGCAGAAGAATAATTCTGGATTTTAAGGTAAAGATACCCCAGTTCTAATTGAGCATAAAAATTGCCAGGATCAATTTCAACTGCCTTGCAAAGCATTTTCTCTGCTTTCTGATAATTTTCTTTTTCCTGATAAATTCTTCCCAGATAAATATAGGAGAAAATATTAGTGGATTCCTTTTCGACAGCTTTCTCTAAAATTTGCAAAGCTTTTTCCGTCTTTCCCTGTTGATAATAAATCTCGCCAAGATCGGTGTATATTCCGGGAAAATCAGGCTCAAGCTGTTTTACTTTCTCTAAAGTTCTTTCGGCCTCTTCTAACCTTCCCTGAATCTGAAATACCCTGGCCTGGTTGTAAAGCTGTCTCTTATCTACATCTGACGCTGCCG
>CBFDTW010000048.1:0-11426 GCA_965613085.1 uncultured bacterium | reverse complement strand
ACCACCGAGATCTACACCTAAGCCTTCGTCGGCAGCGTCAGATGTGTATAAGAGACAGCTTTTGATGGGAGGGCTTCTAACAACCTTTAAGCTTGCTGCTTTTGCCCTGCTCGGAGGTTTGCCTCTTGGCATCCTGGTAGGGCTTGGACGGATATCTTCCAAAAAATGGATTTACTATCCGGTTTCTTTTTATGTAAATTTTTTAAGGAATATCCCCCTTATTCTGGTAATTTTCTGGTTTTCCTTCGGCTGTCATTGCCTTTATCATTTTTGAGGCTACCTACTTTGGTGAAATCGTGCGAGCAGGATTTCAGTCTGTATCTAAAGGTCAAATCCAGGCAGGCTACTCTACAGGAATGACCTATTTTCAGGTGATGAGGTACATCGTAATCCCCATAGCTCTGCGGAGAATGGTACCAAGTTTACTTACTCAGAGTATTGTTACCTTCCAGGATACCTGTTTAGCCTATGTTATCGGACTTAGAGAATTTGTCCGTACAGCCAGCATCATTGACACCCGGGAGGTTAGATCCATTGAACTATTCACTTTTGTAGCTGTGGTTTTCTTAATTATCTGTTACACAGGCTCTTTTATAAGTAAACGTCTGGAGGTAAAAGAGGAGGCAACTTAATTTAATGATCCAGATTAAGAATGTTAGCAAATGGTATGGTAACTTCAGAGTTCTTTACAATATAACAGAGACAATAGAGAAAGGACAAACTGTGGTAATCTGTGGTCCCAGTGGCTCGGGTAAAAGCACCCTTTTAAGATGTATAAATGGACTTGAGCCTTTTCAGGAAGGCGAGATCATTGTTGATGGAAAATCCGTGCAGGACTCCTCTATCAATATTTACGAACTTCGTGCCAACATAGGGATGGTCTTTCAGCACTTTGAACTTTACCCCCATATGACCGCTCTGGAGAATATAACCCTTGCCCCCAGAAAAGTAAAAAAGAAGCCCAAAAAAGAGGCAGAAGAGCATGCTATGGAGCTTCTGAGAAGAGGAGGGATCTCTGAACAAGCCCACAAATACCCTGCTGAACTTTCAGGAGGGCAGAAACAGAGAGTAGCTATCGCCAGAGCTCTTGCAATGGAGCCCAAGGTAATGCTATTTGATGAGCCAACCTCTGCTCTTGATCCAGAAATGATAAAAGAGGTACTGGATGTAATGATTGATCTGGCAAAAGAGGGAATGACCATGATAGTAGTCACTCATGAGATGACCTTTGCCCGGGAGGTTGCCCATGAGATAATCTTTATGGATAATGGAAAAATCATAGAAAGAGGCACCAACGTAAGTTTCTTTGAAAATCCCCGGCATGAGAGAACCAGAGAGTTTTTAAGTAAAATTTTAATTTAACTTTTAAAGTTAAGAGTCAGATAAAATGGATGTATCCTGTTCTAACGGCCGATCGAAATTAAATTTTTTCCTGGTTAAAAGCCTCAGGCAAGCATCTACTACCTGAGGATCATACAAAGTACCTCTATTTTTTAATATGTGCTCCAAAGCTTTATCTATACCTAAGGCCGGGCGGTAAGGTCTGTGAGAAGACATAGCCTCAACAACATCAGCTACTGCCAGAATCCTTGCCTCAAGAAGAATCTCATCACCTGATAGACCTTGAGGATAACCAGATCCATTCATCCTTTCATGATGCTGGAGGATAATTTTTGCAACCGGCCAGGGAAATTCTATCTCTTTCAGGATTTCATAACTCACCCTGGGGTGAGTCTGGAGAAGACCTGTTTCCATCTCATTCAAGCGGGCAGGCTTGCTTAAAATCTCGGAAGGCAGATGTATCTTGCCAATATCATGAAGAGTTCCGGCTACACGGATACCTTCTATCTTCTCCTCCGGTAAACCCATCTCTTTTGCTATAGCACAGGCGAGATTTGTAACACGTTTTTGGTGACCTGCTGTGTAAGGGTCTCTCACTTCAACGACTGATGCCAGAGCGTTGATTGTTCCCTGTAATATTTTCTGTAGTTTCTTATAGCTCCTCCTGGTTTCCTCCTCTGCCTGCTTGCGCTCGGTGATGTCTCTTGCTATTACCTGTATGGCTTTCAGCTTACCCTCCTCAATAAGTGGCGATGTGTTTAATTCAAATGGTATTATTCTACCATCTTTACTTTTAACCTCCACTTCATAAGAAGAGAGGCCTTTTGCCCCTTTCATCCATCTTCTTATCCTTTTAAGTGCTGTTCTATAAGATTCCGGAGTAAGAAGGTCCCTTATGTTCTTACCCTTCACTTCCTCACGGGAGTATCCGATCTTTTTTTCAAAACTTTTGCTCATATAGGTAATTTTTCCTTTTGGATCGATTTGCAGGAGTGCATCAGCGATGTTCTCTACAAGAGTCCTGTATTTTTCCTCTGATGCTTGCAGCATCTCCTGTGCTCTCTTCTGTTCGGTTATGTCCCGAGCAATACCTATCACTAAAGTTTTATCTTTAATTTTTACCGGAAATGTGCTTATCTGCAGTATAACCTTTTTACCATTTTTCCTATTGAAAATAAACTCATCCGGTCCGGTAGGCTGTCCCATAGCATTTTTGGCCAAAAGTGAGGCTGCTTTTGAGATTTGCTGTGGAGATAGCAGTTTTAATTTCAAAAAGTTCTTTCCTATCAGCTCCTCTTTTTTGTAGCCAGATACTTTCTCTGCGGCCTTGTTGCCATCAACAAATGTCCCCTTTAGATCAACCAGATAAAAAGGATCCGGTGCATATTCAAATAACATTTTTAACCACTTTTGCGAATCCCTCAGCTCTCTCACCATCCTGTTACACTGGCTTAGTGTTTTCTCTAATTCGCTAATTCTTTTCCGCATTTTTACCAGATCATCCATAAGCTCTCCTTTTGTTGCATTTTTATCAATACTTACCTTTCCTTTATACTTTCCGGTAATCTCCGGATTGGTTAAACGCAGGAGAGTTTAGAAGTGTCCGAAAGTTTCAGGGAAAGATTATCAGTACTGGTCCGCTCTGGTGGTATTTAAAATTTTTCACGAGCTTACTTGCTTATAGTATACTATAGGAACAAAAAGTCAATTCATTAATTGTTCTTCAGCTCAAAGCCTTCCTTTAAAGTTGACCGGCAGATAAATAAAATTTATAATAAACCTTGGGCCCAAGACACTTTCACGAATAGAGGGTGTAGATATAGCAACGGTTGCTCAGAGATAATTTAATTAAGAAAGGGAGAAAAAATGATAAAGGATGAGGCTGAATTTGAGGAGATAGATTTAAGAGACTATCTTGAGGTGCTTTTTAAAAGAAAGTATATTGTTCTGGGAATTTTTTTCATCTCCATTATAACAGCTGCTACTGTAAGTTTTTTTGGACTATCACCAGTTTACCGCTCTACTGCCAGAGTTATTGTTGCTCCACCTTCTGTGGGGGAGGTCTCGGAATTTAAATCCTATGAAGAGTTCTTAAATTTTCAGACCGTCTTTCCTGTATTTTATTCACCCCAGACATATGTTGAACTTTTAAAAAATCCCTCCTTAGAGAAAGAAGTTATAAGATTATCAGGTCTTGAGGAGAAAACAAAAGAAGATTTCTCTCCAGAGGATCTGGAAAAAATAAGCTCTATCCAGCTTGTAAAAGGTACCAGAGTTATCCAGATAACCATAGAATATAAAGACCCGGTCCTGGCAAAAGATATAGCCAATACCTGGGCCCGGCTTTTTACTGAGAAAATTAAAAATGAAAGGTTGCAAAGGTACCTTACGGTGAAAACCAGCCTTGAGTCAAGACTAAATCTGACCAGAGAGAAGTTAAGTGAGATAGAAAAAGAAAAGAGAGAATTTGATAAGGAAGATAAGATAGACCTGATGGAAAAGGAAATCCAGGAAAAATCATTAAAACTTAGAAAGGACAGGACAAGGATTTTTGAGCTGCAAAGTCTTATACAGGTGGAGAAAGCTAAAATAGAAGAACTTGAAAAGCATCTAAAAGAAGAAAAACAGGTAATTGTTCTCACCGAATCTATTGCTGATCACCCTGTCCTGAGGCGACTAATTTCCCGAATAGAAGGCGAGATACCATCGAATCTCCAGGTAAAATCTGAGCATATAAATCCCCTATATCAAAAGATAAAAACAGACCTCACAAGATCTAAGGTTAATTTAATAGCTTATCAGCAAGAGCTAACTTACCTGCAAAAAGAAGTCAAGGATTTAACCGGGAAAATTGAGAAGTTAAGAAAAGAGCTGGCTGAAAAGAGGCCAACTTACGAGAGAATAACAAGAGAGCTCACTCTGGCCAGGAAAAATTACGATAGTTTATCCTCCCAGGCAGAACTTGTAAGCTGGGTTGAACCTCTTCTGGAAGAGGAGGCAAAAATAGCCAGCCTGGCAGCGGTACCTGATACACCTTTTAAACCAAAGAAAACGCAAAATATAGCTATAAGTGCCGTTCTGGGGTTATTTGTGGGGGTTATTGCTGCCTTTTTTGCCGAGTGGTGGAGCAAAGGAAAGGTTGAGATTGAAAAAAACGGGGAAAAATCATCCAGCTAAAACTTAATCCAGTACTGGGGAAAGGCCTTTATGTAAAACATAATAGAGTAGTCGGTCTCTGGTTTTCTCTGATAAGATAGCTGAACACCCCAGCAATGAAGGTCGCGCCAGATGGTGTATCTTTCCTCGGAGAGCTGGTTTTCTATCAGGTCGTATTT
Source organism: uncultured bacterium (assembly GCA_965613085.1). Lineage (GTDB taxonomy): Bacteria > Aerophobota > Aerophobia > Aerophobales > B3-G15 > CBFDTW01. The sequence goes on along the minus strand of CBFDTW010000048.1, from coordinate 6,750 downwards.
TCCGTAGCCAGAGACCTTCCATTTTCTCCCCAGATTTACATCTGCCTGAATGGTAAAATCATTTATCCCCTCATCAACATCTTTTTTCAGCCCTAAATTCAGATGCCACATCTTCCCCTTTAAATCAAGGCTGTGGGCCAGTTTTTCATATTCCTCATCATAAAAATCGTAATAAAAATAAAATTTAGCATAATTTAAAAAGGGAAAGGGAGGAGTCAGATAAAACTCCCCCTCCAGGAAGGAAAATCCTTTTTTTTCTTCGGTTAAATTGTACCCAATGGTTAAATTTCCCGAGGAAAAACTTTTTCCCTTATAATAAAAAGAATTTTTAATCCCCAGCTTTATCAGGTTGGGAGGATGAATATCCTCTGTTTTTTTCTCATACTCTTCAAGATCAAACGGCAGGGTAAAATCATCCCTTTCCTCGCTTGAGTGATACCAGCCAACAGATGGCTCAAGTTGATACTCCCACCTATCCGGTGTGCCTCTTTTTATACTTGAGGATACAACTATTTCCTGATAGGGTATCCTCCGCCAGGCTTCCTTTCCCTCCCTGTCCCTGTACCAGAAAAGATGATAACCTGCTTTTGGTTGAAATTTAAGATACCTGAAGGCATAAAAAGGATAGGATAAATCAGCAAAAGCATCAGTGCGCAAAAACTCTTCTTCTCCTTTTTTAAAGCTTGTGGCCTCCATCCCCTTTCCAAGGTAAAGCCCTGTTTTTCCTATTTTTTGAGGAGAAAAACTTAGTGTAAGGCTGGGAAGACGCTGGATAGAGGTCTGGTAATTAAATGGATTTACCTCCGGCTCAAGCAAAAAATTAACATTATATGCTGGTTTTCTGTGCTCTAAGGATAAAAAGGATGGGGGAATTTCCTCATCTTCTTCAGGAAAGTAATCCTCTAAAAATTCGGCATCGCTTACGCGATCAACGTTTAACTTTAAAGAAGTTGACCTGGAGAAGCGATAGTTATGTGCAAGTTTTAACCTCCATCTCTCGTTCTGCGTATCTTTTTCCTTGATAAAGTAAGTTCTTATCTCACCTTCTCCCTTCTCCATCCTGTAAGATGCATCTATTCCCTCTGCAAAGCCCTTTTTTTCTCTCCAGTCAAGATGAAAGGTTCCATAAAGTCTGGGAGAGATATAATAGTAATATCCAGTTTTTACATACCAGCCAGAAAAATCACTATAACCGATGCTGGGCATCATTATCCTGTTTTCCCTGTGCAAGTACCTCACAATGACAGGAGCCCAGAACAAAGGGTATCTTCCCACATACAGGGTGGCATTTCTTGCCACTATAACCTCTTCCTTAAAATCCATCATAATTGTTTTTGCTTTTATCTTATAATGGGGAGGAGAGAAATCACAGGTGGTAACATCTGCCCCTGAAAGCTCTACTTTCTCAGGCATCAGGTTTACCCTTTGTGCCTTATAAAGGATGGGGCCTTCTTTTCCTTCAGGAGATAAAACCTCACCCTCCCTTTTTTTAAGGTTATATTTAAGGCTTTTCCCCTTTAATCTGCGGGTACCTATACTTAAATTGACTTTGCCTTCTGCTTCAAGATCAAGAGTTTTTAAATTAACCTTTATAAAATCGGCCTCAAGCCTGATGTCTTCATATTCTAAGCTCACCTTTCCTTTTCCTGTAACAGAGGGAGGATTTCTAAACCAGCTAACGTAGTCTGCCTGAAAATTAATCCTGGCTGCCTGTGCCAGGGCAAAGGAAGAAAAGATTAAAAGAAAAAAAATCGGTGCTGTTTTCTTCAAAAAAGAGCAAAGGGTTTGCATTTTCCTCTCTTGTGCCTGATGTTTTCCCCATGGTTTATCTTACATACAAAAGGATTGCAAAAGCTCCGAACGCCGCCTCTATACCCATCAAGGTTAATACCAGGTTTTTCTCTTTTATTCCGCCGGTAAGTTTCATAATAAGCTGGCATAGCCCAACAGGCCTTGGGTTTGGACAGTACAGTTTACCATTGTTATATTTCCCAAAACTTTTAGGTAGCCTATTTGGAAGTTTTATTACAAAATCCACAAAATAGGGAATGATAATGATAATCCCTGCTGTTTCAAAATTCCCTACAATTACAGAGCTTGCAATAATAGCTCCAATGCTGAGCGTCCCCACGTCCCCTATGAGTAGTTTAGCAGGATACCAGTTATAATATAAAGCTGCGAGAAGACAGGCTAAAGCGACCATTAAAATTACAAAAGCTGTCATAGACCTTATATACAAGCTAATAATTGCAAGAGAGGCAATTGCAACAGCTCCCATTCCTACCTCAAGCCCGTTAAACCCGGCAAGCATATTCACAGCATTGGCTGCTCCGGTAATACCTACGGGGACTAAAACCAGAGGGTAAAAAAGTCCAAAATCAATCCTGCCAAGAAAAGGTATGGTTAAAATTGAATGCCCCTCCTTAATGGCAACAAGTGGCAGAGCTGCAAATGCCGGCATAACAGCTTTAAGTTTCTGGCTAATGTCCAGCAAATCATCAAGTATTCCAACAAGAGAAATCATCAAAACTGTAGCTAAAACAGCAAAAAGACTGACAATATTCACAGGAATTAAATCATCAAAAAATACCTCTATCCCCATAGCTAAAACTACTCCGAAGCTAAATGCTACAACAACTCCCATCCCTCCCATCTCCGGAACCTCAGGAAGGTCTGGTTTGTGCATATCCTTCCCCACGATATTTGCCTTTTTCAGCTTGGGAATCATAATTTTTAAAATACCAAAAGAGGCTCCAAAAACAACTAAAAAAAGGATTATATAAATAAACATCCTCTCTCCTTTGTATCCTCTTATTCCAATGAACTTTTTCTAACTATACATCAGCGGAAAATTTTGGTCAATAGAAAAAAAGAGAAAAGTAGCCTGTCCCTTTTCCCCTTTTTCCCAGTTGAGTGGTTCCTTTAACCTAACCACCATAAAGGCACAAAAGAAATATTTCCCCTTTCAAAAAACTTGCCCGGGTAAGCTACATAACCTTTTTCTTTTTTATAGTATCTCATAAAGGCATAAAGGGCGCGGGTGGGTTTGCCGGATCTGTTTACTTCAAGAGGATAAAGCTTTTGTGCATCTTCCAGTATAAAATCTACCTCTGCTTTATTTTGTGTACGCCAGAAGTATAATCTGGCTTCCGGGTCCCTCTTTTTCAACCCGGAAAATACAGCACTCTCCAATAAGGCACCTATATCCTGTCTATCTTCTGTAAAATTTAAATTTCCTGTTAAATAGTTACGCAGCCCATTGTCCAGGAAATATAACTTGTGAGCCTTTACTACTTCCTTTTTTCTGTTGGTAAAATAGGGAGGTAAAAGCTGAATAAGATAAGTATTTTCTAAAACTGTTATATATTGAGAGACTAAATACTGGGACAGCCCTGCAGTAGAGGATAAAGAGCTCATATTCAGCAGGTTTGCTGAATTTATAGCTAATAGCTTAACCAGACGATTGAACTTTGCAATATCCTCTATCTGGAAAATGCTGCGCACATCCTTTAATATGTAGGAAGTGGCTATCTCTTCTAAAACTTTTCTCTTAAGCTCTATATTCTTTGAAAGAGCTACACGAGGATAACCACCAAAGATGAGGAATTCAAGAAAATATCTTTTGTACTCCTCGGTGAAAAAGCGTGTTTTATCCTCTCGAGGAAAATCTCGAAACGGGTTTTCAGGAAGAAATTCTGCCAAATCATCCCTTTCTTTAAATACAAGAAACTCGTAGAAACTTAAAGGATAAAGATGAAAGGAAAATTTCCTTCCCACCATGCTCTCTTTAAATTTTCTTTTTATTTCAAGACTTGAGGAGCCACTTACTACTAACTTTATTCGGGGTGAATAATGGTCAACCATAAGTTTGATAAATTTGGCCGGATCAGAAAGATAATGTATCTCATCAATGAAAATCACATTCCTTTTTTTCTTACTTGCCCCTTTGACCTCTAAATATTGCAAAAATTCCTCACATCCTGCCTCAACCCTTTCCAAATCCTGAGGTTTTTCCAGGTCAAAATAAAAGCAGGGAGCCTCCTTTTCAATTTTTGACTTTATGCGCAGCATCAAGGAGGTTTTCCCTACCTGTCTTGCCCCTAAGATAATCAGAGCCTCTTTTTCGGGCAGGTACCTTAAAATTTCTCTTTCTAATAAGCGAGGGTATAACATTCTGGTGAGATTATAATAATAACCAGGTTATTTGTCAATATTTTCAAAAATAACCTGGTTATTTCCTTTATCTTCTCCTCTCCCCTTTTTACCTTGTGCCTTTAGCCTTAAAAGTAGCCTGTCCCTCTTTTTCTTAAGAACATCGCTTGACCTAACTATCTCTTCATCGTGCTTTTTTGGTTCTTTGAAGAAAAAATTTCGGCCAATTAATGATTTTGTTCCACCGCAGTTGCTTAGCAAACTGTATGCTTCATCAATAATAGCTAATGGAAAAATGGGGCAAAAAATGGGGACAGTCCCCGTTTTTCCATTTTATACTTAATCTGACATGTCAAGATGAATTAAAAGCGCCTTTTCTACCTCTTTTACTCTCTCAGGAGATAAGCTCCCTACCAAATTAATCAATCTTTTCTTATCTATTGTCCTAATTTGGTTACACTTTGCTTTTGAATCCTTAGGTAGGCCGACTTCTTTTTTTGGAAGGAGAACCTCAAATGGATAAATTCTTTCTGTTTTTGAGGTAATTGGAATTACCGTTATGGTATCAGCATATAGATTATTTTTATCATTGGAAATTACAATTGCCGGTCTTTTCTTTCCTATTTCGTGGCCTATTACTGGCTCTAAGGATACAAACCAAATCTCGCCTCTTTTAGGAAAACTCATATTATTTCCATCCCTCTAAGGTGATTTTTTCCCATTCCTCGTTAATCTCTTTATCTTCCCGGCTTGTTGCTTTATACCCTTCTGTTAAAAGTCGTTCTAACTTTTCTTTTTTTATTCTTTCAAGTTTCTCTTTTATAGCCTGGGCAATAAAACGACTCTTATTGGGAAAATTTTCTATCTCCGAAGCTACATCCTCAGGTAAGGTAATATTCAACCTCTTCATACTCATCACCTCCTGTATTAATTATGCACTTAATAATGCACAAGTCAAGCCCTCCGAGTCAATTTCTCTTAGTTCTTTCACAAAAGCCTTCCTCTCCCCCTTTTACCTTGTGCCTTTAGCCTTAAAAGTAGCCTGTCCCCTTTTCCCTCCCAAAATCGACCCCAAAATCTACTACTGTTCCTCAGCAATCCCCGGAAGGAAGACATAGAGCAAATTTTATAGCCTGATTAACCTGACTTATCTTTTCAGCGCTTAAAAGAGAGATCCTTTCCCTTAGCAATTCCTTGCGAATAGTAATTATGGTATCCAAGTTTGCCACGCATCTTTTAGGAAGACCATCCTCAGGACCAAGGGGTACCTCAACAGGTATATCTCTGATGGTAGTAGTGACCTCTGCCACAGTGACAGCATTTCTTACCGGATAGGCCTCATCTCGGGAAAGAAGCACCACTGGACGTCTTCCAATCGGTAAAGGCAATTCGGCCCACCAAATTTCTCCCCTCTTCATCGCCATCCCTCTTTAGCAAGCGCTGTCAAAGAAGCCTTTTCCCAGGCTATGGATTCTTCCACAGTCTCTGGAATTTTCTTATATCCTTCCTCGTATTTTCTGATAAGCTTTTCACTGTCTTTAAACTCTCCCCATAGTTTAATTGCCTGTAAAACAGCTTTGCTACGAGTCAATCTCTGCTCGCGTCTGAGTGCTTCCAGCTTTTTAAAATCCTCTTCCGGAATGCTTATGGCAAATTTTACTGTTTTACCCACAGGATTCTCCTTTGAATAACATTTTTCATACTTTAGTATAACTATATTCTTACCTATGTCAAATTATCGCAGATGTCAAGGGACAGGTACTCTTACGAGGTTAAGGGACATGAACTTTTACGAATCATACTCAAAAAAAGAGAAACTCGTCCATGGATTTTATTCCAGTACCCATCCAGGCTCTGTAAAGTACCTGGTCGTTTCTGTAAACCTTCTTTCTGTCAGAGGGGCTAATATGCCCCAAATTCGGCCTATTTTTGCATTTTCTCCCTTAGCCGATGAAAACCTTTCCTCAAGTGAAAAGACTTCTCCATACCTGGAAATGGTAACAGAACTGGGAATAGCTGTATCCTTCTGGGTACTTTTCTTTGTACTCCTGCCATAGAAGGTAAAGGGTAACTCCCTTTCTCTTTAGCTCCCTGGCAAAGTACTCAAACCTCTCAGATAAAGCTTTGTATCTTTTGGATTCTCCTTTCTTTCTTGTCTCAAAGACTCTCATAAGCTCATCATCACTCATCCTTTTAGCCTCTGCATAGCTGATACCCGATGTCCTCAGATGAGTAAGATACTCCCCTACTACAGGTCTTGAGATACCAAGGGCTCTTGCTATCTGACGGTTAGTCAGACCACATTCCTGATGCAACCGAAGAAGCTCTCTTATCTTCCTCATACTAACTCTCCTTCTTGCCATTTGCCATACCCCCTTTGCAAGTTTATTCAAATTGGGGGTATCATAGCTTTTTTACAGGAATAGTGAAGGATTCTGCTTGAGAGTTGCCAGTCATTCCGGAATTTATCCCAAAAATTGGCAGGTTTTTTCCGGAATGGGTGGCAGGTTTAGTCCGGAATCAGTGGCAGCTTTTCTTCGGAACTGGTGGCAGGTTTGTTCCAGAATCTACAACCCAATGACTGATGTGGTCTTTCCC
>CBFDTW010000047.1:0-11612 GCA_965613085.1 uncultured bacterium | reverse complement strand
TTTCAAGCAGAAGACGGCATACGAGATCATGCCTAGTCTCGTGGGCTCGGAGATGTGTATAAGAGACAGGTAAGGAGATTAGTAAAATTTGTTCATTTTGTTAAAGACTTTCCTGGAGGAAAGAGGTTACTGGAGAATTTCAGGAATCATTTGAGGGATGAGAAAGGGATTTGCGAAGAAAAAAAAGAGAATGACCATGTCCAATGAACTGCTCTGGTTTATTTTCATTGTGGTTGATCTTTCCCTCTCCGTTGTTGCCTTTTCTATCTGGGGAAGATATGGACTTTATGTTATGATAGGGGTGGGAACTATCATCTGCAACATTCAGGTGATAAAGACTGTTCAGTTATTTGGTCTCGTTGCCACCCTGGGTAATGTGGTTTATGCCAGTATATTTTTTAATACAGATATTTTGTCAGAAATCTATGGGAAAAAAGAGGCAAGAAGAGCTGTGTGGATAGGCTTTTTTGCTCTAATCAGTGCTACAGTAGCCATGCAATTTGCTGTAAGGTTTAAACCAGATATAAGCGATATCATGCAACCTCATCTTAAGGCTATATTTAATTTTATGCCCAGGATTGTAGTTGCTTCTCTTTCAGCTTATCTCATTTCTCAACACCATGATGTATGGGCTTTTCATTTCTGGAAGAAGATAACAAGGGGCAAATGGCTCTGGTTAAGGAACAATCTCAGTACTATGGTTAGTCAGCTTATTGATACGACAGTGTTTACCTTTTTAGCCTTCTGGGGAGTATTTCCCTGGCCAGTCTTCTGGCAGATTTTTCTTACCACCTACATATTTAAGTGGATAATTGCTGCCATTGATACACCTTTTCTGTATTTTGCCCGCTGGCTTTTTCGCAGGAAGAGGACCCCTGGTTGTTTTTCCATCAGAACTTCTTGACGCTGTCTCAAACTGGAATTTGGTACTGTGATGTTTGAGGAAGAATCAGAAACCTGGTAGGGAGTGGTGGACAACAGGCATTTTTATCTGGTGTAAGTAAAATATAGTTCCTAAATCTTTAAAGGGTACCTGCCAAATTCTATAGCAGTATCGTAAACTGCACAGATTTTCTCTGGAGCAACATCAGGTTGAATGTTGTGCACAGGAGCAAACACAAATCCTCCGCCCGGGGCAAGGTCCTTTATTCTTCTTTTGACCTCTTTTTTTATCTCATCTATTGTTCCAAAAGGTAAAACTTTTTGAGTATCACACCCTCCCCCCCAGAAGGTAATTTTTTCTCCAAATTTCTCTTTTAATTTTTTCGTTTCCATATTCCTGGCGGCAACCTGAACAGGGTTTAAAGCATCCACACCAATTTCTATAAAATCTGGTATTAAATCATAAACAGACCCACAGGAATGAAGAAGAAGCTTGGCATTAGAGTGCTCCTTTATAAAATGGTATAGTTTTTTCTGTCTTGGTTTAATCATCTCTCTGTAGAGAGAAGGGGAAATGATGGGTCCATTTTCCGTCCCGAGGTCATCGGATACTCTTACTACGTCTATATACTTTCCCACCTGTTTTAAAGCATTTTTTGCAAGCCTGATCTCATATTCGAGAATTCTGTCAAGTAAAGCACTGACAAATTTTTTATCTGTTAAAAGGTCCATATAAAACTGTACATGTCCTCTCAGCCAGGAGGGAAGACCAAATAGACACTCGCCAAATCCACTTAAAACTATGGCATAATCTGTGTTTTTGTATATATCTTCTGCCTTTTCCTTCAAACCTTCCACCCTTTCAGGGTCGTCAGGATCTGGCCAGCTGTATTTATCAAGGTCTTCTATGGTAGCATTTGCCAGGGGATGCTCATACATATCGTAATAATGGCTCTTTTCTGGCTTTTTGTATTTAATTCCCCATTCATCAACATAACCTCCCTCAGGAAGAGACCTCCACTTTTTTGGTTTTAAGCAAAGGTGCCTTGTATCTACAGAAAATCTCTTGAGAACGGGTTCATCCACAACTACCACCTGCTGCATCATATCAAGTATCCCGGGTTTTGTTCTGTTTATCCCCAGATGCTTTTTTAATTTTATGTAAGCTTCTATGTGAATGGAAGTTACAGGGCTCCCTATATCTATGGGAATTCTATCCGGTTCTTTATGCTCCAGAGTCCTGAGGAGTCTTTCTCTTGGTTTCATTATATAGCCTCCTTTTCTCTTGCATACCTTTTGAGTTTTTTAATCTGCTCACCACTGCCAAGGACTATAAGTATATCCCTGGGGTCCAATTTCTCTGTAGATAGGGGGTTAAATTTGAATATATCAGTGCCCCTCTTTTTTATAGCGATAACTATAAGTCCTGTTTTGTTCGGGATTTTAGCCTCTCCCAGCGTTTTTCCTATCAACCAGGAGGAAGGGGGTATTTCCACCTCCTCCAGATTTAAAGTAAACTCACCTGTTCCGCACATAACATCAAGAAAGGATACAACATTTGGTCGGATGGCTAATGATGCCATTCTCAATGCTCCGGTAAGATTGGGCAAGATTACTGCATCTGCTCCTGCTGTGGTGAGTTTTCGCTGGGTCTCCTCTTCAGCTGCTCGAGAGATTGTTCTCAACATAGGGTTAATTGCTCTTGCAGAGATAACGACAAATAAGTTATCCGCATCGGAGGGAAAGGTGGTTAAAATGCCTTTTGCCTTTTCTATTTTGGCTTTTTTTAGAACACCCTCCTCAGTAGCATCACCTTTTATACAGATAATACCCGGATATTTCTCCAGCAGGTAGTTTACTCTTTCCTCATCTTTTTCTATAAGGGCAAAGGGAACCTTTGCTCTGGCAAACTCTTCAGCAACTCTTTCTCCAATTCTTCCTCCACCACAGATTATGTAGTGGTTCTCCAACTTTTGTAATCTTTTTTTCATTTTTTTGAATCTCCTCAGTTCTGTAAATTCGGCCTCTATCAAGAAAGTGCTAACCAGTCCAATCATAACCGCCAGCATTCCATATCCACATATAACAAGAAAAATTGTAAAGACCCTTCCTGCCCTGGATAGGGGATGAACCTCCTGGTAACCTACAGAGGTTAGCGTTATAGCAGTCATGTAAAGAGAATCAAATACAGACCATCCCTCTATATAGACATAACCTGCGGTTCCCGTGATGAATATAGCAACAACTATGATAAGGGCAGCAAAAAGCTTCCAGTGCAGTGTTATCCTCATGCATTTTTATCCATCGGATGTTTGAGATCTTTCAGGCTGGTAAAATTTATTCCACAAAAGTATCGTAACAAACCATCTCTTCCAGAGATCTTCTTGATTTTCTACCCGGCGTATCAGCCGGATAGCCTATGGGGAGAAGGGCTGCTACCTTATATTTTTCGGGAATATTGAGAATTTGTTTAACCAGATTCTGGTAAAATCCTCCAATCCAGCAGGTTCCAAGACCCTCCTCCACAGCTGCAAGTGTCATATGGTCAAAGGCTATGCCAATATCCACGGCATAGGCAGGAACCTCGCTGCGCATTATATAATCTGGTTTGAGAGACACGGCAACGATTATCACTGGAGCTTCCCCTATAAAATGATAAGGAGTGGCTTCCTGTGCCAGTCTTTTTCTTAACCTCTCATCTTTTACTACAATAAATTTAAAAGACTGGGCATTTCTTGCCGAGGGGGCAAGACGAGCTGCCTCCAGAATTTTTTTAAGTTTTTCCTCGGGAATGGGTCTGTTCTGGTAAGACCTTACACTTCTTCTTTTTTCAATTGCTTCCATTACATCCATTTTTACCCCCTTCACTTTCCCTTTTTCAAAGGTTTTTCTACTATCCTATTTTAAAAACAACTGTCTTTCCTGTCAATAAACTATCTCAGTTTCAGAACTACTCACATCAAATAAACTTAACTAATCAATAAACCCGTTAACGTTTACTGAAAGCAGTCCACTGCTGAGCCAGCTGGTCCCTGTAAGGTTTGTATACCATCTCATAAAAGTATCTCTGGGATTTGAGAATTCCCTCATCGTATTTTCTGCAGTGTTCCACAGCTTCCTGCCAGGCTTTTTCAAATTTTCCTTCGAAGCGGGATTCAATCTGTTTGGCAAAATCTTCAGGAGTTTGAACCTTATCCCCGATCAAGAAATATTTAACTCCTTTTATCTCTACACTATAGGCCATCTCATCACCCAGGGTGGATGGTTTAAATGTTCTGGTTATTTGTTCCCGTAGCTTTGGTTCAAATTTTCCCTTTAGGCTGGGTATGGTGATTTTCTCTGCTAACCTTGCGATATTCTGGAGTTTATCTGTCCAGTTGGGATTTTTCTCCAGCCTCCTACCCCATAGCTCCAGTTTACCATCGGGGTACCTTATTATCTGGAGCCGCCATCCATCAATTTTAGGCTCCACTATCCATTTGCCTTCAAATTTTTCTCCAAAGTAGGGAATAGGTTGCATAAACCACACTGGCCCTTTTAATTCGGGTTGGAACATAGGGTATGTTATTTTGAAGGTTGGTCTGCACCGATTAGAGCCTTAACTATAGTCTTGCCAAATTCTTCTGCTGCTTGAGGGCCACTGGCGGTTATGATATTTCCATCTACCTCCACTTTTTTTCCGGTATATAAGGCACCCTTTGCCTTTAGTCTGTGTTGTTCGGTTGGCCATACAGTAGCCTTTTTACCTTTTAATACACCAGCATTGGCCAGTGTAACAGGAGCAATGCATATGGCACATAAAATCTTGCTCTCCTTTATCGCCTCTTGAGCAATAAAATGGGCAACCGGGTCATTCCAGTAAGAACTTGCACCGGTCCCACCTACAAAAATGATAGCCTCATACTCTTTTACCTTTATCTCATTTATCAGAAGATCCGGTTTAACAGTTGCCCCAAGCATACCAGTGGCAACATCCCTAGATGAGGATGCTATTTTTACCTCTACTCCCTCCTTTTCCAGTATATTTTTTGGTATCTGAAGCTCCTCGTCTCTGAAGTTTCTGCTGGCGATAATCATAACAACTTTTTTTCCCTTTATTTTCTCTTCCACATCCTGTGTGGCAAAGGCCAAAGTTGATGAAAATGTAAAGATTAACAAAGGAACAGCGATGATCCATACCATCTTCTCATTCATCTAACCCACCTCCTCGTTTGATTTTATTGGTCATCATCTAATTTTAAAAAGAAAAGTGAAGGAAGTGCTTCTCTCAGAAAAAAACACCAGCGGCAGGGGAGTCTCTTTTATCAGGTTGAGCTTAACTATTTAATGTATCTTTGTACCGTAACGCAAATCATATTATCATTATTCTTCATTGATGTCAACTGCAGATGAATAGTTGAATCTATGTGAATTTGTGGTATTATATACAAAAAATAAACCCTCAGGATTAATAACTCACGAGGGAAAAACTGCGATTAAGAAGACCAGCAAACAGGAGTGGAGGTGTTATCATGGATTTTTATGAAGTAATAAGGACAAGAAGAAGTATAAGGGAGTATCAAGAAAGGCCTGTGGAGGAGGATAAGTTGCAAAGGATACTGGAAGCTGCAAGACTGGCACCTTCTGCTGCTAACCGCCAACCCTGGCAGTTTCTGGTGATCAAAACAGAGAAAATCAAAAAAGAATTTCAAAGGGCCTATAACAAGGACTGGTTTTGGCAGGCCCCTGTCATTATCTGTGCCTGTGGAATAAAAAAGGAAGCCTGGATAAGATCTGACGGAAAAAGTTACTTGGATGTGGATGTTGCTATTGCCATGGATCATCTTGTACTTGCTGCAACAGCAGAGGGTCTTGGAACCTGCTGGATTGGAGCATTTAATCCTTCTGAGGTAAAGAAAATACTTAATCTTCCAGATGACATTGAGCCTGTTGCCCTTACTCCTTTAGGATATCCTGCCACATCACCCAAGCCCACTCATAGAAAACCCTTGGGGAAAATAGTGAAAAGGATTTAAAAAGTGAAAGTTTTAATTATTAAAGAAAAAGGGGGTAATATTGGTAAGAAAGTTTAATCTTAAAGGTACACAGAGACACCCACCCTGTGGTATAAATTATGAGGCTCATCTTAATCCAGAGCAGCTTGAAGCGGTAACCGCAGGAAAAGGACCTGTTCTGGTGATTGCCGGGGCAGGTAGTGGTAAAACAAGGACCATTACCTATCGCGTAGCATGGCTTCTTGATACAGGAGTTTCTCCGGATAGAATACTCCTTGTCACCTTTACCAATAAGGCGGCAAGGGATATGCTCCATCGTGTGGAACATCTTATTTCCACTCAGGCCAAAAGGATCTGGGGAGGCACTTTTCATCATATAGGTAATCTTATCTTAAGACGTTATGCTCATCTTCTTGGATATAAGAATAACTACACTATAATAGACAGAGAAGATTCCAGGGACCTTATGGCTCTTTGTATTACCGACCTTAAAATAGATATTAAAAAGAGAAGGTTTCCCACCTCCGAGATTTTGGCAGATATTAATAGTTTAGCTATCAATACCGAACGAGGGGTAGAGAGTATTGTCCAGGAAAAATACCCCTTTTTTGCAGATCAGCTTGAAGATATAAAAAGAGTTCTTAAGCGATATCAGATTCGAAAAAAAGAACTTAACTTTATGGATTTTGATGACCTTCTTTTTAACTGGAAGAAACTTTTTGTAGAATATCCTGAAGTTAAGACTTTTTATTCAGAAAATTTCCTTCATGTTCTTGTGGATGAGTATCAGGATACAAATAAACTCCAGGGAGAAATTGTAGACCTTATAGCTTCTTTTCATCGCAATGTCATGGTGGTCGGAGATGATTCACAGAGCATATATTCTTTCCGTGGGGCAGATTTTGCCAACATAATAGAATTTCCCAAAAGATATCCTGATGCCAGGGTTTTTAAGCTGGAGATAAATTACAGAAGTACTCCCTGTATACTTCGTCTTACCAACTATGTTATTGCTGCAAATAAAAAACAGTTTCCCAAGACCTTGCGCGCGGTAAAAAAGGGAAATTTTAAGCCAGCAGTTGTTCCCCTCAGGGATGTTAACCAGCAGGCAGAGTTTGTTGCGGAGAGAATTCTTGAGCTTCGGGATGAAGGAAGGTCTTTAGAGGATATAGCGGTACTTTATCGTTCGCACTATCATTCTATGGAAGTTCAGATGGAGCTTACCAGAAGGGGTATCCCTTTTGTAGTTAGATCCGGGTTGAGGTTTTTTGAGAGAGCTCATATAAAAGATGTTACTGCTTATTTGAAAATACTGGTTAATCCAAAAGACGAACTTTCTTGGAAAAGAATTCTTAAAATGTTGCCAGGTATAGGTAATGTGACTGCTGATAAATTATGGAAAGAGCTGGTGGCAAGTAGTGATCCCCTGGAGAGGATAAAATCGGGTAAGATAATAAATGTTTTTCCCAGAAAGGTCTCACCTGAGTGGCCAAGATTCGTTGAAACTCTTTCGTCATTGCAGGATGGGTCCTTTAAAAAAAATCCCGCGAGCATGATCCACTTTATCCTTCAGCAGGGATATGAGGATTACCTCAGGTCAAAATATCCTGATTATGAGGAAAGAATAGAGGATTTGAATCAATTGGCCAGCTTCGCCCGGAATTATTCTTCTATCAGGAATTTCCTTTCTGAACTTGCTCTTTTGGGGACTGTGGAATCGGAAACAGTTGTACTTGGAGGGAATGAAGATGAATGTGTGGTTCTGTCCACCGTGCATCAGGCAAAAGGTCTTGAATGGTCGGTGGTTTTTGTTATCTGGCTTGCCGATGGCCGTTTCCCGGCAGCAAAAGCCTTAAGGGATTCTGACAGCGTGGAGGAGGAAAGAAGACTTCTTTATGTAGCAACGACAAGGGCAAAAGAGGAACTTTATCTTTGTTATCCAATAATTGCAGGTAACTGGCGTCAGGCCGTAATTATGAAACCTTCCCGTTTTTTAAGGGAAATAGATAAGGATGCCTACGAGAAGTGGATTATCAGTGATGAGGTGGAAATGCTTTTGGAGAGAATAGAAAAGGACAGCTATTAGAGTAAAAAGTTTAGCCGATTTTCAGATTTGGCTGTACTTCAAGTGAGAGTGAGGATATCTCTCCCTTTTTTATTTTATGATAAGCAAGAGCTGCTATCATGACTGCATTATCGGTGCAAAGCTCGGGAGGAGGGATAAATATCTGCAGTTTTTCCCGGAATTTATTTAAAAGAAAATTTCTAATAAATTTATTGGAGGCAACACCTCCCCCAAGGACAACCTGCCTCACTTTTTTTAAAGAAGCAGCCTTGGCTATTCTTTCATAAATAATTCTTGCTATTTGCAGCTGAAAGCTTGCCGCTATATCCTCTACCGGAACGGTCAGATTCTTGCTTTTCAGTTGCTTTACCATATAAAGTACCGCTGTTTTCAATCCACTGAAGCTAAAATCAAGGGTTTCTCCTTTAAACCTGGGGACAGGGAGTTTTATCTTTGATGGATCTCCATTCCTTGCTATTTTTTCAATTATTGGTCCCCCGGGATAACCGAGGTTTAAAATCCTTGCCACTTTATCAAACGCTTCTCCTACAGCATCATCTCTGGTGGAACCTAAAAGTTCGTATTCTTCGTTTTCTGACAGGTAAACAAGTTCTGTGTGTCCTCCAGAAATAACAAGTCCAATCAAGGGAGGAGAGGGTGAGGGAGAGTTAAGAAAAGCAGCATGTAGATGAGCTTCCAGATGATTTATTCCTATCAGGGGCAGGTTCAGAGAGAAAGCTATTCCTTTGGCCACAGTAAGGCCTATCAGCAAAGACCCACTAAGTCCTGGACCGTAGGTTACGGCAACTACATCTATCTCTTTGAGGGTAAGTTTTGCTTTCTTTAAACTCTCCTTTAAGAGAGGCAGGATCACCTCCAGATGTTTTCTTGATGCAACTTCAGGAACTATTCCATGAAATTCTTTGTGTAGCTGCACCTGAGATGCCACCAGATTTGAGTGGATTTTCTTTCCATCTTCCACCACTGCCACTGCCGTTTCGTCACAGGAGGTTTCTATTCCTAAAATCAGCATTTATTTTGCTCCGGATAAATTTCTTTTAATATCAAATTTACTACTTGGGGTATTTTCTCCTTCAAGGATGGCGAAAGCTCCATTCCCCATCTAATCTGCCCTGGTTCTACTCCTATAACCACAACCTCTGTCGATGTATGTGGTTGCACGAAACTCCAGATATCACCGATACCCACCTCATGAAGGGAAAGGTGCTTATCTTTTTCTTTTTGTATTTCATCGATTGAGAATCGATAGATACTTCCTGCTTTGCCCCCTGCTTTTACTGCATCCACAATAATGATTTTTTCTCTTCCTGGGATATGAGGAATAAGAGAAAAAGCAGCAACCCCCATATCCAGGATCTCGACATTGGCGGGAAGGTCTAACCTCTCCAGTTTTTTTATTACGTGAATCCCAATTCCTTCATCGCCCAGCAGTATATTTCCCACCCCGACTATTAATATGCTTTTAGGTTTTTTTTCTTTTTCCATCTTTTACAGCAAACTAAGTCCATTCTACTTTTGATGGATACCATGTCAAGGTGCATTTGTTGACATGCTCTGCTTATTTGCTATGGTTAAAGTGATTAATTTTAAAGGCATACTTATAAGTAATGGGAGTAAAATTTATCCATACAGCGGACCTTCATCTTGAAAGAGATGACCCCTTCCGTCTGGATATTCTCTCCTGGATTCTCTCCAAGACAGAGCAGGTTGCCGATGCTTTAATTATAGCCGGTGATTTATTTGAAAGTGATATTGAGGCCTCTTTTTTAAGAGAAAAGGTCAGAAAGATTTTTGAAAAAGCAGAAAAGTCCCTTGTTTTAATTCTCCCCGGGAATCACGATTATCTTTCCTACTCTCCAGAAATCAATTACGGAGAAAGAGTGATCCTTTTAAATAATGCTCCCTCCAGGATTAATTTAAAGGGAGTAGAAATTGTGGGGATTCCTTTTCATCCTCAACTTGAGTTTTCTCAATGTATAGAGGAGCTTAAATCAAAACCTGATGTGGTTATAGCTCATGGTACCCTTTACGACAGAAATTCTCCTGATATTTATGTGGAACTTGGTGATGAGGCAAAGTATATGCCAATTTACAGGTGGGATGTGAAAGACAGAATGAGGTATCTTGCTCTTGGTCACTACCATTCAAGACTCACCCATCTTAGCTTTGGGGAAACCCAGGTGGTGTATCCTGGTTCCCCTGTTGCTACCAGCAGGCGCTCTATCGGGCAAAGATTTATAGTTCTGGTCAGTTTTGACAGTAAAGGGAAAGTTAAGATTGAAAAAATTCCTGTGGATATCTGTCCTTATTGGGAGAGAATAGAGTGGATGGTGTTCCCGGGAAAAGAAGAGGAGAAACTTGAGGAAATTGAACAACAGATTAAAAAGATAGCTGATAAAAAAGTTATGCTGGACGGCAGGGTGAAAGGGTCAATAAAAATAAGCGAGGCTGAGTTCAAAGAGAGGATAAAAAAGATTGAGGGAAAGTATCGCTCCAGCTTTAAAAACATCCACTTATCCTGTGAGATCAGATACTGGGCACATATTCTTCAAAATCCTATCCTGAAACTTTTTGTGGAGAAGTTAAAAGATATAGGAGGTGATGAACAGATAAAAGAAAAAGCTCTGGAGTTAACCTTATCCGCCCTGGAGAGACTAAGGGGATGAGGATAAAGGAGATCAATGTAAGAGATTATGGACCGGTTAAAAATTTTTATATCAGATGTGAAGATATTAATATAATCTATGGCAGGAATGAAGCTGGAAAGACTGCACTTATAGATGCTATAACTGGTGCACTTTTTCATAAAAAAAGTATATTTCCCGGCCAGGATCGATTCGAGAAAAATTCCCCTTCTCTTTTCAAGAAAAATGTTAGCTTAGTTCTGGAACATCTCGGAAAAGAATACATCTTCCCGGGAAGCTTTAAGTTTGAGCAAATTGTTAATCTTCCCCATTACCATCTTGCCAGACTTTTTATAATCAGGTCAGGAGATCTTACCTTAAGTGAGGATGAAAAGTGGCAGGACAGGATTAAGGAGTTTCTTTCAGGAACACCGGTTAATATAGAAAGAATCAAGGAAAAAATCGGTGAGGAAGTTGGTCTTACCCCAGGAGGGGACTGGAGCGATCGCCAGCCTGCACGCAAGAAGTCGCAGGTAAAAGAAAAAGAGGAAAGAAGAAAAGACCTTATTGCTGCTATTGAAAGATTGCAGCAGGTGCATCAGAAAGAGAAGGCTCTTAGAGATAAACTCCAGGAAAGGAGAGTTTTAAGAGAAAAAAACAACAGGATAAAGCTTTTAAGAGCCTATCTTCGCAACAAGAGGATAAAAGAGGCTTTTCTGGATTGGTCCCGTCAAAGGATATTTTTTCTTGATTATGAGCGGTATCTTGACGAGGATCTTAAGCTTTGGAGGCAAAAAGAAAGAGAACTCCACTCTCTACTGGATTTAAAGCAAAATTGCCAGAAAGACCTACAGGAGATAGAAAAGGAACTGCAAAAGATAAAAGAAGAAGAAGATACTTTAAGAGAAGAAAAAGAAAACCTGATCAACCAGAAAGATAGAGCAACTGCCCTTTCTCTTTTCCGGGATGCAGAAGAGCTTCCGGTTTATAAAAAAGATATTGCACGAGGGGTATTGAAGTTGCCCC
>CBFDTW010000046.1:0-11696 GCA_965613085.1 uncultured bacterium | reverse complement strand
CATTACCGGTTCCATTTTTTTACAGGGGATGCACCATTCTGCCCAGAAATCTATCAGGGCTGGTTTTTTAGATTTAAGGACTTCTTTTTCAAACTCATCTGCTTTTATCTCTTTCACCTCACCCATCTTGTCCTCCTACTCTCTTTTTATCTATTAGTTTTTCAGCAGTAGAATTACTGTCCTGTGATTAATCTGGATAAGGTTTAAAATAGGGTATCCTTCTTGAATTCAAGAGATAAATTAAAGTGGAAAACTTTTCGGTTTTCCACTTTTTTCTGGTTCAGGTAGATTTATATACACAGAAATCCACCTTTGTCAACATCTTTTTAAGATGTTATCCTCTGGATAATCTCTTCTATATCTCTGTTGAGATTTTTATCTTTTTTTCTCTGTTCTTTTATCTTTCGCCAGGCATGCATAACTGTAGTGTGATCTTTACCTCCAAATTTTTCCCCAATTTCAGGAAAAGAGCAATCTGTTAGCTCTCTACAGAGATACATGGCTACCTGGCGGGGCAAAGCTATAGATTTTACCCTTTTTTTTCCTTTTAATTGACCTTCTTTTATCCTGTAGTACTTTGCCACATTCTGCTGGATTATCTCCGGGGTAATTAGCTTGGACTCCTTGGGTGAAATGATGTCTTTAAGTACATCTCTGGCGCAGTCAATATTATTAATATCTATATCATACAAAGAAGAATAAGCAATCAACCTCATAAGACAACCTTCCAGTCTCCTGATATTAGTCTTTACCCTCTCAGCTATAAAATTTGCCACTTCATCACTTAAAACAATCCTTTCCATTTCGGCTTTTTTCTTTAAAATGGCAACTCTTGTCTCAAGATCGGGAGGTTGAATATCGGTAATTAAACCCCATTCAAACCTGGATCTTAATCTTTTCTCCAGAGTAGGAATTTCCCCGGGAGGTCTATCACTGGATAGGACTATCTGTTTATGAGCCTCATAAAGAGCATTAAAGGTGTGGAAAAATTCTTCCTGAGTTCTTTCCTTGCCAGCCAGAAAGTGTATATCATCAACAAGCAAAACATCCGCACTCCTGTGTTTCCTTCTAAACTCAACGGTTTTATCATCCCTTATAGCATTGATAAGTTCATTTGTAAACTGCTCAGATGAAAGATAGTTAAAGCTAACGTTGGGTCTGTTTTTTAAAATAAAATGAGCAATAGCCTGAAGCAGATGGGTTTTCCCTAATCCCACATCACCGTAGATAAAAAGAGGATTGTAAGTAGCAGAAGGAGATTGAGCTACAGCAAGAGCAGCAGCATGGGCTAACCTGTTATTGTTCCCTACCACAAATGTATCAAAGTTATAACGAGGATTAAGGCGCAAATAATATGAATTGGAGATGTGGGGAGGGGTATATTCTCTTTTTTCTGTATAACTACTTCTTTCCTCGGCAATGTCTAAATCTATTTTTACATCCTCCTGCATTAAAAGCTCATTTAAAATTAACTGAAGCAAAGGAAGATATTTTTCTTTTACTCTCTGTCTTATAAATTGGTTGGGAGCTTTTATAACCAACCTGTTGGAGGAAAAAGAATTAAACTGAAGGGGTCTGATCCACAAATTTAGACTTGCAGGGTCGATTTTTTGCCTTGCCTCCTCTAAAACCTTTTCCCATAAGCGGTTTCCTTCTCTTTCCATTTTGGTTTTTCTTATTCCTTACTGGTAGTTAATCACAGGATTATCCACAGCTGTGGATAACTTTGAAGGGTTATAAAAAGAGAAAAAGAGAAAAACCCATTTGTCATATTTTTTTATCTTTGCCAGGGATAAGAATGTTTCTGGGAGTTATCAACAGGATATATACACAAAAACAAGAAACCCAGCTTATCTACATTTTACAAGCTCCCTTCTCTCTGTCAAGATTGACAAAAGGGGCTGGGTTTATTAATATAAAGGAAAAACCAAACCTCAGGAGTACAAATGCACAGATTATGGGCTCCCTGGCGATTGAAGTATATAAAAGAGAATAAGAAAGAGGGATGTATTTTCTGCAACAAGGCCCGGGAAAAAAAGGATGAGGAAAATTATATCCTCTTAAGGGGAAAAACCTCGTTTGTGATACTTAATGCCTTTCCCTATAACAATGGACACCTTATGATAGCACCTTATCGTCATATATCTTCCTTAGAGAAGTTAAACAGTGAAGAGCAAATAGAGATAATGCAGCTTACCAGCAGAATGATCAGATTGCTTAAAGAAGTTATGCAACCGGAAGGTTTTAACATAGGAGTAAACCTGGGGAAAGCAGCGGGAGCAGGAATTGAAGGCCATCTGCATTTTCATATTGTTCCTCGCTGGGTGGGGGATTACAATTTTATGCCACTTTTATCAGATACAAAGGTAATTCCAGAAGCTCTGGATGAGAGCTACAGAAAATTAAAGCAAAAATTATAAATAAAAAATAAAAGGGAAAGCCTGAATGTCACCCGCTGAGCTTTGTGATAAGATCTCAGTCTGGATAAAGGAGAAAATTGAGCAAGCAGGGGCAAAAGGAGGTGTGGTGGGCTTAAGCGGGGGATTGGACTCAGCAGTGGTTGCCGTTCTTTGCAAAAGAGCCCTGGGAAATAATCTTCTTGCAATTGTAATGCCCTGTTACAGCAGTCCTCAGGATGAGAGATATGCCAGGCAGGTTGCTGAAAAATTTAATATCAAATTTGAGATAATCTGCTTAGACGAGGTTTTCGATAAGTTTATAAAAATTTTACCTCCCGGAGGGAAAATAGCCCGGGCTAATTTAAAACCCAGGATAAGAATGATCACCCTTTATTATTTTGCCAATAATCTGAACTACCTTGTGGTGGGGACCGGGAACAAGAGCGAGATAACCGTGGGTTATTTTACCAAATATGGAGATGGAGGCGCGGATATTTTTCCCTTAGGAGGTATATTAAAAACAGATGTTGTAAAGCTGGCAAAGTATCTGGGAGTCCCCCAGGCCATAATAGATAGAGTTCCCACTGGAGGCCTGTGGCCCGGACAGACTGATGAAAAAGAGATAGGAATAACATACAGGGAGCTTGATCAAATCATCCGGGTTGTAGAGGGAAAAATAAAGGAGCCTGTGGCGGAGGATAAGCTAAGAAAAGTTAAAGCTCTCATCCAGAATTCCCTGCATAAAAGAGAATCTCCTCCTTTGTTTAGTTTTGACCAATGACAAAATGGGCAAAAAAAGGGTTTATATTCTGGTAGAAGGAAGGGTGCAGGGAGTATTTTTTCGGGCAACAGCCCGAGATGTAGCAAGGTCCCTGAAAGTTAAAGGGTGGGTTAGAAACAGGTGGGACGGTAAGGTAGAAATGGTTGTCGAAGGAGAAGAAGATGCGGTAAACCGGATGATAAGCTGGTGTCATAAGGGGCCACCTGGAGCTGTGGTAACGGGCGTAAAGGTTGAGAGGCAGGATTTTAAGGAAGAATTTGATGATTTTAGCATTAGATATTAAATTGGTTCAAGGTGAGTTGGAGATGAAAAGACACAGGCAAAGTCAGCTCGTAAAACATCGAAAACGCAAAGAAAAACTTCGCAAGTTAAGAGCTAAGTATAGCCTTGCTGGCTCCGATGAGGAAAAGAAAAAAATCATGGAGAAGGTCAGAAAAATTGCTCCCTGGCTTTCTCCAGAGGAGTTTCTTAAGCCGCTTGAGGAGAGCAAAAGATAGCATAATTTTTAAGAAAGTCTTAAAATTTGAGAGAGAGAAGTTCGGGAAGAGAGGATATTACATAGCGGGGCCGCAGAGAAGGAGGGGCTTTTTCTACCTCCTGGCTGGAGCTTATGCCGGAGAGGACCAGAACCGTTGTGATTCCCATTTTGTTACCAAGTGCAATATCTGTTTCCAGCCTGTCTCCCACCAGTATAACCTGGGAAGGAGAAAAACCTGTAGACCGGAGAACTGTTTTCATCCCAAAAGTCCGGGGCTTGCCCAGGGTAATGGGGGATTTTTTTGTAGAGACCTCAAGGGCCTTTACGATGGCTCCTGATGCAGGTATAGTTTTTTTCTCAAGTGGATAGGTGACATCGATGTTTGTGGCGATAAATTCGGCTCCTTTTAATATCGCCTGGTAGGCCAGGGACAGTTTACGAAAGTTAAGTTTTCTATCCATTCCTACCACGACGTACCTGACCTTTTCTGGATTTCGGGATATACCTATTTTTGCTCTTTTCAATTCCTCAAATATGCCCTTTTCTCCAATAACCATTACCTTTTCATCAGGGGTTATTTTTCTGCAATTTTTCAGATAAAGTGCACAAAGGTAAGAGGAGGTAAAAAGCTGCTCTTCTTTTATATTTAATCCCAACCTCCCCAGCTTTTTCCGGTAGCCTTTTCTGCTCAGAGTAGAGTTATTACTTAAAAAACAGATTTTCTCCCCTCTTTGCTCCAGCTTCTCCAGAGTTTCCTTAACTCCCGGCAACAGTGTGTTTCCTATGTATATCACTCCATCCAGATCAAAGACAAAAAGCTTCATGGGCATCCTCAATTCTTGATTTTTCTATATCTTCAACACCGGCAGCTTTAACCTTTATTTTTTTAATCTCACCTTCTGGAACCTGCCAGTATTCCACTTCCACTTCCTTATCTTCGGGAGCATCGCTATATCTCGCAGTGAAAGAAGCTGCTCTATGAAAAAGCTCCAGTGCAAAATTTCCCCGGAAAAGAGTTATAGGACCTTTATATTTTTTCACTCTGAGAATAATGTCACCCGGTGTTGAAAGTTGTTCGATTTTAATATTTTCCTCCTTGCATCTTCCAATTATAACTCTTGCCTGATGATTCAGGTGAAAATGTCTTCCAATTTTTAAAAGCTCTATCTCATTTTTATTTAACCTGCCTGTTGAAAGAATGTATTTAACCCTTCGAGAAAAATTAGGATCTGTTAAAAGGCATCCTCCTGCAGGCGTTGGAAAATCCTTTATCCCGAATTTTCTGGCAAGCTCAAGCTGAGCTTTGCGAGATCTTCCTTTTATTCCCAGAAGCCTCTCTCTTTTCACCCATCCCCTTTTTTCAGGAATGGTCGGTGTAAGGTTTTTAGCTGTAAGTGGGCGAAGTAGATAATCTCCCCATCCTGATTCTGTATCTATTATTCTTAGAGCTTTTCTGCTTTGAGATTTTGGCCTTTCTCCTAAGACTTCTCCACTGATTAAGAAACTTGCTCCCACTTTATCCATCAGGACTCCTGCAGTTTTTACCATGAGAATATGGCAATCAATGCAAGGGTTGGCTCCTTTGCCAAAACCATGAGGAGGTGATTTAATAAGGGATAAAAGCTGGTCAGTAATATCTATAGTTATGAGGGGTATTTTTAGATTTCTTGCTGCTTTTTTTGCTTTTTTTCCATCAAAAAAAGAGGATATAAAACAAACTGCCTCTATCTTTATTCCCTGTTCCCTGAGGATACATATTGAGAGGATACTGTCCAGTCCTCCGGATAGTAGGGCAAGAGCTTTCATTTTTCCTCTAACAGATCCCTGGTTATGGTTTTTCTAATGCCATCGGAAGTTTCTACAATAATAGTCTCTGTTAAAAAGTTTAAACCCACCACTTTTAAACTCTCTCCTCTTATTTTTATTTCTTTTCCTACCTCGGGAAACTCTCTGGCAAGATTGGAGTATACCGGGTATTCGAAGTTAAGGCAACAGCGCAATCTTCCACATATACCGGAAATTTTTGATGAAAGCAGGGGGAGGTTTTGAATCCGGGCCGCCTCAAGAGCTACCGAGTCCAGTCTATCTTTCCATTTTCCCAGGAAACCAGCACAGCACACCTCTCTTCCACAGATACCTATTCCTCCCAGGATCTGGGGTTCATCTCTTACTCCAATCTGCAGCATCTGGACACGAATCTTAAATACCTTTGCTATATCTTTAACCAGTTGCCTGAAATCTACCCTTTCCTTTGCCGTATAGTAAAATATAATTTTTCTTGTACCAAGAGGATATTTTGTACAGGTAAGTCTCATGGGAAGCTCGTATTCTGTTATTTTCTGGATGGCCAGCTCTTTAGCCTTCTCTGCTATATTTTCTCTTTTTCTGTATTCCTCAAGGTCTGTAAGTGTTGCCTTTCTTATTTTTTCCTCTTTTTCCGGACATTCTCTTTTTACGCAAAATTTGACCTTCCCTATTTCCCACCCATACTGACATTTAAAGACACACCACTCTCCGGTTGCAAGTTCTTTTTGCCTTGTTAGAAAATAAAGAGTCCTCTTTGGGTTAAATGCTTCAACTCCCACGAAGCTCATTTACATCCTCCTTTGTTATGAGGGGGATGGATGAGTGAGGAAAATTTTTATTTTGGGGTAAGCTGAGTGAAATCGGCTATTTTCAGAAATCTGGAAGCGATATCTGAGAGCAGGGAAAGACGATTTAACCTTATCTGGTAGTCCTTGCTCATCACCAGAACCTTATCAAAAAAGGTGTGAATGGGTTCCTTCAGCAAAGATAGTTTCTTATAAGCTTTTAAGTACTCTTTTTTATAAAGAAGCCTGTCAACAGGTTCTTTTATTTTCCTCCATTTGTTATAAAGGTTTATTTCTTCTTTTTCATTGAGTTTTTCCTCACTCACCTTTGAAGGTATCTTTATCCCCCAATCCTTTGCCTGTTTCAGGATATTAATCAGTCTAACTATAGCCATAAGCTCTTGGTCAAACTCCTTTTGACGGGAGAGCCTGTTTAGTGCTCTTGCTCTCGCAAAAAGGTCTACAAGATTATCTTTATCCACCCTCATAACGGCATTGATTCTGTCATGGCTTACCCCTTCATCTCGCAAAAGAGTAGTTATTCTGCCTTCTAAAAATTCGCCCAGTTTCTTTTTTGCATCGTATCTTCTGTTTCCGTAAAGAGCCATACTTTCATTTATAAGCCACATTAGCTGGATGTTGATCTTTTTATCAAGAATTATCTCTACAAGTCCCTGAGCATCCCTGCGTAGTCCCCAGGGGTCCTCAGATCCTGAAGGGATGAAGCCTGCCCAGAATGCTCCGCTTAATGTATCTATTTTATCAACAATTGACAGGATGGCACCTTCTAAGCTCTGGGGGAGTGTGTCTCCGGGAAAACGGGGTTTTTTGTGCTCCTCTATGGCCCGGGCAACCAGAGGGTCTTCTCCGGAACAGAGGGCATACTCCTTTCCCAGGATTCCCTGCAGTTCGGGAAACTCCTTTGCTGTGGTGGTCAGAAGATCAGCCTTACAAAGATAGGCAGCTCTTTTTACCCTTTCTTTTATCTCCTTTTGGATTTTAAGTTCCGAGCAGATTTTTTCACTGAGTTTAACCAGCCTTTTTGTCTTCTCATAGTAGCTTCCCAGTTTTTCCTGCACAATGACTCCCTTTAAATCAGGCACTCTTTTTTCAAGGGGAATTTTTTTATCTTCCTGGTAAAAAAACTGCGCATCATTCAAACGGGCATGAAGGACTCTTCTGTTGCCCTCAACTATTTCCTGTAGATTATACCTTGTGCCATCCCTTACTCCGATAAAAAAAGGTAAAACTTTTTTCCCGTCGCTGACTGTGAAATGTTTTTGATAGTCCCGCAGACAAGCCTCCAGGATAAAAAAAGGCAAGCTGAGGTACCGGGAGTCGAATTCTCCGCAGAATACAGTTGGGTATTCCACAAGGTAGCTAAGCTCATCCAGAAGCTCCTCGTCCTTAACTGGCTGAGCTTTGTATCCTTTTGCCTGAAGTTCAGAGATAACTTTTTTAATCTGCCTTGTGATTTTTGCCTTTCTTTCCTCCGGGTCGAGGATAACCTTTGCTCTGCGGAGCAGTTCCCGGTAACTTTCAACATCGGGAACTTCAATCCAGTCTGGACAAAGGTATCTGTGACCCCTGGTTTTTCTTCCTGATTTAACCTTGCCAATTTCAAACTCAACAACCTCTTTTCCTAAAATGGATAAAATGTAGCGGAGGGGACGTCCAAAGTAAAAATTAGCCTCCCCCCATCTCATTGATCTGGAGAAACGAATGCTCCTTATAAGTTCCTGAAACAGAACAGGAAGAACATTGATGGTCTTTTCTCCCCTGGTATATCTTTTTATGTACACATAGTCTCCTTTTTCCAGAGTTTGTATTCCAAGGTCTTTCTCGCTTATTTTTTTTGCCTTGAGGTATCTTTCTCCAGCTACAGTCAGGTTCCCCTGAGAGTCGTAGATTACATTTTTTGGTGGACCAATCTCTTTTTCTACAGCATCTTTCTGGACAGGACTTATACCCTCTATGTAAAGAACGAGCCTTCGGGAACTACCCCAGCTTGATAAATTTTCAAATTCTATCCTGTAGTTTTTCAGAAGGCTCATGCTCAATTTCTGAATTTGCTCCAGAGCAGACCTTACCATTCCGGCAGGCAAATCTTCCACTCCGATCTCAAGAATAGCTGCAGTCTTCATAAGGTCCTCTAAATTATGAACCAGGATTTTTTCTGGAATTTTTCTTCCACCGCTCAAGATAGGCTATTGCACATCCCTTAGCAAGCTCTCTTACCCTTTTTATGTACCTTTCTCTTTCAGATACTCCAAGGGCTCCCCTTGCATCCAGCAGGTTAAAGGTATGAGAGCATTTGAGCACATAATCATAAGCCGGCAGGAAAAGCCCCTTATCTATAAGTTTCTTAGCTTCCTCCTCGTACATTTTAAAAAGTTTTGTTTGCTGCATTACATCTATAAGCTCAAAGTTGTATCTGGAGTATTGAATCTCGCTTTCAAGGTGTATATCTTTATATTTTACCTGTGAGTCCCAGGCTATATCAAATACGTTATCCACTCCCTGAATACACATAGCAATTCTCTCCAGCCCATAGGTTAGCTCTACGGAAACAGGATTCAGGTCAATGCCACCTACCTGCTGGAAATAGGTGAACTGGGTTATTTCCATGCCATCCAGTCTGACTTCCCAGCCAAGACCCCACGCTCCCAGAGTTGGGGATTCCCAGTCATCTTCGAGAAATTTAATATCATGCCCCAGGGGATTAATCCCCACCTTGCTCAGGCTTTCCAGATAAATCTGCTGAATATTATCAGGAGGAGGTTTTATGATAACCTGATACTGATAATGCAGACGCAGCCGATTTGGATTCTGTCCATAGCGACCATCGGTTGGCCGCCTGGATGGCTCTACATATGCAACTTTCCATGGCTCAGGATCAAGCACCCTCAGGAAGGTTGCTGGATTGAAAGTTCCAGCACCTTTTTCCACATCGTAAGGTTGCCAGAGAAGGCAACCCTGTTGTTGCCAGAACTGATGAAAATTCAGTATAATTTCCTGAAACGTCATTTTCTTTTTACCTTCTGTATATTGTGATTATAAAGAGAGTGGGCCTAAAAGTCAAGCAGAGGGGCTTGTTTTTCCCGGATAATATATTAAAATATAATCTCAGGACCGGTTATGAGTAAGAAAAGACCTGTACACAGGAAAAATTACTGGCTAAAGATAAAGATATTACTTAAGAAGGCATTGCTGGCCAATGATTCCCCGGAAAGACTGGCAAGGGGCTTTGCTATTGGTGTTTTCTGGGGAGTACTTCCTACTTTTGGATTGGCTATCCTTTTTTCTCTACCAACGGCCGTTCTCTTTAAGGCAAACAGGCTTACTGCTTTTCTGGGAACCTTTATTTCCAATCCCTTCACTTCTCCGTTTTTTATGCTCTGGGGGACCTATCTGGGCAATTTTATTCTGAGAACAACACCTATAGTTTTTTCCTGGAAAATATTAAATATAGAGCAGCTTCTTAAGATAAGTAAATCTTTACTGGTGGGGACCTTAGTCCTGGCAGCATCTATGGCAGTTTTGAGTTATGGGACGTTGCTTGTAGTTATCCCTCTTGTTAAAAAGCTTTACCACAGGAGAAAGGATTTTTCAAGGGATTCCCTGGAGGATATCTTTTAAAAGGGAAGGGTTTGTTGCAGGGAAGAGGGAGGAGTTTTGTTTAAGTATTCATAAAGAAGGGTAGTGGCAACTCTTCCTCTGGGAGTGCGGTTTATCAGTCCTTCTCTGAGAAGGTAAGGTTCGTATACCTCCTCTATTGTATCCGGCTCCTCATTTACAGCCATAGCCAGGGTTTTAATTCCTACCGGCCCTCCGCCAAATTTATAAAGTATTGCTTGAAGAATCTTTCTGTCCATTACGTCAAGGCCCTTTTCATCGATTTCCAGAATGGTTAAAGCCTTTTGGGCAATCTCCCTGGTTATAATTCCCTCTCCCTTTATCTGGGCATAATCTCTTACGCGTCGCAGGATTCTGTTGGCAACTCGAGGTGTCCCTCTTGACCTTCTGGCTATTTCCCTTGCTCCCTCCTCCTCTATTTTAACGCCCAGAATATGTGATGAACGGATAACAATGGCAAAAAGCTCATCTTCGTTGTAAAAATCAAGGTGACTTATTACTCCAAATCTGTTCCGCAGGGGTGAGGTGAGAAGACCGGCTCTTGTTGTTGCTCCTATAAGGGTAAAGCGGGAAAGAGGAATTTTCACCGAGCGAGTGCTTGCCCCTTTCCCAAGAATTATATCCACTTTAAAATCCTCCATGGCCGAGTAAAGAACCTCTTCCACCTGGGGGTGCAGACGGTGGATCTCGTCTATAAACAGAATGTCCCCATTTTGAAGCTGGGTATTGGTTAGAATTTTGGCAAGTTCCCCGGGTCGGTCAATGGCTGAGCCACTGGTCGAATAAATATTTTTCCCCATTTCGTGAGCAATTATATGGGCAAGAGTGGTTTTGCCCAGCCCCGGGGGTCCATAAAGAAGAGTATGATCCAGAGGATCGCCTCTTTCAAGAGCGGCTTTTATAAATATCTCCAGTTTTTGTTTCACCTTGGATTGTCCCACAAACTCATCCATTTTTAAAGGGCGAAGGGTGTTTTCAAAACATCCATCTTCTTTTTGAAATTGAGGGGTGGTTAGTGCCCTTTTTCCCCTATACATACTTTAATGCCTCCTTAACCAGAGAAGTTAAGTTTTCTTTTATCCTGCTATTTTTCTCAAGAGCTTTTTTAATCGCCTCTTTAGCCTGGGACCTTGTATAACCGAGGGAGCAGAGAGCGGCTATTCCGTCCTGGATGTTTCCTTCTTCTTCCAGAGAGGGCAACCTCTCTCCTGCAATCTCTCCCAGTTCCAGGATGAGTCTCTGGGCTGTTTTTTTTCCAATTCCTGGAGTTTGAACAAGCCAGGTTAAATTTTTCTCCATAACGGCTTTTTTGAACTCCAGAGGGGAGGCTCTGGAAAACATTCTTAAAGCTGAACGGGGTCCTATTTTGGAAAGGGAGATTAAATTGAGGAAAAAATCTCTTTCTTCTGGCTTTAAAAAGCCATAAAGTGCTATCCCGTTTTCCTTGATATGCAGGTAAGTGTATATTTTTACCTTTTTTCCTTCTGAAGGGAGATGCTCAAAGATGGAAAAGGGGATATTTATCCTGTATCCTGTTCCATTTACCTCCAGGATAATATAAGAGGGGCTTTTTTCCTTTAAAGTTCCCTCTAAGTAGTGAATCATTTTTTCTTTTTCCTGTAGACTGTTATTGCTGTATCAGGGCAAACAAGGGCACATATACCGCAACCTGTGCAAATTTTCTCCCCTTCTTTCTTAAAAATCGCAGGGTGGTATCCCCGACGGTTAAAATTTGAGTCAAGATAGATAAGATTTTGCGGGCAAAACTCCACACAAAAACCACATCCTTTGCATCTTGCTACATCTATTTC
>CBFDTW010000045.1:0-12169 GCA_965613085.1 uncultured bacterium | reverse complement strand
TTTTTTTTTCAAGCAGAAGACGGCATACGAGATCATGCCTAGTCTCGTGGGGCTCGGAGATGTGTATAAGAGACAGATAATAATATGTGGAATTAATAAAGTAGAGAAAATGACAGAGGGGAAAATTGGATCAACTGGAGCAAATAGCTGAGTGTCTTAAAGCCCTTACCCATCCGGTCAGGATAAGAATCCTGCAGGAGCTCAAATCGGGGGAAAAGTGCGTTAGCGAGCTTCTGGAAAGAATTGGGGTTGCTCAGGCTACTCTTTCTCAACATCTCGGTCTTCTAAGAAGTTCCGGATGGATAGTAAAGCAAAAAAGGGCTTTATATGTGTACTATTCTCTGAGTGATAAAGATATAAGTTTTGCCCTTAAGAAAATATGTGAAATAGTAAACAAATTTAAATAAGGAGGTGGTAAATATGGCTATCTGGGATCCTTTCAGAGAGTTTTCCCGTATAGAGCGGGAGATAAGAAAAATTTTTGACGAGTTCTGGGGTGAGAGAAGGAAATGGGGAGTCCTTCCAGGTCCACGGAGAAGTGAGGTTCCAGCAGAAAGAGAAGAGGGTCTGGTCGGTACTCCACCTATCGATCTAATTGATAAAGGTGAAAACCTGGTTTTACGTTCCGAGATACCAGGGGTAAAGAAAAAGGATATCAAAATCTCAGTTACTGAGAATGATATAACTATCTCCGGAAAGGTGGAAAAAGCTAAAGAAGAAAAAAAAGAAGATTATTATTACGCTGAAAGGGCGTACAGCTCCTGGGAAAGAACTGTTCCTCTTCCGGTCAAAATAAAATCTGATGCAGCCAAAGCCAAATATGAGAATGGTGTACTGGAGGTTACTCTGCCCAAGGCGGAAGAAGCCAAGGCAAAGAGAAAAGAAGTTAAAGTTGAATAATTAAAATTAAGAAGAAGGGCTACCTGCGTAGCCCTTCTTCTTTTTCTACCATTTTCTTTAATTTTTCCTGTTCACGCAAAAGATAAAAGAGTTTATCCTCTACTTTCCTGTTTACAGTCCCTTCAGGAAAAAGATTATCTGGTCCTCTCTCACCTGCTGGATAACCGGTTAAAATCTCCATACCTTCATCTACAGTGCTGATTGGGTAAATATGGAACTTCCCCTGTTTTACAGCCTCAACGACTTCTTTCTTTAACATTAGATTTTTAACATTACTCCGAGGAATGATTACTCCCTGCTCCCCGGTTAATCCCTTCTTTTTACAGGCTTCAAAGAAACCCTCTATTTTCTCGTTAACGCCCCCTATTGGTTGAATCTCTCCTTTCTGGTTCACCGAACCGGTAACAGCTATTCCCTGTTTTATTGGTAAATCAGAGAGGCTGGATAAGATAGCAAAAAGTTCAGCTGCAGAAGCGCTATCTCCCTCCACATAAGAATAACTTTGCTCAAAAGTCAGGGTTGCAGAAAGGGACAGAGGAGCTCTCACTCCATACTTCCCCCCCAGATACCCCGAGAGAATGAGGACACCCTTATCATGGGTTTTCCCACTTAATTTGGCTTCTCTTTCTATGTTAATAACCCCCTTATCACCCATAAAAGTTTGAGCAGTTATCCGAGAGGGTTTTCCAAACATAAACTCCCCGTAAGAATAAACAGATAAGCCATTTACCTGCCCTACCTTTGCTCCATCTGTATCAATATACAACGTTCCTTCTTCAATCATCTCCTTAATTTTACTGTTAATCATATTGCTTCTGTACTCCATCTCTTCCAGAGCTTTTTCCACATTTTCCCTGGTAATATACCTGTTACCTGCAACCTGCGCCCAATAATTTGCCTCCCTAGCTATATTAGCTATTCTACCAAACAGAAGAGAAAATTTCCTCTGGTCTTCTGCAAGTCTGCTACTGTATTCAAGGATAGCTGATATACCTGTTTTATCAAAATGTCTTAACTTTTCCTCATTGCACAGCCTACAGAGGAACTTAGCACACTGGGTAACAGTCCTTTTATCTGATTTTGTCTCCCAATCAAAATCAGCTCTAACTTTAAATATTTTTCTAAAATTTTCATCATAGTAGTGAAGTAAATTAAATATAAAGTTTCTACCTATCATCACCACCTTTACATCAAGTGGAACAGGCTCAGGTTTAAGAGCAGCTGTAGAAATAAACCCATACTGTTCAGCAATATCCTCTATTTTTACCTGTTTCTCCTGAAGTGCTCTTTTTAAAGTATCCCAGACAAAAGGATACATCAGCACCCTTTCCACATTTACCACAAGGTATCCTCCGTTTGCTCTGTGGATGGCACCAGCCTTGATTTTCGTAAAGTCTGTCACAAAAACCCCAAACTGAACTTTTCTTTCTATCCTCCCAAACATATTCCCATAGGTAGGATTGGTCTCTATTATTACAGGTGCTCCTTTGGTCTGGGAATTATCCACGATAAGGTTCACCTGATACCTTATAAAGAAATCTTCCCCAACCTCGGGAATTTTAATCCCGGAAGATGGTCTCTCTTCTTCAAAAAACTTATCCATATTGTTAACTATATCTCTGGCTACCTGATTTAAATATTCAACAACGAGGGGAAACCCTGAGTATTTTTTCTTCAGAATATCAACGTGTCGTTTGACTACAAATCCAATTACCTCGCGATTAAATTTGTTAAGAGCATCTTTAGATTTCTTGTCCAACTCGTTCATTTTTTCGAAAGTCTGTGCAATCTCTCTCTGGATTAAAGCCATATCATTCTCGATTCTTTCTTTTTCTTGTTGAGAAAATGACTGATACTCCTCCTCTTTTAAAGGTTCACCATTTTCCTTGACCGGGATGGTGGTAAATCCAAAAGGTGTTCTTATGATCTTAAACCCCTTTTCTCTGGCTCTTTGTTCTGTTTGAGATAAAATAGTTTTCTTTTGTTTCTCATATTCACTTAAAAGCCCCTCTCTTCTTTCTTTATACTCATCACTCCTGAAGGCCTTGGGTATTTCTTTTTTAAGAGTATCGATAAGTTCTTTCATGTCTTTCTTAAAGACTTTCCCTTTGCCAGGAGGTAAAGATATAGCCAAGGGTTGGTCTGAAACTTCAAAGTTGTTAACATAACACCAATCCGGAGGGGGATTTTTCTTGGAAGCGACTTTTTGTAAGATGTTTTTTACAATACTGGTGCGGCCACTTTCACTCATACCACTCACATAGATGTTATACCCCGGGCTTTCTATATTCAACCCAAATTCAATAGCTCTGACGGCTCTATCTTGGCCGATTATTTCCTCAACCCGGGACAGCTCTTCTGTAGTGTTATATTCGAAACCGGACAGATCAAATTCTTTTCTAAGCTCTTTATAAGATAACTCTGGATGTTTTATCTGCATTTTCCCTCCTGTTGCTTATTACTCCCCCCATCTAATTTTCAGCTTCTTGCTTTTTCATTTTATCGGTTTAACAAGGCGTGTCAAGAAGAAAAAATTTGACAAAACCTTAAAACGGTGATAAATATAGTCAAGAATGTGAAGATTTTTGAAAATCAAATGTTCTGTTTGAGTAGCCAAAAAAGTGAAAGGAGGTGAGAAATCAAAAAGTCAGTGCAAGATCAAAATGGAGAAAGAAAATATCTAACAACAGCACAGGCTACAAGTATATGAAGTAAGAAAGGGGGTAAAAAATGAGAGGTAAAATTGTGATACCGCTACTTATAGTTACTATTATTGTAATGGGAGCAGGAATTACCTCTCAGGCTAAGGAGAAAAAGGCATATGAATTAATAAACTGGAATAAACCTGTACCTATGACCGAACGGCTTCTGGCTGATCACTATATCCTTCCAAATGGATGGGAAGAAGCTACAAAGGGTGTTAAGGAACTGGTTTTCTTCAACAGTGGCTCACTAAAACATGATATTGCAACAGCCATTGGCATGGAACTATTTAAGCAAAAAACCGGAATATCTGTAAAAGCAATTGAGGTAGGAGGTGCCTATACATTTCCCAAGTTCCTCTCTGTGGTTACCTCCAAGGATCCAGGCATACATTTTGCTTTTATTCGTGCTGAGGTAGAATATGCTCAGGTTGCTTCTGCCGGTTGGGCTCATCGGATTGATGAGCTATGGACTCCAGAAGTGCAAAAATTGTACTCTCCCGGTCTGATAGACTGCTTAAGATGGGACAACCATTTTTATGGTTCGGTTAATATAGTCCAGTACTATGTTCTTTACTACAGACCCTCCTGGTTAAAAGCAGCAGGGGTTAAAAGAAAGTCCCGGAAACTTGGGAGGAAATCTACGAGGCAGCCAAAAAATGTAGAGAGTGGGCAAAGAAAAACCTTGGACCGGACTATTATGGTTTTACTTTCGGCGCTACCAAAGCCGGCCATATCCACATAGCCATGCTTAGTGCTCTCACATATTCTCAAGGTGAAAGGCTCTTAAAGGGAGGGAGGTGGAATCTGGATACACCGGAGTTCAGAAACTCCTGGAAATACCTGATAAACCTCATAAGGGACGATATAGCCGATGTTGCATGTCTGGGTTATTCATGGGAAGACTCCCAAAAAGTGTTTGGAATGGGTAAAGCAGCTATGATGCTTGGATATTCAGTTTATACTGTAAAATTTTCCGAATTCCCGGAGGTAGCTAATGACTGGGCTGCAGTTCCTCCACCTAAATGGGATACAACTCAGCCAGACTCGAACCGTATTGGCTATATAAACTTCGATGCCTATATGATAAACAACTTCACAGATGATAAACATAAAGCAGCAGCGATGCTTTTCCTTGATTTTTACAGAAGTAAAGAGGCAGGTATGTACGAACTTCTGGTGGAAGGGAATGACTCATTCTTGCCGGCTGTTTATGAAGACCCAGAAATAGTGAATAAAGTAGATTGGGGTCTTGCCAAAGCTGTGGCAAAGAAAATAGGAGCTGCCGAACCAGTAAAGAAAGGAATAACTATACCTGAAGTTAGAGCAGCATCAGCCAAAACTGCCCGGATAGAAGCTCTTCCACCTGGTGCGGTTTATGTTTCAGATATTCTCTCAGAATATCTGGGTAAAGCAGTATTAGAAAAAATGGATGCAGACAAAGCTCTGGATGAGGCTCTGTCCAAAATCAAGCAGTATATATCCTACTAAACCAAGTAAAGGGAAGGAGGGTTGGTGCCTTCCTTCCCGATGTTGACATTAATAAATTGTTTATAAGCTTACCATTGAGCAGAAAAAGAAAAACTTCAGTATTTGCAAAAATACGAGAGGTGGTAAATGAAAATATCTAACACAAAGTATGGTGTAATTTTATCCATCCCAGGACTTATGCTTTTGCTTATCTGGGTTTTAGTCCCTTTTTCTTATGTTTTTTATTTAAGTTTTCTCCGGTATGATAACATATCTCCCGTAACTTTTACTGGCTTTGATAATTACATAAGAGTTCTGACAGATTCTTATCTATTGCCGACTTTAAAACGCACTTTTATATTTTCTTTTGGCTCTACCGGCCTTACACTTCTTATAAGCTTAATTTTAGCCCTTTGCTTAAATAAAATAGTCAAGGGCTCGACTTTTTTCAGATCCCTGGTAATAATGCCATGGGCGGTACCTTTAATTCTCTCCGGCTTTTTGTGGGCCTGGATGTTCCACCCCTCTTTTGGTCCAATCAGTGATATATTGATAAAATTACATTTGAGGGACGAGCCTTTAAACATCTATAAGAACCCACATATGGCTATGGCAGGAGTAATTGTTGCCGATGCCTGGAGACGCATTCCTTTTTTAACCATTATCACCTTAGCCGGACTGCAGGCTATTCCGGGTGAGTTATATGATGCAGCTAAGGTAGATGGGGCTGACTCTTTTCATATATTCAGGCATGTATCCATGCCTCTTGCCAGTAGACCCATGCTTATAGGAACGCTAATAACTTTAATGTTTTCCTTTAGAAGTATTGATGTTATATACTCTATGACCCCTGGAGGAGGTTATGGAAAGTGTACATATGTTCTTGGAGCTTATCTTTTTGACTATATTTATGAGTTCTTGAATTTTGGTGTGGCAGCAAGTGCTGGAGTATTGCTTATCCTCCTCACCTTTGGGATTGGTTCTTTCTTTATATATTACACTCTAAAAAAATAATGAGGTGAAAGATGAAGATTAGAAATTTTTTTCTCAAGATTGTTAACCATCGCGCAACACCTTATGTGGTCTGTGGTGCGATTGCCTTCTTCATGATAGCACCTTTTATCTGGATGGGACTTTCAGCTTTTAAAACTTCTTCTGAAACATTTAAATACCCACCTACCTATTTTCCGGAAAATCCAACCTTAAAGACGATGTCTGAGGCGTGGTCAAAAGCACCTATTCCAACTTACCTTGCAAATTCCTTAATTGTCTCTCTAACCTCGACCCTCATCGTAATAGTTGCAGGCTCGTTTACTGCTTATGCTCTCAGTCAGTACCGGTACAGAGGCAGCAACGTAGCCCTTGGACTTTTCTTATTCACCCGTATCATACCTCCACTGTCTTTACTTTTACCTTATTATTTGATTTTAAGGAAGCTGGGGTTATTAAACACTCGAGTTTCTGTAATTTTATACCTGATCTATCTGAACTATCCACTTGTTGTATGGCTTTTAAAGGGCTTTTTTGATGCTTTCCCTCGCGACTTAATAGATTCTGCAATTGTAGATGGTTGCTCCAGAACGGGTGCAATTTTGAGGATAGTCTTACCTGTATCCGCAACTGGTGTATACGCAATCGCTGTTGTAGCCTTTATGTGGGCATGGAATGAATTCTTTGCTCCTTTTCTCTTCATTAATTACGATGAGCTTAAACCTATAACGGTGGGACTTTACTATTTTGTAGGCGATGAGTATACCTACTGGAACAGGATGTGTGCTGCAGGAATATACGCTGTCATGCCCAGCTTAACATTTTTCCTGCTGGCTCAAAAATACATCGTTAAAGGATTACCGGCGGGGGCTTTAAAATACTGACCCTGATTTACCTTAAATTCTGCTTAAGCTCGGGGAGCAAGAGATAATTTTTGTCGGATGTAACCTTTATAGCTTAGAAGAAGAATACTCAGGAATAATAAAATCCCTATTATTCTGGAGAAATTATTGGGCCAGAAAAGAGCAAGAGTAGCAACTCCAGCCAAAAATCTTTCCCATATCTTTAATTCTTTAACAAAATATCCTTCCAGGCATATAGTGAAAGCAAAAAGTCCTGCAGTAGCAGTTATGGCAACTACCATTATCTCCCAGATACCTCCGGTAAAAAGCAGCGGAGTGTAAGCAAAAAGTAGAGGTATTATATACAATCCCTTGGCCAGCTTCCAGGCCTCAAAACCAGTCTGCATGGGCTTGGAACCAGCTATTCCTGAAGCTGAATAAGCTGCCAGACAAATTGGGGGAGTAACATTGGCATCCTGACTGTACCAGAAGATAATCATATGGGCAGCGAGAAGAGAAACTCCTAACTCTCTCAGAGCAGGAGCAGCCAGAACAGCCAGCATTATATAGGAGGCAGTTACCGGCAGACCCATCCCCAGGATGAGAGAGGCAAAAGCTACCAAAAAGATGGCAAGAAACAGGATTCCGTGCGAAAGAGAGACTATTACTCCAGAAAAGGTAATAGCTATAGCGGTTATAGCTGCAACTCCTACTACAATACCGGCACAGATAAGAATAGAGGCTGTGGACACAGCATTTCTTGCTCCCAAATAAAGAGCATCCAGTATATCCTTCGGGTACATTCGGGTTTCTTTTTTCGTCCAGCTCATAGCCACAATAGCCAACATACCCCAGCAAGCAGCATAGGTAGGAGTATATCCTCTTACTAAGAGGAATATGAGTAAGAAAATGGGTACTATAAAAGGAGCTCCTTTTTTTAAAACCTCCCTCAGCTTGGGAATTTCCTCCTCGGGCAGGGGTTTAAGTTTCATCTTTAAAGCTTCTATATGGACAAAAAAACCTACTGAAAGAAAGTACATAGCTGCTGGAATAGCCGCTACGGCAATAATCTTGAGATAAGGGATTCCTGTCCACTGAGACATAATAAAGGCACCTGCTCCCATAATTGGAGGCATAAGTTGGCCACCTGTAGAGGCTGCTGCCTCTACCGCTCCGGCCACATGGGGTTTATAACCGGTTTTTTTCATAAGGGGAATTGTAAAGGAACCAGTGGCCACCGTATTAGCTACAGCACTTCCTGACACAGAACCCATAAATCCACTGGCAATGACAGCCATCTTAGCCGGTCCTCCACGGGATCGACCGGTAAGAGCTCTGGCAAGTTGAATGATGAAGTCACCCGCTCCTGATTTTAAAAGAAAAGCGCCAAAGAGAATGAAAAGGAAGACATAAGTTGCGGAAACCCGGCAAACTATACCAAATATCCCTTCATCGGTAAGATACATCCGGTAAA
Organism: uncultured bacterium; assembly: GCA_965613085.1. Classification (GTDB taxonomy): domain Bacteria; phylum Aerophobota; class Aerophobia; order Aerophobales; family B3-G15; genus CBFDTW01. The sequence goes on along the minus strand of CBFDTW010000045.1, from coordinate 3,791 downwards.
GAAGCCTGCCTATGGCTACCCCTTTGTAATGAAAAGCACCGGGGATGAATTTTCCTAAGAATGCTGCATAGAGCAGAAAAAAAAGAGATAAAACAGGAATGAACCAGCCGCTAGCCCTTCTGGTGGCAAGAAGAAGTAGAAAGAGAGCTATAACGGCAAAAACATAGTCTCTCATAATGGGGATGGAGAATCTTTCCAGATGAAGCTCCTCCTCAAAAAGCAGTATATATATACCCGCAACAGCTCCCATAATTGCCAGAATAATATCTAATATGGTGAATTTATCTCTGGGAGATTTGTCTGTCTCAGGATAAAGAAGAAAAATTAAAACAAGGACAAAACCTAAGTGGGTAGCATTCCGGTGAATACCCGGCATGGTCCCCACGGTATTAACCCAGATGTGAAATACCGACATTGAGATACCAATAATATAAACAGTCAGCCACCTCCAACCAGAAAGCTTTCTGGCCCGCGTAGAAACCTCGGTCTCTTCTATTTCTTCCGGTAGAGGTTCTTTATTTTGAGGCAACTATTTCCTCCTCATATTTCATTCCCCAGCCCCGGTTTAAACCGAAGCTGGGGAATTGCAAACTTCTTTTCTTCCTTCTGTTAGTTGAAACTACTTCATCTCTGGTGGAATAAGCTCATCGGGTATCTCAAGACCCATTTCTTTGTAATAGCGAAATGCTCCTGGGTGGAGAGGTACTGGCAGGCCAGAAAGAGCATCTTTCAACTTAATATACTTCGTGGCTTTGTGCACACCGTGCAGGTAGTCCAGATTTTCAAATATAGTTTTGGTCAAAAGATAGATAATATCAGCGGGAATATCCTCTCTTACACCCAGATAGTTTGGCTGGGCAATGGTATTTACTGGTTCAGCCTGTCCCGGATAAGTATCTGCTGGAATGATATATCTGAATCCCGGATAGGCTGTTTTCTTATTGATGGCCTCAAGTTGCCCGTCAGTGAACTCCAGAATTACCACATCCACTCCCGGGGTAGCAAAAAGGTCAGTTACTGCTGCTACAGGCGGCCCAGCACACAGACTGGCACCATCAATTCTCCCGTCCTTTATAGCTGTTGCAGACTCAAAGTAACCCAGGTACTCGGCCCTCACACTTTCCCGTGTCATACCCAGTCCACTCATTATAACCAGGGTAGATCTTTCGGTACCACTTCCAGCTCTTCCTATGGAGAAACGGGTACCCTTTATATCCATAACATTTCCGGTTTTTGCCTTGCGTTTAACCAGAACAAAGTGCTCCACGTTAGGCCAAAGCATGGTAATTGAGCGCAAAGTTTTGCAAGACCTTCCTTTATATATACCCGTGCCCTGCCACACCATTTTGCCAAAAAGACCCTGAAGAATGGCTAAATCTGCCTCTTTATTTCGGAGCATCTCAATGTTTTCCGCTGAACCAGCTGATGACTGAGCAGCTACTCGAATGCCCTGAGCCTTTAATTTGGTGGTCCACAGAGTAGACATCCCTACTCCTACCGGATAATAGGTTCCACCAGTGGTAGCTGTGGTAATAAGAAGAGAAACCTGCCTTTGCTCAGCAACTGCTATCTCGCTTAGAAGAAGTATAGAAATAGCCCCTGCCGTTAATATAACTACCATCTTCTTAACTTTTCTGAGCATCTTTATCCTCCTTTCTTCATCTACACTTCTATTTTTTTGTGCAGTTGGATATCACCTCCTCTTTCTGCAATTACTCCACTTGTCTACCTACCCTACGTTTGGTACTTTAACAGAATTTTAAGCATCCCTAATAGCTAACATATACAAAACCAGTGTACCATACCTATTGTGCCTGTCAAGAAGTCGCCGCAATTACTATTATCTTGAGAATATGTATAATAAAAAGAAATATATAAGGAAAAGGTATATGAGGTTAGCAACTATTAAAATGAAAGGGAAAGAAATAGCTGGCATTATGGTACAAGAGCCAAGAGTTTTGACATATTCTTCAGCTTTGGCTCGGTGCTGGCTACAACTGATGAGATTGAAGATGTAACGAAACTTAAGGTAACAACTGTACTTAACGGACAAGTCCACAGAGAAAATGTGGTCTCTAATATGATCTTTTCCCCGTATTTTCTGGTTTCCTTCCACTCAAAAGTAATGACCCTTTTGCCAGGAGATATTATTTCCACAGGCACACCAGGGGCAGCTGTAATAAAGGAAGGAGATGTAGTTGAATGTATTATTGAAGGCTTTGAAAAGCTAACAAATCCTGTGACCGATTTAAAGACCTGCAAGCAGAAAGAAATCTTATCTCACAATAAGTAGATCTATCTTTCATCACCCATTTTACCACCAGACATCCAGCTGTCGGGAGGGACATCTTCAATGACTACCCATACCACATTCTCTGGAACATGTAGAGTTTGACTCACAACTTCAGTTACCCGTTTTGCGAGTTCTTTTTTTACCTCCTTAGAACGTCCCTTATACATTTTAATGTTGACATAAGGCATCTCGTCCTCCTTCTTTTAAAGTATCTGATATCAAAATTTAGAAATGAGAGAGGAAAAACTCCGATGTAATCTACCTACCCATAATGACATCCTGAAATTTCTTATCAGCAAGCAGCTCCTTCCCGGTCCCTTCAAAGGTGATCTTGCCTGATTCCATCACGTAGCTTCTTGATGCAAGCTCAAGCACCATTTCAATATCTCTTTCCGCTACCCAGAGAACAGCTGTTCCTGTTTTATGAATCTCCATAATTTTTTCACAAACTCCTTCTGATAAAGTGCCTGCCTTCTGCTTTTTTCTCTCCTTCAAAATAGGGAATCGTTCAAATATATCCTCCAATTTCTCCAACAAAAGACGCAATATTTATGATTCTGCCAGATCTTTGTTTTGTATAAGCTCAATTACCACCGGTAACAACTGATACTTTGTCTGGCAACTTTACCTTTGATCCCCTCATAAGAGAGATAGCTTTTTATATTTTTGTTTAATTACCTTTAATCTTCTTTAATGCCTCGCTCATCCTTTCCAGACCCTTCTCAAGATTTTCATAAGAGGTGGAATAGGCTATTCTAATGTGATTTTTTCCGCACCTACCAAAGCAGCTTCCCGGGACAACAGCTACTTTTGCCTCCTCAAGTAGATAATCAGTCAACTCCTCATCACCTATCCCCAGATCTTTAATAGAGGGAAATATATAAAAGGCTCCTTCAGGTTTGACGTAATTTATTCCTTCCATTTCATCCAGATAGTCAAGAACCAGTTTTCGACGACGGGCAAACTCCTTTACCATTTCACCTACACAATCAGAGGGAGTGGTTAGTGCAGCTAAAGCTCCTTTCTGGGCAAAGGAAGTGGCACAAACTGCTGTATGTTGATGAACCTTCATTAAAGCGGGGATAAGATCCCGGGGCGCAGCAACATATCCCATCCTCCAGCCTGTCATAGAATATGCTTTAGAAAACCCGTTAACGGTGAAGGTACGCTCCTTCATCCCGGGAAAACTGGCAATACTGTAGTGTTTGACCTCATCATAGACCATCTTTTCGTAAATCTCATCCGAGAGAACCAGCAAATCATATTTTTTAGCTATTCTGGCAACTTCCTCTAAGGTCTCTCTATCAAAGACACATCCTGTTGGATTATGAGGAGAGTTAATAATCAACATTTTAGTACGAGGAGTTATTTTCCTCTCAAGCTCCTCAGGATCAATTCTGTAACTATTCTCTTCCCTGAGAGGTAAAGGAACAGTTTTTGCCCCGGCAAACTCTGCCCAATCAGCATAATAGACAAACATAGGATCCGGTACTATTAC
>CBFDTW010000044.1:0-12361 GCA_965613085.1 uncultured bacterium | reverse complement strand
TTTTCAAGCAGAAGACGGCATACGAGATCATGCCTAGTCTCGTGGGCTCGGAGATGTGTATAAGAGACAGGATCACTCCTGTTCCAGAACTTAACCAGAGGAAAAGAACAGATAAGCATCTTTCTTTTGCTGTTTATGTAATTACAATCCTTATTCTGACAGGTATTTTATTAACCCTGACTATTTTGATGGGAATGCATTGGGTGTGGTATTTCTTCCGCAGTCAAGGGTATTACTTTAACTATAGATTCTCCTTCCCTCCTTCCTCCTATTTTTTATACATGACAGGTTGGATGTTAGCTTTAATAATTGGTGCTCTTATATTATCAATTGTTTTCTGGTGGTACCAGTGGCAACTTTACAAAAGGAGAAACGAACATATTGAACGAATTAAATCTCTCAAAAAAAGCCTTATCCACTGGTTAAAAGAAAAACATGGTATAGATTTTCATCCCTGGAGTGGGGGTGAGATTCAGCTCTCTATACGAGAAAAGACAAGAAGTACGAGTTTTTTTGCACTCTGGGTTGTATTTAGCTACCTTCTCATCCCGGTAGGTATTGTACTAACTCTTGTGGCATGGTACTGGCTTACCATGGACTATTACATCCACGAAAAGGGAGAGATCCAATTTTTCTATCAGCTCTCAGAGAAACTAAAAGAAAAAAACCTCTCCTTCCATCCCGCACCCCTCCAGCTTCTTCCTCCAAGAAATATGGTTCTTTACATTATTTTAATGATAATCCCCGGGGTTAATCTTGTATGGGCTTTGTGGTGGAGCTATGTTTTATTCCAGGACCCCAATGTTCATTTTGAAACTCACGAGTTCTGGGAAGGTCAGCTGGAAAAAATCGTTCATGAGCCAAAAACATCAGATTCCATATCTTCGGAATCACCTCTTGAGATACTCAAAAGACGCTACGCCGAGGGAAAAATCACAAGAGAACAGTTCCAGCAAATGAAAGAGGATCTTGAGAAATAGTTATCTTTTAACTTTTGCATTCCAAAGTTCTCACCAGATTTCCTTTTTTGTTCAATTTTGAACCTATTTTGTAGGCATCTCTCTCAGTTTCACTCTGACCGTTATGGATTTCCCTTGTCTGAGTACTGATAGAAAGAAGCTAAAAAAGTTTCTCGGGTGGGTGGCTCGTTGAAAAGCGTAATAATAAAAAGGCTCTCTAAATCAGATGGGTTTTTTCTTTGCCCGAAACCTGTACATCTATTTCCCCATAAGTCTCTTAATCTCTTTTTGGATTTCGCCTATCACTTCGGGATTGGAGATAATCTTCTTATCATTCTTTTTTATTGAAAACACTATAAATACTTTACCACCTCTATCTTTTTCAAACTTATCATGTGTTTTGCTAAGCCATTCCTTCCATCTATATACCTCAGGGGTCTGCTCATAGGTGATAGGTTTTATTTGTAAACCAATATACTTACCATTTACTTCAATATAAAAATCCACATTGTAGAGTCTATCCCACTCATCTGGGGCAGGTTTGATAGGAACTTTTAAAGTTTCCTGCAACCGTCCATAGGTGGTTTTTATTTCGGTTTGATAACCGTCAAATGTCCTTTTAATTACAAGGTTATAAATATATTGAAAACAATCTTCCTCTTTCACTTCTTCTATCTCTGCTTGAATAACTTCGGTTATCTTTGTGTATAATTTTCGTCCTAAGTCCTGGATATATTCCTTAGGAGTCAGATTAATCTCCCTCTTCTTAAGCATCTCTGATAGTTTTTGATAATAAAAATTTTCCCAATCTTTTATAGTTTTAGGACCACATTCTCTTATCCATTGCGAAACAGGGCCTACACTATCTTTCTTGTTAAGTCCCCATCTATTAGTTGCCATATTTAATATCCATTCTTTAGCCATTGTTATTGCCTTTCTTTCCATAATTTTACAAACTTATCTTTAAACTTATGAGTTATAGAAAAATCTGGAGAAGCTAACCCAGATTTAATTAAATAAGCATTAACGAAAATCTTATTTTTTAAATAAACATAAGCCATCACTGTATTTTTACCGATAACTTTGCCGTTTTGGAATTTTAAAAAGATATCTTTTTCCAATATATATCTTTTTAAGTAACAGATTGTATCATCTTTTTTATCTATTTTAACTCCCAGGAATTTGACAATTAGTCCCGTGTTTAATCTTATTGTACTTTCATTTACGATCCCATTTACTTTATAAAGTCTTTCGCCTCTAAAATTAAACTTCTTAGGATCTATTTGGGGAGCTGCATCTTGAATTCTCGGAATATAATCGATTTCTGGCAGTTCTATGGTCTTTTCCCTCTTTATTATTTGTATACTTTCTGTATTAGAAGATTTGAATAAACTCTCCTCTAGACCCAATTTTTCATTTATTACCTTGAGGAATTTTTCATTTATTTCATAGCCGATAGCGTTTCTCTTTAGCTCTAAAGCCACCTTAACGGTAGTCCCACTACCGAGAAATGGATCTAATACTGTGTCTCCAATGAATGTAAACATCTTTATTAATCTTCGAGGCAGTTCCTCAGGAAACATTGCCTCATGTTCTATTTGCTTGGCACCGCCAAAATACCAGTGCCCAGAAAAATATTTTTTCCATTCTTCCTTTGACAGTTTAGATGCTTCCTTAATATCTCCTGAAACTCTTCTCCCTCTGCCCGGTTTTTTAAAAATATGAATAAACTCATAATCGATCTCTACAATTCCATTCGGGGGATAAGGGTAAGAACCCATAACATTTGCTCCACCTGTTGTGTTCATTGTGGTTTTTTTCTGCCATATAATTGAGCCCATAAAATCAAAACCTATTTTTTCACATTGGGCTATAAATTCAGCATGAATAGGTATAACCTTATACCGTCCGTAAATAATTGACCTTGCAAATTGGTCTCCTATATTGATGCAGAGCCTTCGTCCTTTCCTGAGTACCCTGTATGATTCACTCCATACATAATACAGGTTTTTTAGATACTCATGAAGACTCTCTCCATAACCTATTTGCCCGGGAATGCCATAATCTTTTATATGCCAATATGGAGGGGAGGTAACAATTAAATCAATTGACTCCTCTTCTATTTCTTTCATAACCCGACTGTCACCAATTACAATTTTTGCCCAGTTATTCCTCATAACCATCATCCATGATTAATTAAAAAATTTGTCTTGAAAATCGAGTTCGATTCATAGTATACCCCCTACTCCAAAATTTTCATTTCCTCATCTACCACAATCCCATTTTTCCCGCACCAATAGCAGTATCTTTCCATCTTTATTTCCTTGCTCTCTACCATTTGAACCTTTTCTCTTAAAGAGCCTAAGAAGAGAAGACCCAAGATAACCGGGCTCTTGGATTATCCTATCCTCCTTGACCTAATTTGATTTTAGCATAAAAGAAAACGAAAGTAAAATATCCGTTTTTCTCACCTCAAAAGGCTAAGAATAGGTAATTTGAGAAGGGATTTGTTCAAAAAAACTGTGGTGAAAAATTGCGAGATTCTCCTATTCTCCTTAAGATCAAAGCTCTCTTGTTCAATAAGTTAAATTTAGCTAAATTTGTTTTGGACAATAATTTAAACAAAATTAAAGGAAGGGAATATTATGAGCAAATGTTTCGACAGTTTGTTAAAAGCAAATTTAGACCCTTTTGAGCCTGACTTCAAGATGTAGTTGAGTCCATATCTTTTGACTTGATGGCTTCTTTGGGACATACCTGGGCACAAAAACCACAGCCTTGACAGAGAACAGGATCTATAAAAATTCTCCCTTCACCATCTTTATAAATAGCCGGACAGCCAATCTTAAGACACCTGCCGCATTGGATACACGCCTCATAATCCACCACCCGGGGATTTTCTCTTTTTTTACCTACCAGAACACAAGCTCTCCTCGAAACAATTACAGAGGGAGCCTCTTTTTTTATCTCCTCCTTGATCACTCTTAAGGTCTGCTCCAGATTTAAAGGGTCTATAACCTTAACATTTTTTATACCGCAGGCTCTTGCAAAATCCTCCGGCTTAGCGATATAAGACTTTTTTCCCATTAAAGTTCTTCCTGTCCCCGGATGGTCCTGATGACCGGTCATGGCGGTGACTCTATTATCCAGAATTACTATGGTTGAGATTCCCCTGTTGTAGGAAATCTCAAGAAGTCCTGTAATTCCTGAATGAAAGAAGGTAGAATCTCCTACCACTCCAATTAAGGGTTTATCCCTGAATCCTGCCTTGTCCATACCCTGAGCAACAGTTATCCCTGCTCCCATGCAGATAATTGTATCCATCCTCTGGTAAGGAGGAAATACTGCAAGACTGTAACATCCTATATCTCCTGTAACAACACAGTCTATCTGGGAAAGAGCATAAAAAAGACCTCTGTGGGGGCAACCGGGACAGAAAACAGGAGGTCTTGCCGGAAGGGAGCCTACATCGTAGCTTTCCTTTACTTTCTGAGGAATTTTTTTCCTCACTCGATTTTTCATCTTTTCACGACCCTGAGCTACCCTGTCTGGATTTAACTCCCCTACTCCTGGAAAATACTTTTTCCCCTCAGCTTTTACACCAAGACTTTTAATATGTTCCTCCAGAAAATCATCAAGTTCCTCTATAACGATTAATTTTTTAAAATGAGAGGCAAAATCCCTTATAAGTTTATCAGGAAAAGGGTAAGACAGACCGAGCTTTAATATAGAAGCCTCTGGAAACTCCTCCATGGCGTACTGGAAGGAGATGCCCGAGGTTACTATTCCCAGGTCATTTCCTCTTTTTATTAGTCTGTTATGGGGACATTTATTTGCATATTCTTGCAAGGCTATAAGCCTTTCCTCCACCCTCTTTCTCATTGCTCTTCCGTATCTTGGGACCGGAACATATCTTTCGGGATTTTTAATAAAACGGGCAGCTCTGGGAATATTTTTCCTTTCATGAAGTTTAACAGGAGATTTGCAATGAGATATACGGGTAGTTGAGCGAAGTATAACCGGGCATTGAAATTTTTCCGAAAGTTCAAAGGCAAAAATTGTAAAATCTTTTGCTTCCTGGCTATCTGAAGGCTCCAGCAAAGGTACTTTTGCAAATCGGGCATAATTTCTTGTATCCTGCTCATTTTGCGAGGAGTGCATACCCGGGTCATCCGCAACTACCACCACAAAACCACCCTCAACACCCACGTAAGATGAGCTCATAAGAGGATCAGAGGCTACATTTAACCCCACATGCTTCATAGCTACCATTGACCTTACACCCACCAGAGATGCTCCAATGGCAACCTCTAAAGCGACCTTCTCATTAGGAGCCCACTCACACCAGATATTTTCATCCTCAAATCCAGCAAGAGTTTCAAGAACCTCGGTGCTGGGAGTTCCTGGATATGCTGAGGCAACCTGTACCCCTGCTTCATAAGCTCCCCGGGCAATAGCTTCATTACCGCTCAAAAGCTTTATTTTCTCACTCATAAGCTTTTTATTAGATTAAAAATAGCCTTTTCATATTTTTTCTTGAAAAAATATCCTCAGGTTTACCCTGAGCGACGATCTCTCCTGTTCGCATTGCATAGGCATAATCAGCGATTTCCACAGCCTCTGTGGTCTGGTCTATAAGCAGGATAGCACATCCTGTCTGCTTTAATTGCAAAATCACCTCCAGTATCTCCTTAACGACTCCGGCAGCTATTCCATTGCAAGGCTCATCCAGAATCAGCACTCTTACATCACCAACCAGTGCTCTGGCAATAGCTAACATCTGCTGTTCTCCACCTGAAAGTGTTCCTGCTATTTGCCTGGAACGTTCTTTTAAAATGGGGAAAAGCTGATAAACCTTCTCCAGTTTCTCCTCTATCTTAGAGTCGTTTAAATATATACCCCCCATTAAAAGATTCTCCTTCACACTCATCTCCCAGAAAAGATGACGCCCCTCCGGAACAAAAGCTACTCCCATCTTAACTATCTTTTCCGGTTTCATTCCAGAGATGTCTTTCCCATTGATGAAAACACTTCCTTTAAATAAAGGTACCAGCCCAAGAATTACCTTTGCCAGAGTGCTTTTACCTGATCCATTGGGACCAACCAGAAGAGCTACTTTTCCCTTATCAACACAAAGATTTATTCCTTTAATAACTTTTATCCGTCCATATCCAGCCTCAGCTTCTACAAGTTCTAAACAAGACACTTTTTCTTTCTCCCAAAATAAGCCTCTAAGACTTTCTCCTCTCCTTTTACCTCATCAGGTGTCCCTTCCATTATCTTTCTACCCTTATCCAGCACAATTATTTTCTGGGCAAGATCCATAAGCATACCGATGTCATGTTCAATAATGAAAATTGCAACTTTCTTTGCATGAATTTCCTGGATCACTTTAAATAAAGCCATCGTCTCATATTTATTTAAACCAGCCGAAGGCTCATCAAGAAGCAGAATCTGCGGTCTGCAAGCAAGAGCACGTGCAATTCCCAGAAGACGCTGTTGTCCAAAGGTTAAGGAAGAGGAGCTTCTTCTGGCAAGGTGAGATAACCCAACAATTTTTAGACACTCAATCGCTCTATTTTTTATAAACTCGCTTATTAACCTGGTTTTAGGAAGAGGAAACATACTTTGCCAAAGACCTATTCTCTCATTTTCAGGTACTGCTACCTCAACATTTTCCAGCACATCAAGATGTTCAAAAACCCTTACATTTTGAAATGTTCTTACCAGGCCTTTTTTAGTAATCTCATGAGGAGGAAGCCCTGTAATTTCCTCTCCTTTAAAATAAACACTACCTTTCGTGGGAGGAATAAAATTATTTATGATGTTAAAAAGTGTGGTTTTGCCGGCACCATTGGGGCCCATCAGTCCCACAAGCTCTCCTTCTTTAATCTCTAAGGATACATCCTCAAGAGCTATCAGGCCCCCGAAGAAGCGGGATACCTGCTTTACCTGCAACAATTCTTATCCCTCCTGCTTTCCCAGAATACCCTGGGGATTAAATATTATAAACATAATTAACACAACTCCAAATACTATATCGTTCAGATGAGTTATCTGTGTAAGGTCTATATAAACAAAATCCCCCAATCTTCTTATTAGTTCCGGAAGTAGAGATATAATTATAGCACCCATAGCAGCTCCGTAAACTGAGTACATTCCTCCTATAACCACCATAGTGATGATTTTAATGGAAAGACTTACACCAAACTCGCCAGGGTCTATAGTACCATAGGAACAATGGGCAAACAGGGTACCAGCAAAAGCAGCAAGAGCTGAGGAGAAGATAAAAATTTTAACCTTCGTCTGAAAAACATCAATACCCGCACAGGCTGCAGCTTCCTCATCTGAGTGAAGAGCCTTCAGCCTTTTCCCTGTTGAAGACCTGGAGATACGATCACAGATAAAAATCGTCAATAAAGCAAAGGTCCATACAAGATAATAATGGGCAAGGGGGGAATAAAATTCAAAATTGCCTATCTTGATATTAGGTATATTGTAAAGTCCCATTTCTCCTCCTGTTAGAGGATCCGCTGCTTTAAAAAACTCCTGCACCGCTATTCCCACAACCAGGGTGGCAAGAGCAAGATAGTAGCTTCTCAGCTTAAGGACAGGATACCCAATTAGAAATCCGGCCGTCATGCCTACCAGAGTCCCCAGAGGAATCGTAAAAAAAGCTGGAAGGCCGGATCTTGTAGCAAGGATAGCAGCAGTATAGGCTCCAATTCCAAAAAATGCACCATGACCTAAAGAGATCTGTCCCGCAAGACCCACCACCAGAGCTAAGCTAACCGCAAGCATAACAAAAAATCCTGCTCGAAGAACAGGCTCCAGTGGATATAAAAGAATGTATTCAAAAATAAAGGGAACTGCTACTGCCGCCCCTATGAAGACTGTCCATTTAATAAAAATTTTCCTCAATCTCTCCCCCCTACAATTCCCTTTGGTTTAACATAAAGAACAACAAGCATAAGGACAGGAGCTATAATGTCTCTATAAGATGAGGCAAAAGATGCTCCCACAGCCTCTGACAAACCTATTATAATCCCTCCGGCAACTGCTCCCGGGATACTGCCCATCCCTCCGAGAACTGCTGCACAAAATCCCTTAATGCCCAGGTTAAGTCCAAGGTCAGAGCTGGCGTAAAATACTGGAGCAATTAAAACTCCAACAAGACCACCCAATCCAGCGGATATAAAAAAGGAAAGTGCTCGCATTTTTTCCGGAGAAACCCCCATTATCTTTGCCCCTATGGCATCCATTGAGCAGGCACGAATAGACCTTCCCAACCTGGTTTTCTTCAAAAATAAACCAATCAGACTAATGGATACAAAGCAAACCACGATAATTAAAAGATAATCAGGATCGACCACACCAGAAACAGCTTTAAAAGGAAAAGCAGTGGAAAATCCGGGTATCCTGAAGCTATAAGGTCCCCATATCAAAGCGGCTGATGACCTTAATATGATGGAAAGAGCTATAGTTATAATAATAAGAGAGGTGGGAGAGGCTCTCCTGGCCGGACAAATAGCAACTCTTTCTGTAGCTATACCTGTGAAGGCTACCACAACTGCTGAGAGAAAAGGTACAAGAGGGACAGGCAGGTGGAGTGAATAAAGGGAAAACCCCACCAGCCCCCCTAACATCACAAATTCTCCCTGTGCCAGGTTTATTATTTTGCTGGCACTGAATATTAGAGAAAATCCCGCTGCAATAAGGATGTAGATGCTTGCCCACTCAAAACCATGAATGAGGATATCAAAAATCACCTTTAAGGATTTCCTTTTTCTTTTTTGTTAAATAAACCACTCTCTCTGCCTTTCCGGGCTTTCTCTCCAGCTGGCCAGGTTTAAAGACCCTGCTTTTTAAGGATACTCCCAGTGCTTCCTCCAGTTTTTTTTCTATCTGAGTTGCTTTCACACCCTCTTCAGCCTCAACGTCTACATGAGCTTTTTTTATCCCGTTTTCCTCCTTCACCACTATCTGATAGTGCTCCTTTACTCCTGGAATGGACATTAAAACTTCTTCTACCTGACTCGGGAAAAAATTTACTCCTTTGATAATAAGCATATCATCAATTCTTCCCTTTATATAATCAATCCTGAGATGAGTGCGTCCACACTCGCACTTTTCCCTGCTTTTTATGGCAGAAAGATCACCACTGCGAAATCTTATTACCGGCAGGGCTTTCCTTGTAAGAGAAGTAAATACCAGCTCTCCTTCCTCTCCATCGGGTAGGGGTTTGCCGGTTTCAGGATCGATTACCTCTACCAGATATTGATCCTCCCAGACGTGTATTCCGTTATGGAAAGAGCAATCCATCCCTGTTGTTCCCACACCTCCTGTTTCAGTCATCCCATAGATATCAAAAACTTCAATTCTCAGACCTCTTTCAAGTCTTTTTTTCATTTGCTGGGAAAAAATCTCGGCACCAAAAAGACCTTTTTTTAAAGAGGGAATAGCTAAATTATTTTCTTCCATTACCTCCATAATGCGAATTCCATAAGAAACCACTCCTGTAATCACCTCTGTATTAAGATCGTTAGCAAGCTTTATTTGTCTCAGGGTGCCTCCTGCTCCTGTGGGAACCACAAACAATCCTGCTTTTCTTGCCCCATGGTAAAATCCAAAACCTCCATTAAAAAGACCAAAGGAGGGAGTGATCTGTATAATCGTTCCCTCCTTTATCCCTGCCATCCTGTAACATCTTGCCATACAGGTAGCCCACTGATCTATATCCTCCTCCGTATAAACCATCATTACAGGCTTTCCTGTAAAACCGGAGGACATGTGCATTTCCCTTATCTTCTTTTTATCCACACATAAAAAGCCAAAAGGGTAATTTTCTCTTAGAAGTCTTTTATCCGTAAAGGGAAGAAACTGTACATCTTCCAGCTTTCTTATATCTTCAGGTTTTACACCTCGCAGATCAAACTCTTTTCTGTAAACAGAGTTTGACTCATACACATATTTAACCATGCTTTTAAGTCTCTCAAGCTGTATCTTCTCGATCTTTTCCCGGGGGGCGGTTTCAATCTCCCTATCCCAGTAGATATTTTTTGACAAGTCATACATTTTCCTCACCCAATATTTTGTTCAATAATCGATTATTTTCCACCTTCCATCCTCTACTGTAACCATAACCAGAGAATCCAATCCTAGACCACAATGGTCTTGGCTGGACATATTATAGATACCTGATATTCCAACGTAATTTCTTGTATTTTCAATGGCATCACGTAATCTTTCCGGATCAGTGCCGGCTTTCTTAATAGCATTTGCCACAATCATAAAAGCATCCCAGGCATAACCAGAATGAGTGCTAACCGGGCCGTATTCTTTCTCATACTCTCTAACAAAGTTTTGTACCACCTCCCTCTGAGGGTCATCCTCCCTTAGCTGGTCAGCAACCACAGTCTTAGTGGAAGGCATAATGGTTCCATTTGCCGCATCTTCTGCCAGTTTAAGATAAGTAGGGTCAGGCAAGCCATGACACTGGACAAGAATCTGCCTTGCCTCAAGAGGCTTAAAATTTCTGGCTACCGTTGCTCCTGCAGGGCCTATAGTCCAGCATATTATAGCTTGAGCATCGGTTGCGACCAGTTTTCTAAGCTGAATTGTCATATCTATATCTTGCGTTCCGAAGGACTCCTGTGCAACAATTTTTATGCCTTCTCTTTCAGCGACCTTTAAAAGATCTTTTCTACCTTCTTCTCCAAAAGCGTCCCTGGCAGTTATTATGGCAACTTTATTGATATTTTTCTTCTTTAAATATTTATAGATCTTTTCAACGGCTGTTACTGTTTTCTGGGGAGTTTTAAATACCCATTTTTTCACGGGTACAACAGGAGGAGTTCCCCCTACACACATCACAACCGGAATCCTGGCTCTTTCAATTGGCTTAAATAAAGCCATACCGGTACTGGTCCGGGTCGGACCAATAATTGCATGCACCTTTTCCTTGTAAACCAACCTTTCAAATTCCGTAACAGCGACAGAGTTTTCTCCTTTAGTATCGGCAAAGATAAGCTTTATCTGTCTCCCTGCTATTCCGCCCTGCTCTTCAAAATACTCCTTGGCCATAGTTGCTACATATTTTGAAGGAACACCAATATGTCTTGCCGGGCCACTTAAGGCAAAAAGGCAACCTATCTTTATCGTCTTTGTCTGCTCTACCTGCTGGGAAAAAACGCCACCTGTAAGACCCAGGACCAACAACCAAAAAACCATGAACCCACTTATTCTTTTGAGCTTTTTCATCGCTTTCTCCTTTCTTTATAAATTTTTACAACAAATTCCACCCCCCTCTTTGTAAAATGTGAGCTAAAACCTGTGCAAAAAATTGTTTAAAGGTTATTTAGCCACCGGGTAAGAAACTTGGCAGGTTTATCTTGGCAACCTCACCTCGTCTAATCTCAGCTATCTCAAAGACCTAGTTTTTATTTAACTATATTTTCATCTTTTGTCAAGTAAAGCTATAACCTGTAACTCTTGACAACAGTTTATTTATAGTTAGGCTATAGAAGCAGATTTCTCGCAAGGAGATAGAAAGATGAAAGATTTCCCCAGGATAAAAAGACTGCCCCCTTATGTATTTGCCACTATAAATGAGATGAAACTCAAAGCAAGAAGAGAGGGAGAAGACATCATTGAC
This sequence comes from uncultured bacterium, assembly GCA_965613085.1. GTDB lineage: Bacteria > Aerophobota > Aerophobia > Aerophobales > B3-G15 > CBFDTW01. The sequence continues at coordinate 748 of CBFDTW010000044.1, read as the reverse complement.
CTTGGAATGGGTAATCCTGATATTCCTACTCCTAAACACATTGTTGACAAACTGATAGAATCTTCCCAGAAACCCCATAATTACAGGTACTCTGCTTCAAGAGGAATCACAAAATTAAGAATAGCTATATCTAACTGGTACAAGAGGAGATACAATGTGGACATAGATCCTGACAGTGAGGCTATAGTAACCATAGGAGCTAAAGAGGGATTATCACATCTGGTTCTTGCAACTATAGGAGCAGAAGATGTTGTTTTTGTGCCCAATCCAACTTATCCCATTCATTCTTATTCAGTTATTATTGCCGGAGGAGATTTGAGAAGTGTTCCCTTTTATCCTGAAGGAGATTTTTTTTACGAACTTTTAAAAGCCACCCGTCAAACATGGCCACATCCTAAAATGCTCATAATATCTTTCCCTCATAATCCTACCACATCCTGTGTAGATATAGATTTTTTTAAGAAGGTAGTTGAGTTTGCTCAAGAACACGAGGTTATGGTCGTTCATGATTTTGCTTATGCTGATATTGTCTTTGACGGACACAAAGCTCCCAGTTTTCTGCAGGTTCCAGGAGCAAAAGAGGTTGGAGTAGAAATTTTCTCCCTTTCCAAATCATACAGTATGTCGGGCTGGAGAGTGGGTTTTGTGGTAGGAAACAAAGAGATGGTCTTTGCCCTGTCTCTTATACACATCTCCGAGCCCACGAGACTAGGCATGAGCTCGTATGCCGTCTTCTGCTTGAAAAAAA
>CBFDTW010000043.1:0-12620 GCA_965613085.1 uncultured bacterium | reverse complement strand
CATCTTATACTGAACCTTTTAAAAGAGAAAAATAAAAATTAGATGAAGTCGGAAAGAATCGAACTTTATCCAACAAAAAACTCCCGAAGGCTTCTTAAAGTCTCTTTTTTAGGCCATATCTTCAATGATATGTACTGGTTCATAATCCCCATTGCCCTCCCCCTTATAAAAAGTGAATTTGACTTAAACTACACTCAATCAGGCCTGCTTGTTAGCTCTTACACCATAATAGGAGCTTTTGGTTCTCTTATAACTGGCTATGTGGGAGACCGTATTGGAAGAAGATTCATACTGAGCTGGGGATTTTTACTTGCTTCAGTGGCTCTTGTTTTGTGTGCCCTGAGTTATAATTACTGGCAACTTTTCCTCTCTTTAATAATACTGGGGGCAGGTATAAGTGCCTTTCACCCCTCTATGATTGCTGTCCTATCAACCAGTTTCACTTACAAAAGGGGAACTGTACTGGGACTTTTCCAGTTTTGGGGATGGTTAGGAACATTGATTATTGTAATGCTGGCTTTTCTTTTAATAAGGCTATTTTCAGGATGGAGGGGGATGCTCTTAATACTCTCAATCCCGGGATTTGTTTTTGCACCCTTGTTTTTTAAATTTTTAAGAACGTTAATCGGAGAAAATCCTTCACATGGAAGAAAAAAAGATAAAAAATATTCTCTTTCTGTGAAAAAAACAAAAACTTCTTTGCCCCTTGTTATTTTTATAATCTCAAATACTCTTTTTACTATGACCTATTATGGGGTTATCAATTTTCTTCCCACCTACATGGTGGAAGAAAAATCCCTCAGCTTTGCTCTTGCCAGCTACTGCATTGTAATAGTATTCGCAGGAGGACTTTTGGGAACAATAACAAGTGGTAAGGCTTCTGATAAAATATCTCCTCTCCCGGTACTTATAAGCTTTGTAACCCTTGGAGGCCCAACAATAATCCTTATAACCCTATCCCACACCTACGCTATGCTTCTTTTCCTCCTTGTGGTGCTTGGCATCTCTTATTCAGGAATATGGGCACCTCAACAGGCTTATCTTGCAGAAAAAACACCTCAAAGTGTCAGGGGAGGAACCTACGGTGTCATCTTTTGCTTATCAAGTATTGTTGGGGCTATAGCTCCGGGAATTACCGGATTAACCGCGGACTACCTGGGATTCTCCAATGCTCTGAAAATCAGCACCTTACCTCTTTTTATCTCTTTGATACTACTTTTTACCTTAAGAGAGGACAAATAGCACATCAGTTTATCCTTCTACCAATAGTGATAAATCCTGTATGAGCAACCATTCTGTGAACAGGTCTTACGCTCATTTTATCCACATTCCAGGCCCGGATCAGAACCTCTATGGTTTGGATACCTGTAAATGCTCGGCTATCTTTCATCTCATCAACTACCTTTTTCACCTGAATAATAGTGGGAAGATAGCTCAGAAAAAAACCCCCCTTTTTTAACGCCTCACTGGCATGAGGTACAACTCTCCATGGTTCAGGAACATCCAGAATAACTCGATCAACTCCCTTTTCCTCAATTCCCTGATAAATATCTTTCAGCCGGATTTCTAAATTATCCACTCTGCCTGCAAAGTTCTCTATATTTTTTTTAGCCTGACTGGCAAAATCTTCCCTTACCTCATAGGAGATCACCTTACCCTGAGGACCAACCACCCTTAAAAGAGCCATTGTTAAAGCTCCAAAGCCTATCCCTCCCTCCACAACTTTAGCCCCGGGAAATACATCTGCCCACATTAAAATAATACCTATATCCTTAGGATATATGATCTGCCCTTTTCTTGGCATATTCAAAATAAACTGACTTAAAGTGGGCTTGAAAGCAAAAAATGTCTCGCCAATAGAAGAGGTAATTTTTGTTCCTTCTTTTTTTCCGATTATATCATCATGGGAGATTTTTCCTCCCCTCAAATCTATTAACCCTCCTGGAGTGAGTTTAAAATAGTATTCTCTGTTCTTTCTATCCAGCAGGATCATATTGTCTCCGGATTTAAATACCGATGAGGTATCTGGCATTATTATCTCCTCCACTTTTATTTTTATTTAAGATTAAAACAGCAAAAAGGCCTGTCAACAAAAAGTTAACATTCTTGTATTCTGACAATCTCAGGATTTTTTTATTGACATATTCTTTTCAAGTAATATTAATTAAACCAAAAGTTAAAAAAGAGGCAAGAAATGAAGGTGAAAGTAAAAAATAAGATTTATCAATTTAACATAAAGCTTAAAGCAAAAGAGCTTCTGCGTAAATTAAACCTCCAGTCTCAAAGTAGTATTGTGGTCCGGAATGGGGAAGTTATAACAGAGGATGAATATATACAGCCCGAAGATGAGGTGGAGATTATAGATGCTATTTCAGGAGGGTAGCCAGTGAGGTGTCGCAGGTGCAAAGATAAAGGAAAAAAAGAAAAGGCTATCATCAATCTTCCCCATCACAATCTTTCTCTTTGCAGAGATTGTTTCCTTGACTGGTATGAGAGACAGCTCGAGCGAATGATTGAAAAAACGAAGATGTTCACCAGAAAGGACAAAATCATGGTGGCAGTATCCGGAGGTAAAGATAGCTTAGCTTTATGGTATGCACTAAGCAGACTGGGCTATAAGACAGATGGAATGTACATTAACTTAGGAATTGATAAAGGAGATTATTCTCTCACATCCTGCAAAAAATCGGAAGCTCTAAGCCACAGGATAAACCGACCTTTATATGTGGTTGATGTGAAAAAGTATTTTGGCAAAGGCATTCCGGAGCTTAGCAGCCTGACAAAGCAACCGGCTTGCTCTATTTGTGGGTTGATAAAACGGTATTTTACCAATAAAACAGCCCTCGAAAAAGGTTACTTTTGTGTAGCTACCGGTCATAATCTTGATGATGAAGTGGTCACTCTTCTCTCCAATACCCTGTCCTGGGATATAGAGTCTTTAATCCGCCAAGCTCCAGTCCTTCCTCAAAAGATTGGATTTGCCCGACGGGTAAAACCTCTTGTTGGATTTACGGAGAAAGAGAACTTGCTTTACTGTCTTTTAAGAAAAATTGATTATATCGCTGAGGATTGTCCTCTCTCGAGGGGTACAGGTACCCTTTTCTACAAGAGGCTATTTAACCAGATTGAAGAAAGATCCCCGGGAACGAAGCTTCGTTTTTACATCAATTTTCAAAAAAAATTTCGCCCTCTTCTACCTCCAGGATTTATCCCCAGGCTCCAGCCCTGCCCCTCCTGTGGACAACCTACTACAACCGGTGATCTTTGTGCCTTATGTCGCCTGCTCCAGCAGGTAAAGGGTAAAAATACTTTGCTTCCTCCCGTTTAGTCAAAACCCATCTTAGTTTTTAAGCTCACTATCCAGCCATCTAAGGTAATCTTTATTCCCTGCAATAACAGGTATTGCCAGAATCTCCGGTACCTCGTAAGGGTGTATTTCCAGAATTGTTTTTTCCAGCTCTTCATAAAGAATTTTTTTGCTCTTAATAATACAAAGCCACTCTTTTGCTTTTTCTACATTATCTTTCCACCAGTATCTGCTGGACACAGGACCTACAACCTGAACACAGCCTGCCAATTTTTTCTCTATTAAAATTTGAGCAATTTTCTCAGCATCCTCTTCTTTATCTGTTGTGGTGAAGATCTGAATATATTCTGTCATCCCTTCAACCCTCCCACCAGTTGACCGCAGGCACCTTTCACATCCTGCCCTCTGCTTTTTCTAATGTTCACGGGGCAGGAAAGAGATAAACACCACTGATAAAAGCGATTAATTTCTTTTTCTGAGGGAGGAAAATAAGAAATACTCTCACAGGGATTTAAAGGGATAAGGTTTATTTTTACCCTTAGCCCCTTTGAAAATTCCTTTAAGGCTAAAAAATCTTCTTTTGAAGTATTAAACTTGCCAATAAGCACATACTCCAGTGTAACTATTCTGTGTTTTTTCTCATAATAGAACTTTATTGCTCTTTTCACATCAGAAAGAGGGTATTTTCTGGCAACGGGCATAATTTCTTCCCTTTTTTCCTGAATAGCACTATTCAAAGAAAAAGCCAATCTTACCTTGAGGGGGAAACTTGCAAGCTCATAAATGCCAGGTATAACTCCCGCCGTTGAAACGGTCATCTTGCGGGCTCCAATTCCCACCCCGAAATTGCTATTGAGAATAAATAAAGCTTTTTTTACACTCTCCCAGTTCAGAAAAGGCTCCCCCATTCCCATGAACACCACATTGGTAACCCGCACATTCTGATGCTTTGCTATTTGTAAAACCTGATCAGCTATCTCCCACCCCTGAAGATTATCTTTAAATCCGCCCTGTCCTGTCGCACAAAAAGAACATCCCAGAGGACAACCCACCTGTGTAGAGACACAAACCGTCCTTCTCTCATCAACAGGTATAAATACAGACTCTAACTTTTCTCCCGTCTCTCTTTCAAAAACATACTTCACGGCTCCATCCCGCGAGCCCAAACAGGCTATCCTTTTTAAACTTGCTACATAAAAATGATTTTTAAGATATTCTCTTAATTTTTTGGAAAAATTGGTATACAGAGAAATATCGTCTACACCTTTCCTCCACATCCAGACAAAAAGCTGTCTGCCTCTATATAAGGGTTCTTTTTTTTCTCTAAAAAATAACTCAAGCTCTTTTAAATCTTTACTCTTGAGGTTTATCTTCACACTCATAAACTCAGAAAGAAGATACAAAACCGGTTTACGTATACATGCTCTTTGTGTTCTATAATCTATGGCTCGTAATTTATTTAATAATTCTCACATAATAACTCAAAATATGCTCTTGGATGTGCACAAGATGGACACTCCTTTGGTGCTTCTTTTCCTTCGTGAATATATCCACAGTTCCTGCATTTCCATATTACAGGATTTTCTCTCTTAAAAACTTTATCTTTTTCAATATTTTCCAGAAGGGCAAGATACCTTTTCTCATGCTGCCTTTCAGCAACAGCTATTGCCCTCATAACATTTGCTATTTCCGGGAAACCTTCTTCTTCCGCTATCCTGGCAAACTCCGGATACATCTTTGTATGCTCATAATTCTCACCTGCAGCAGCATCCTTAAGATTCTCCTTTGTATTCCCAATTACACCTGCCGGGAAAGAGGCAGTAATTTCCGCCTGACCACCTTCCAGAAATTTAAAAAGTCTTTCGGCATGTTCTTTTTCGTTATCAGCAGTCTCAAGAAATACCCCTCTTATCTGCTCATAACCTTCTTTTTTTGCCTGTGAGGCAAAGAAGGTATAACGATTCCTGGCCTGTGACTCTCCGATAAAGGCTGTTAAAAGATTTTTCTCTGTCCCTGTTCCTTTTAAATCTTTCATTTAAGCTACCTCCTGTAAATTTATTTTTCCACCTATTTAATGAATATTCGCTCCGTCCTATTTTAAAATGCTCTGTATCAGAAGTCAAACAAGTTTAAGGGAATATCCTCTCACCACTCAAAGGATCAAAAATTACCGCTTTATCCAAGGAAAAACATAAGGGTAACAAATCGCTTTCTCCTAATCTTAAAAATGGATCCAGGGCTGCAACAAGAGTCTGGTTTCCCACCACAAGATAAACCAGAAGGTGGGAAAGAGTCATCCCTGTGGAAAGAACCCTTCCTTTGAGCCAACCCATAAGAGGAGATCTATCAGCCTGGTCTTTTAACTTAATATTCTCAGGACGGATTCCCAGAAGTAACTTCCTTCAGAGATATTCCTTTTTAAAAGAAAAACTTTGGGGATAAAATTTTTTTACAACACCATTTACCCGAACTGTACTCATCCTTTGTCATTCATATATTTTTGTATTTAAACAGGATAAGACCATCCCTTTTGAACTTCTTAATCATATTTTTTCTACAGGATTTATTTTACATTCTTAAAGTTAAATCTTTTTTCTTTGAAAAGCCTTATACAAGCATCAACTACTTCACTATCATAAAGCTTTTCTTTATTTTTATTGATCTCCTCAAGTACCTTGTCTACGCCCAAAGCATCTCGATAAGGCCTGCGAGAGGACAATAGCCTCAACAACATCAGTCACAGCTAAAACACGAGCCTCAAGAAGAATTTCGCCACCCTTTAAAAATGGGAAAAACTCGAAAAAAACCTATTTCAGATGCAGGAAAATGCAGGTTAATAAGAAGCGAAGTTAAGAAAGAGAAGAATACCCCTCTTGGCGCTTTAAAGCCTTATTTGGGGAGTATTTTCAGGTATACCGGGACAGGTGGTCTCCCAAATACTTTCCAACAAGCATCTTCAAATCTGGCGGAGAGGGAGGGATTCGAACCCTCGGGAGAGCTTTTGGCCCTCCACACGATTTCCAATCGTGCACTTTCGGCCACTCAGTCACCTCTCCATATTTTGTGGCGGAGGGGCTGGGACTCGAACCCAGACAGGCGCTATGCCCTTCACCGGTTTTCAAGACCGGCTCCTTGCCTATTCGGACACCCCTCCAGTTTCACTATTTATAATATATATAATTTTTTGCCCAATTGCAATATCTTTCCACTGAAGATTTAGAATCTCGTTTAGCCTCATACCAGTATTTAAGGCCACAATTACAATAGGTTTCAGATAGCCGGAGCACTCGTTTATTAACCTTGCCATTTCATCCTCTGGTAAATATCTAATGATTTGATTATTCTCTTTATAGAATTTTACTTTTCTAACAGGATTTTCTGTAATTTTACCCCACTGGATTGCTTTATTAAAGATGGCTTTGAGGCAAGCTATTTCTCTTTTACTGTAGCTGGTTTTACTTTTTCGATTCGTTCTTTTTTATACTTTTCTATATCTAAGGGTGTTATCTCATATAGCTTTTTCTCCCCGAAGAAAGCTTTAAGGTGGTTAACAAGCTGGACATCTCTCTGCCAAGATCGCTTATTTGGCTTAGAGTGAAATTCAATAAACTCATCAGCAAAATCTCTAAATTTTATCTTTTCTTGTTTTTTCTTATCTAAGAATTTATTCTCAGCAACCTCTATTTTTCTTTTAGATAAAGTTTGTTCAGCTTGCCTTTTGTTGGGACCAACTGCCTCCCTATGTCTTTTACCAAACTGATCATAATAATCAATGTACCAAATTTTACCACGTTTATAAATACCCACGCTAATAAATCCACTACCTATTTTTTATAAAGAGAGTAAGAATATCTCAGCCGGGATGAAGTATAATGAGCTTTTGCCAACTCTTTCTTGACCATAAAGATTTTTGGTAATAAGAAATGCCTTATCCTTTTTAAATTTTCTCATGAAATTCTTTAAATTATCCTTATCATTTTCACGTATCCGGTTTTTATATTTTGCCTCCACAGGGATAATTTCTTTATCTGAGATGATAAAATCAACCTCATCATTTGGTTTCCAATAGTTGAGCTTGGCATCGTTTTTCTTACAAAATAAAAAGAGAGCAATTCCAATGAGATTTTCAAATATGAAGCCCAGATTATCCTCTTTTACCTCATAATCTTTAAGAATAGCATTTCTTAAACCCTGATCTATAACAAGAAATTTCTTTTTTGCTTTTATTTGTTCCTTAATACCCGCAAATTTTAAGATCTCAGCTATAAGATAGGAAGATTTAAGAAACTCTATGTAATTAATAAGGGTTGATCGGTCAAGTTTTACAACGTCATTTATCGTCTCGTATGAGAGCAGTTTGCTCTGGTGAACAGCGATAAAAGCAAATACTTGCTCAAGGATTTTTACATTTCTTATCCCAAAAAGACTTGCTATATCCTCATAAATTGCCTTCTTTGGAATATCCTCAATTAACATTGTAAACCAACGCAGCTTTGCGTCAGACTGATTTTTTATCTTAAACCATTCAGGAAACCCTCCTACACTCAAGTATTCTTTAAAAGTGTTTTTTAAATTATGTTGGATTCTTCTCACTTCAAATTCATTAAGTTTCAGAAGCTCTTGATAATCGATCCTTTCTACTTTTATCCCGGAAAATTTTGCAAACTCAAAAAAATTTAAAGGAAACATCTCTATTTCGAAAGTTCTGCCACGCAGAAATACATTTGCCTCCTTTTGTAAAGAAGTGCTTGATGAACCAGAGAGAATAAATTTTAGATCCTTCTCTCTATCGTAAAATGCCTTTATCCGCTTATACCATTTATCAAATAAATGGACTTCATCCAAGAATATATATTTTTTGCCTGACAAAGCGATATTTTCTAAAAAATAGTCAACGATATCTTTTAAAAGATTATCAGAATAAACAGAAAGCGAAGGGTCATCTAGGGAATAATAAAGCACATTTCTTGGATTATGGCCATTTTTGATCAAATGCTCAATAGTCTGTTTGATTAAGACACTTTTGCCAACCCTTCTTGGACCAATAAGTATGCTTATCCTCGGATTTTCTAATTCCTTTTTTAGAATTTCAAATTGTTCCCGTTTTAATGGATATAATCTTGCTTCTTTAACAGAATTCGTGAACCACCATTCATTTATTTTTTCAAGCTCAGCCCTAAACCCCAAACTGTCCCTTATCATCCTGTCTCCTTTAATATTGTGGATTATAACCAACAATAATTATACTAAAAATGCTGTTCATAGTCAACATTTCGGTCTATAATGACAAACCTTCTTATTGACACATCCGGCAATAACTAATGATCTTATTGATGGATAGTGAGCAATGTGTTTGGGATTGAAAAGGGCTTTTTACCTGACTTAAGATGAGGGATTCTTCTTTGATTAACCCACAAAATAGTACTTTGTTTTACCCCGCACAGAGGAGAGGTCTCTATTCTCTTTCGTTCACTTGTTTCCGGGATCATTGTGCACCCCCCAACGGTACTTGCCAATCCCAACTAACGTATAGGGTCCCGGGCTTCGCACAATAGATGCAGTACTGCAAAACTATGGAGCTGGACAGCACCCGTCATGGAAAACGCAGGGAAACAACTCGTGCCGTTAGCGGCTTGGAGATGGTCTTCACAAAGCTACCCACCTCAAAAGTAACAGGGACACCTGGTTTGGCATTCACCACCAGAATACCAGGCAGAGTTGCACTTATCCGGCCGCCGGTAACGCTCATGCCAGTCGCTATTTCAGGCATCAGGGCGCTACCTGAGGCGTTGGTCAGTACGACAATCAGGCGCTCGTCTTCGATGGTAACCTTCGGAGCCTGGCGCATGATGACGAAATAGTTATAAGTCTCCAGCGGCTTGCCATCGACATTGGCTTCGGCTTTGACCAGGTAGGCACCATCGTTGATGTCCTCAGGGAGTAGTTCCCAACCATCCACCTCTACCCCCATGCCACCGGCGCTCTGGATTGTGGTCTGTCGCACCACCTCATCGACAGCATTGTAGACAGTTAGTTTCACGTCAAGACCTTCGAGGGCGGTCTCGCGGTAGTCCTGCCCGAGCTTTTCCCGCCGGAAGGCAAAGACCCAGAAGCGGGTAGGAAATAGCTCCATCCCGTACCACTCAGCACTGTATCGCGGTACTACCGCCAGATACTCGCCCGTTTTTCCGGCGATGTTGGCCACCGGCTGGGAAAACAGCCACTCGCCAGGGGACTGACCGTCTATCTTCTTGCCAGCAGCCGCCTCATTGAGAACGGCGCTGTAAGCCTCACGGGAAATATCTACGCTTCTTGTGGTACGATAATGGTCCAGTATGCCTGCATTCACCCGCTTCAGGAAATCACGGTCAGAGTCGGCAGAGAGGACGTCGATAAGCAGGAGTAAAGCACTGGTAGCATTACCATCAACAATGGTGCGGTTCCACTTCTCGCTATCGCGTGGCACACCGTTCAATACCTGGTAACCGATATTAGCCTCCGTGTCATAGGTCGCTACAAGGCCGAAGGCAGGGAATCCCAGTGCATCTTGATTGGCCAGCGCCTGTCCGGCGAGAGCATGGGCTTCCCATATCCATTGGCCAAAGGTGAAACGGATAATATCCTCACCAACATCATAAAAGAGGTGTGTCGTCTCATGCTGGTATGATTCATCCAGCTGAGCATAGGGCGGCTGGTCTGGGGGTTGCTCCAGGATATTAGCATTGAGAAGGACCGTGTTTGTCCTGGCATCCCAGCCCCAGCTTGTCGCATTAGCATCGTATTTCCAGGTAACACCATCAGCACCGATACTGAAAGGCTCACCCAGATATTTGACCAGAAAAGGGTAGGTCCGAAGAAAACTGTCCACAGCCCGCTGGTTGCCACCGGGTATCTCGCCCTGGACGTTTATCTTCAGAGGGGTCACCTGCGGCGGGACTGGTGGCACATACACCGGTGGCGGCTCCTGTCCAGGAGGAGGTAGTGATTCCTCCTGTGGGGGCTGCGGTGGCGGTGGTGATGGAGTTGGCATGGCTGGTGTGGTAGCTATGGAAAGTGGATGTTTTAATCCTAAGAGCAAAGGGAGTATCTCAATAAAGTCTCTTTCCATAACTTGGAGCTGAAACTTCAATGGCTTCAGCCTTTGTCCAGCCGGCTGGGCTTCTCCTATAGCGCAGAACATTAAATACATAGCCCAAATTACCACTGCCACAACAACAGGTCTACTCTTGCACCTTCTCATTGTCTCCTCCTGTTATAAATTATAACTTACCCTGGTGTTTTTTCATGGAAGGCATCCTGTTTGAATCTTGAAAGCAGCTACAAAACAATGTTTTTTTCTGCCCGGACAGATCCTCTAATAAAGCAATTTCAGCGAAAGCTGCATCAGTTCGGGGGCAACCACCCTTCCCCTAACATACTTTACCCTGCACCCACAAGCTATATTACTGCCCTTTTCCTTTATGTCAACCAATCAGGTCCAGTTTCCCGAAAATTTTCACTGATGGACTTTAGGAATGGAAATGTAACAATGAATAGATTTCGGGGTAAAAATTCTGAGGCATAGTTGATTTCTTAAAGAAAAATCTTGGAAGGAAAAGGTATGCTGGCAAGGCAAAAAATACTCTCCTCTTTTACAGAAAAGTATTTGACCAGATTTGGAAGATTTTTTTAAACGTATACAGATGGACTTCTCTGCATCTTTTGGGTTGCCCAGGAGAATTTTCCTATAGTTAATTTTCCTCCTTTAAGGGTTGATCTTCTCTTGCAAAATTCCCTTATGGTTAGAGGGGAATTTTTTGTTGCTTTCAAAAACATGCAAAGGTTAAGGAGAGATAATTTTGGAGAAATTAGGATTTTTTTCAGGAAACTGGAGGCGTGCTATTGAAAAAAGAGAAATGGAGCACTATATTCCAGAAAAGAGAGAGAAAAAGAAACTCAACAAGTTCCTCTATGATCAAAAAGAGGAAGCTAAGAAACATCATGGAATGCCACGAGCAGGATACAGAGATAGGTGGAAAGTTTCTATCCAGGTATTTATGAGCTTTATTGTGACGAACTTAATAATATGAGTCAACAACAGAGATTTTGCAAAAATAGAGGAAAAACCGGAAAAAATGAAAAGGAAAATGGACTTCTTCTATTCCTTTATTCTCAAAAAATCCTTCTTAGAGAAACAGAGCGAAAATAGGGTAATTTTTCAGAGCTCTCTAAAACCTCAACAAGAAGGATCATCTTCCAGATAGTGCTCAAATTTAAACTTTTTCTCCATAAAAAGCTTTACACAGGCATCTACTACATCAGGATCGTAGAGTTTACCTTTATTGGTTTCAATCTCCTCCAGTGCCTTATCTACGCCGAGAGCAGGTCTATAAGGCCTGTGCGATGACATAGCCTCAACAACATCTGCTACCGCTAAGATGCGTGCCTCCAGGATAATATCTTCTCCTGATAGACCCTGGGGATAACCTGAACCATCCAGTCTTTCATGATGCTGAAGGATAGCCAGAGCAAGTGGCCAGGGAAACTCTACATCTTTTAACATATTGTAACCGTATTGAGGGTGAGTTTTAATCATTCCAAATTCTGTCTCGGTTAACCTGCCAGGCCTGGTAAGGATCTCGGCAGGTACATAAATCTTGCCGATGTCGTGAAGAGTTGCAGCCATATAGACCCCTTTGATCTGTTCCCGGGGAAGATTCATCTCTTCAGCTAAAGCACGAGACAGGCTTGCTACCCTCCTTTGATGACCGGATGTATAAGGATCTTTTGCCTCCACTATTTTTGCTATAGTCCAGATAATCCCTTCGGTTGTTCTTTCCAGCTCCTCAACAGTTTTCTCAAGTTCTTTTTCCAACCTTAAAGACCTTATACCAATAGCGATATCTAATGCTGCCTCTTTTAAAAATTCAACTTCATCACCCTGGAAAGCATCTTTTTTCTCAGAGTAAATATTAAGGATACCGACCACCTCTCTTTCGTGCAATAAAGGAAAAACTGCACTTGAGTTATACCCCCTTTTTAAAGCCTCTTTCCTCCAGGGAGAATATCCGGGATCATTTTCTATATCATTTACAATGAAAGGCCTTTTTTCTTTAATAGCCATACCTGTAGGTCCCATACCATACTTGGACTCATCCCATCTAATCCCAACCGAATAAGGATACTTCTCTTCAAATCCTGCATGGGCAACAGGCCTCACCCTGAAGGTTTCTTTTTCTACAAGTCCTATCCAGGAAAACTTAAAGTGCTCAATTTCTTTTACAAAAGTCTCACAAATCTTTGTAAAAAGCTCGGATTCTGTTTTAATTTCTTT
>CBFDTW010000042.1:0-12744 GCA_965613085.1 uncultured bacterium | reverse complement strand
CCTATCAGTAGATGAAGTTGTGTCTAAAACTTCTTGTTAAATATAAAACAATATAAAATCCCACTACTTCAAAATCTAAAGATTTCTCTTGGGAAGGTATTTAAATAAAAACTTTTAGCCGGTGAGATAGCCGACAAAGGCAAACCATTCGAAAGAATGGGGCGCAAAGCCATGGGCCCTGAGTAAAATGGGTTGCCAGGCTGCCGAAGCTATCTTAACTGAATTAAAAGCCCGTTCCTTATCGAATGGAACGGGCTTTTTTTAATAAGTAACAAGATGAGTGAAACTATCAATAACAAAGGCCAGATGGGAGTTGTTGTCATTTTCTTTGTTCTTGCGGTTCTGGGGACAATATCCTTTAGTTTTCTTTTCCGGATGAGATTGGAGCAAGAAGCAGCCTCAAATTACTGTGATGCTATTGTAGCTGAATATCTTGCCCGGGCCGGGTTGGAAAGAGCAATTGCGGAGCTAAAAAATGATAAAAACCACTATGATGATCTTTATGAGGAATGGGCAAGAGGTTTTAAGGAGGAACTTGGTGCAGGGTACTTTGATGTTGAACTTATCTCTGATAAAGGTGAGATGAAAGATGTGGGGATAATTGATGAGGGTTCCAAGTTAAATATTAATATTGCAGGAGAAAGTTCATTCAATGAAGGATGGAGTCCTTTTGAGCTTAACCTGGCCTCTCTTGATGGATTGGATGAGAGAAAACTCAAAGCTATTGTGAGCTACCGTTATGGCCCGGATAATGCACCCGGTGAAAAAGGGGTAGATGATGATGGAGATGCTCCTTTCCTTTCAAAAGATGGCATAGACAATGATGCAGATGGCGAAGTGGATGAGGAGGATGAGGGAGTGGATGAGCCGGACGAGTTTTCTCCTGATGAACCCTTTGGGGATGACAATCCTTTTGAAACGATAGAGGAGATAAGGCTTGTTCCGGGAATTGGCGAGTTTACCTTTAACAAAATTAAAGATTACATAACAGTTTACTCCTATGACAAAAACATTGACAGAGAGGGTAACTTAAGGGTAAACATAAATTATGCCTCCCTCTCAGAAATTGCCCGAGCTCTGAAAAAAGCAGGATTTTCTGATGAAAAGGCCTCTCAAATTACAGCTAATATTGTTGATTTCAGGGACGAAGACAGCGATCCCACCTGTTACAGGGGAAAATATGGAATTGAGATGACTCCCTATATCAATGAGGTTATGCCCAATTTCACCACATCTGCTATTGCAGCTGCTGTCGATCTTGCCAGAGGAGGTGTAAAGTATCTCAAAGATAAAGCAAAAGAAAAAGTGAAGGAAAAAATTAAAGAAAAAGTAAAAAGGGAAGTTCCTCAGCTGGACAGAGTTCTGGATGAAGTTGCCTCGGCAGGGGAGAAAAAACTGGAAAAAGAGGTTGAAAGGATAATAGAAAGATACAGAAGGTGGCAGGGTTCAAAGAAAAAAGGAAAAAAATTTTTTCCTTTTGCACTGCTTGAAGCAAAACCTGCTTTTGCTGAGGCTGATGCTTCGGTTAAGATTGATATACAGATAGAGTGGATAGAACTTTACAATCCTTATTCTCTGCCCTGTTCTGTTTCCGGGTGGAAGATAAAAACCTCTCTCGGGGAAAAGAGACTTTTGGGTGTGGTTCCTGCTCGGGGATACTGGGTGGTGTTTAATGTGGTGATAAAGCTGCCCGGAGAAACTATAGGGAAAGAAATTCTGGATAATTTTGTTGATGAGGTTAAGCTCATAAATAGAAAAGGAAAGGTGGTGGATGTTGCAGGTTATTATAATTATGGTGTTCCCTGGAGAGCCTGGGAGAAAAACGATCCGCGCATGAGAGAGTTTGCAGGGTTTATGGTAGGGGGAAGTCCCTGGCACAGGAACTGGTACTGGATGCCAGAGGTAGGAGAAGTTAGTTCTGAAAATGCTTACAGCAGTTTTTATGTAAAAAATAAGCCCTTTGCCTGTGTGGGGGAAGTGGGGTATATTCACAGTGGCAGGCAATGGCGGACTATCAATTTAGATAGAGATGGCGAGTGGGCCATCCTTGATAAGATTACAACAGCCTGGCCGGTTGAGGAGCCTGTAAAAGGCAGGGTCAATATTAATACTGCCAGCAAGCCTGTCCTTGAGTCCCTGCCCGGGATTGATTCTGAAATAGCCCGGCAGATAATAAGCTATTGTGACAGCAAAGAAGGGCCCTTTGATGAGATAGGGGAAATTGTCCGGGTTAGAGGAATACAAAAATTAGGGTTTAACGGCTGGGATGATGATGGGGATGGATATGTGGATGAGGATGATGAAAAGGAGGCCATTTTAAGGGGTATCTCAAATTTAATCACGGTGCGAAGTATGTGCTTTACTGTTACATCTTTGGGCAGGGTAAAAAGAGGAGGCAGAGTGGTTGCAGAAAAGAAGATAAAAGCTATAGTGGACAGAGGAGGTCTGCCTGTAAGGATAAGGTATTATAGAGAAATTTATGAGGAGTAGGTAATAAATTTATGCGGAGGGGTTGACATCGGAAAAATTTTAATTAATATTATAAGTGACAAGTTATAAGGTCAGGGAAGTAGAGGCCCCTTCCGTACGCAGAAATTGTACAAGAGCCTACCTTTTAAAAGCTTGTGTAATCAGTTAGTGATTGCAAGGCGATAGGAGAGGTAGTGCTTTTGGTGCTATTATTTTTATTTTTAGAAGAGGGGGAAAAGGTGAACGATATAAAAACAAAAAATGAAAATTTTGATTTTTCTCTGGGAGACTATTTCCAGGAAATTGGAAAGTCTCCTCTTCTGTCTCAAAAAGAGGAAAAAGAACTTTCCCGTAAGATAAAACACAGAAGAGGCCAGCTGGTAGATCTTGTGGGTAAAATAATAAGTTTTGCTACACAAAATCCGGACCTATCAGATTTCTTTCTGGGAGAAGGATACTCTCCGGAAGATCTATCAAAAATTAAGGATAATATGGATAAGGTTAGAGGCTTTGTTAATTTCGTTGCCCGGCACAGGGAGAAGATTGTCAGGATAGCGGGATTTTATGGTGGAGAAATTGAAAATCTTATTACCTCACTCCTCAGGGTTAAAGATATATACGAGCAGTATAAAAGGGAAATGATGCAGGCCAATCTGCGTCTTGTGGTGAGTTTCGCCAAAAATTACGTTCATCAAGGTGTCTCACTTCCTGATTTAATTCAAGAGGGAAATATCGGTCTTTCCCATGCTGTAGATAAGTTTGATCCTGATATAGGAAACAGGTTCAGCACCTATGCCAGCTGGTGGATAAAACAATCATTAAACCGGGCTATAACAGATCAAGGTAGAACTATCAGACTGCCGGTTCATATCGCCCATCTTTTAAAGAAGCTCAATTACACCTCAAATAAGCTGGAACAGGAGTTTCAAAGAGAACCCACCCCGGAAGAGATTGCTGAAACTGTGGAAGTATCCACAGATAGGGCAAAGGAGGTTCTAAGGTTTAATCAGGATTCTATTTCTTTTGATACTCCTGTAGGAGATGAGGAGAGCGATACCACCATGATGAATTTTGTTGCTGACTCTGCTATTCCTTCTCCAGTATACGAGTTAACCTTGAAAATGCTGAAAAAAGAGGTAAAGATCCTTCTGGAAAAAGTAATAAAGGATGAAAGAGAACTTGATATTTTGAAACTAAGATTTGGCCTTGAAGATGAAAAGACCTGCTCTCTGCGAGAACTGGGGAAAAAGTACGGGGTAAGCAGGGAAAGAATAAGGCAAATTCAGGAAAAAGCGCTTCAGAAACTCAGAGCTTTTGCAGAGGAAAAGAAATTGCAGGGATATCTTGAGCTTCTGGATACCCTCCGTTCCCAGACAAGAGATATCAGCCTTTAGAAATTAAAAGGGATAGATAAAAGGTGTTGCGTGAAAGGCAAAAGTTATGCTCCTTTCCACAGAGGGTAAGAGCAGAGGTTGTATCTAATAGATATGTAAAAGCTAACTGCTATAAGCTTGTTCTCAAACCCGAATTTCCTTTTTCAAATGCTGAACCTGGACAGTTCATACATATTAGAGTAAAAGATGATTTTTCACCGCTTTTAAGAAGGCCTTTCAGTATAAGTGGTGCGAGAAGTGAGGGGATTGAGATAATTTATAAGGTAGTGGGTAAAGGGACAAAGATTTTATCCGAAGTGAAAAAAGGGGACAGGCTGGATATTCTCGGGCCCTGTGGTAAGGGTTTTTCCATCCTTGAAGGGGCAGAAAAGCATCTTTTAATTGGTGGTGGAATAGGATGCGCCCCCCTGGTTTTTCTTACCCACAAGATTACAGAAAAGGTAAAAAATAAAACTTCCATTCTGGTATTTCTCGGTTTTAAAAAAGCCGAAGATATTATCTGCCAGGAAGAGTTCAAAGGCAAAAATATAATTCTGCATATTGCTACAGAAGACGGAAGCTATGGCTATAACGGGCTGGTATCCAGTCTGGTAGAAGATTACCTTAGGAAATTGCCTTCCCTTTCCAGGCTTAAGATTTATGCCTGTGGTCCCCGAGAGATGCTTAAAACTGTTGCCAGACTAAGTTTTGATTATAGTATCCCATCTGAAGTGTTGATGGAAGAGATTATAGGCTGCGGAGTTGGAGCCTGTAGAGGTTGCGTAGTTAGAGGAACTACAGGATACCTGCGAGTGTGTCAGGAAGGGCCGGTATTTGACGTGAAGGACATTCTCTGGACTTGATAAAACAGATGGAAGATAGAATCAAAGTTGGCTGTTGCGGCTTTCCTGTTGCAAGAAAAAGATACTGCAGAGAGTTTGAAGTTGTGGAGATTCAAAAGACATTTTATCAGCCCCCTTCCCTCTCAACTATCACAAGATGGAAAGAAGAAGCTCCTTTGGGATTTGAATTTACCATTAAAGCCTGGCAACTTATAACTCATCCTCCCTCCTCTCCTACTTATCGAAAACTTAAGGAGTCTGTTACTGAAGAGGTGAAAGATTTATACGGTTTTTTCAGACCAACACCACAGGTCTTTTCTGCCTGGAAGAGAATAAAGGAGATTGCTCGTATGCTCGGAGGGAAAATTATTGTGTTTCAATCCCCGCCGAGTTTTAAACCCACTCCAGTTAATGAGAAGAATATAAGGGAGTTTTTCCGGAAAATAGAAAGGCAGGATTTTATCCTGGTATGGGAGCCAAGAGGAAAATGGACAACTGATAAGATAAGTTCTATTTGCAGTGAGCTTGATCTTATCCATTGCGTTGATCCCTTTAAGGATAAACCCGCACTGAGCGGAAAGATCAGGTATTTTCGCCTTCATGGAAAGGGAGGATATAAATACCAGTATAAAGACGAGGAGCTGATCCATCTTAAAAAACTCTGCAACTTTTCTGGTACCACTTATGTAATGTTTAACAATACCTACATGTTTGAGGATGCTGCCCGATTTAAAAAGCTCATTCTGTAAAAAGCTTTCTTGACTATTCATATCTATTGTTTAGAATTTAGTCAAAATTGCCAGCAGGTGGGAAAATTTTATGCCGGCAAATCTTCCCCCTCAGTATTATGAGGCAGAAAAAAGATACAGAGAAGCTAAAAGTTTCGAAGAAAAAATCTCCATTCTTCAGGAAATGCTTGCAATTATGCCCAAACACAAGGGCACAGATAAGCTGCAAGCAGACCTTAGAGCAAAAATCTCCAAACTAAAAAAAGCAGCCGAAAAGAAAAAAGGCCCCTGCCGAAGATCTCAGCCTTACAGGATACCAAAGGAAGGAGCAGCCCAGATCATCTTAATTGGGCCACCTAACACTGGAAAATCCACCATCCTATCAGCTCTTACCAGGGCTTCTCCCAAAATTGCCCCTTACCCATTTACCACTCATGAACCAGCCGTAGGGATGATGCCTTATGAAAATATAAGGATTCAACTTGTAGATACACCTCCTATCTCCCCCGAGTTTAACTTTCCCTGGTTGGGAGATATCATCAGAAGAGGGGATTTACTTTTGATTGTAGTTGATGCTGGAAGAGAGGATATTCTGGAACAGGCGGAGGTTGTGCTGGAGAAGCTTAAGGAGTTGAAGATAAGATCAGAAGGAGAAAATACAGATGCTATAGATGAGGAAGGGGGAATTTTATACAAGAAAATCGCTATCCTTGCCAACAAAAATGACCTTCAGGGAGCAGAGGAAAGGGTATCCGTTTTAAAGGAACTTTACGGGAAGAATTTTCCTGTGATAGCAACCTCAGCAACCTCTCCTCAAGAAATAAGCAGAGCAAAAGAAGAATTTTACCGTGCCCTTGATATTATAAGGGTTTATACCAAAGTTCCTGGTCGTCCTCCTGATATGGAAGAGCCTGTTGTGCTTAAAAGGGGAAGTTCTGTAATAGATGCAGCAAGAGCGATACACAAGGATTTCGTTAATAACTTAAAGTATGCCAGAATCTGGGGACAGAATGAATTTAAGGGACAGAAAGTGGAAAGAGAGCACCCTTTGGAGGAAGGCGATATTCTGGAGTTTCATATTTAATTTCAAAACCTAAAAAATTTTTCAGGAGATTTTGATGGAGAAAAATCAGGAAATTCAGCTAAGACTATCCAGAGCCTGGAATGAAACGATGGGGAGTTCTCAGAGAAGAAGGATTCAGGAAGTGTGGAAAAAGACAAAAGAGAAAAAAGAGCTTTCTCCAGAAGATAAAAGGCTGGCAAAAATTCTACAGGAACACAATGAGTATCACAAAATATGGGAAAGTGTTCCTGCCAGTCCAAACAGATCAGCCGGGGAACAAAATCCTTATCTACATGTCTACCTGCATCTTGCCATAGAAAATCAGATTGCTGAGGAAAATCCCCGACAGGTAAACCGTTATATCTCCCGGAGGATTTCTCAAGGGGTGGACAGACACAATGCAATTCATGAGGTTGTAGCTATTTTTTCTGAGTATCTTTTTGATGCCCTTAGGTATAGAAAGCCTTTTGATCGCTTAAGCTATATTCAGAAATTGAGTGAGATGAGTGAGAAAATAACCTAACTTGAAAAGGAAAAAATTGGGTGGGTTTAACGTAGACCTGACCACAGAGGTGGGTCCGGTTAAGTTAAAAAATCCGGTACTGGTTGCAGCTGGAACTTTTGGGTATGGACAGGAGTATTCCCATCATATAGATTTAAATAAATTAGGTGGAGTAATAACAAAAACTATAACCCTTTTTCCCTGTGAGGGAAATCCCCCTCCTCGCCTTACCGAATCACCTGCCGGTCTTTTAAATTCCATCGGTCTTGAAAATCCCGGGGTTGACGTGTTCATCAGGGAAAAGCTTCCTTTCTTACAAAGACTCAAAACAGCTGTAATTGTAAGTATTGCTGGAGAAAGTGAGGAGGATTATCTCAGATTAGTCGAAAAGTTAACAGAAAAAGAAGGTATAAAAGCTCTTGAGCTAAATGTATCCTGTCCAAATGTCAAATCAGGACAGATCATAGGAAAAGATGCCCGGCTTATTTTCTCTTTATGCAGGAAGTTAAAAAAAGCGACCGATCTGCCCTTCATTTTGAAACTCCCTCCTTTTATAGATGTGGTGGAGGTTGCGCAGGCTGCCAGGGAAGGAGGAGCAGAAGCTCTATCTTTGATAAATGCTGTCCCGGCAATGGTAATTGATGTTAACAGTCAGCGTCCAAAACTCGGGAATGTTACGGGAGGACTTTCAGGACCGGCTATAAGGCCAATTGCTGTAAAAATAGTCTGGGAGGTTTGCCAGAAGGTAAATATTCCTGTCATTGGAATGGGGGGGGTAATGGGTCTTGAGGATGCTCTTGAGTTTGTACTGGCTGGTGCAAGTGCAATAGCAGTGGGGACGGCTAACTTTGTTGATCCGGGAACCTCGGTGAGAATTATTGAAGAGCTTGAGCAGTATCTACGCGAGAAAAAAATAAAAAATTTCTCCGAGCTTGTTGGCGCTGTTTTAATCTAAAAAGGAGGGTAATTTTGTTTTCCTGGATAAAGTTCATTATTTGTAGCGTAGCTCTTATCTGGTGTGGTTATAGAGCATCTTATCTGGGGGATATTTTATGCGAGAAAACCGGTATCACGAGGACTATTATGGGATTTGCAGTTCTTGCTATTGCCACTTCTACACCAGAGTTTGTAACAAGTGCTGCCTCTGTGGTGGTGGTCAAATCGCCTGATTTTGCAGCTGGGGACCTTTTTGGAAGCATTATTTTTAATTTAGGTATAATTGCTATTTTGGATTTAATTGAAGGGGAAGGACCCCTTATGTTTAAAGTTCATACCAAGCAAATCCTTTACGCTGGGTGGGTTGTAATTTTCTTGAGTGTAGCCATGTTCTCCATGCTTTTAAGAATCGTTACAGGTGCAGGTATGAGTTTTTCAGGTATGGGTTTTGAAAGCTTTATTCTTCTTGCCCTTTTAGGCATAGCGCTTGTTTCCATATTTAATATGGAGAAGGCTGACAGACAAAGTGCCTCTTCCCAGCTTGCCGAAAAAATATACCAGCATATATCTTTTAAAACCACCTCAGTCAAATTCATCTTTTATCTTTTAGTAATTGTTGGACTTGGGATATGGCTTTCCCAAATAGGAAAGGAGATAGTTAAAGTTATGGGCTGGAGCGAAGTTCTTGTGGGGACCTTTTTCCTCGCTATTGTAACCTCTTTTCCCGAGCTTATAGTCTCAATAAGTGCCCTGCGGTTTGATGTAGATATGGCGGTTGGCAATATTCTGGGAAGTAATTTTTTTGATATGATGATCATTCCTCTTTGTGATGCACTTTTTAGAGGTGGTGCATTCCTTTCCTTTATTCAAATAGAGAATCTTTTTACCATGATTTTAGCTGTAATACTATTAAACATAGTAATAGTTGGGCTTGTATTAAGATCAAGACGCTCTTTCATGAAACTTGGCTGGGATGCTATAGCTATGGTTCTGGTTCTTTTGGGAGGAGGTTCTATCCTGCTTTTTCTGGTAAAATAGGGTTTTAAGAGCACCGGGGGTTGACGAAGGGTGTTTGTTTAATTTAATATATACTGGTAAATGGATAAAAATCAGGGAAGGGAGAAGTTATGGATCTTGATGAGAAATGGGAAAAGGCTATTAGAGAAACCAGAATAATAAGGTACAGATTACGTAACCTTTTAGCTTTTGATTCTACCGAACTTCCCTATATAGCCCTTGCCTCCTCAGCTGTGAACTTAGGCGATACTGTAGTGAGAAAAGGGAAGGTAATAGTTCACAGACCTTTAATTATACTTCCTCAGGGTCCTTTTGCCCAATTTGAAGGTTTTGATTTTGAGGATGATTTTAATTTAACCGGGGATGATATCCGCAGGTTTCTCTTGATGAGAGGAGTCTCTTTTCCCTCTTTGAAATACCGGAATGAAACTCATACTCTGGATATTTTTGAAGGGGATGTAGATAAGGCTGTGGCTTATTTTTCCGAGCAGCTGGAAAGGAAGGAAGATGTTCATTCCGGTCTTATCACCGGACCCGAAGATGCCTGGCAGTTTTCGGTTCTTATTTATGTAGCTGCTATGGCTGCAAGGTCTGCCTCCAGTGATGTAGAGCAGATAATAGAAGAACTTAGAAGAAGGAAAAAATACAGGTAGTCTTTATCTTTTTTCCTCATCTCCCCTGTAAGTTACCCAGCTGGTGGGAGATTCCCACACCTTTACCTCATAAAGTGGAAGCTCTTTTAATCTCTTCCATATCCACAAGGCTATATTTTCAGTAGAAGGTTGAGGTAAAAGGTCATTTAAGTAAGTGTGGTCCAGTTTTTTAATAACTTTTTCTTTAACGATTTTTTCCAGTTCAGCAAAATCAAAAGCAATACCGTCCTCTCCCACTGGAGCCTGCAGGGTAACCTGAACTTTCCATCTGTGACCATGAAGATTTTCGCATTTTCCCTTATAATTTATAAGCTTATGGGCAGCATCAAATTCAAATTCCTTTGTTACAAGCATCTTTTCTCCTTTGTTTTTGGCCGGGTTTTTAAAGTATTATCTTAACAATTTTTTATTTGTCAATTTTAGCCGCTTGCAAGAATCCTGATATTTTTTATAATGCCTTATGGATGAGCTAAAAGGAAATCTGCAAGATGAATACAGCCCCCAAAGATAAATCAATCCCCTTTATAGTTATAACTTCTTTTTTCTTTTCCTTCCTTTTTGCCAGATTATGGGTGATTCTTACAAAGGCCGATAAGTATATGCATCAGGAAAATACCACCTATTTTGGAGAGATTGTAATCATAAAGGGACTGCACATTCATCACTTTTTTTATGGAGTTGTTCTTCTTTGCATTGGTGGCTGGATTGCTCTTAACTACAGGGAAAAAGAGATAAGAAAGATAGCTGGTCTGCTTTACGGAATAGGACTGGGGTTCTTTGTGGATGAGATTGGTTTTCTTCTCACCTGGGGAGAGTACTGGTCTTCATTGACCTATGCTGTTGTTCTTTTAACCGGGGTGGCGTTTTTAAATGCTGTTTATTTTACGGATTTCTGGAACGAGGTTAGAAAAAATATAGTTTTATCAACCAGAGAACACCCTTTAGTATCTAAAGCTTTAAGGATTCCTTTATTGGTGGAGGTGGTGGATAAGATGAGCAATAAAATTAGCAGGACTGAAAAGGTAAGTTTGGCTTTTGCCGGTCTTGTCTATCTGGTGGCTGGTATAGCAATTTTAATTTATCCCAGATTTCTTTACTACTGGGTAGCAGCAGGTTTTATCCTGGGTAGCGTATCTCATTTTATTCGGGCAATTAAGGCCTGATGTATCTTTCAGGTGCAGATTCGCCTTTGTAATTAAGAAGAGATGATGTTATTTGATCTGGGAAAAGTGAGAATTAATGAGATTAACAGTTACCTTCCAGAGTTCAGGCTCTGAATCTTCGGTAAAGCTACCTCTTTATTATAACTATGCCCTGCAAAGTTTCATCTACAACCATATCTCAACCCATCTTGCTGATTTTCTCCATAATAAGGGATACAGATACGGGGGAAGAGTTTTTAGACTTTTCACCTTCTCCCGGATTCTGGGGAAATGCCGAATAGAAAAAGAGAATGAGGCAATTGTTTTTGACAGTCCTTTTAAGTTCCAGATAAGCTCACCTCTGGATGACCTTCTCCAGGAGTTTGCTGAGACTCTGGCAAGAGCCCCTGAGGTATCCATAGATAAAAGCGCTCTTGTTGTAAGTTCCATTGAGGTACATTTTTCTCCTTTTACCACTTCTTCACAGGTTATAAGGATGCTTTCCCCGGTGACTGTTTACTCCACTTTGTCAACATCGAGTGGGAAGAAGAAAACTTATTATTTTTCCCCTTTTGAAAAGGAGTTTTCCGAGCTTATTCAGAAAAACATTTTTAAAAAATATGTATCTTTTTACCATAAAAAGCCTGTCTCTGATGAGTTTAAGATATCTGCGCTAAGGGTTGACAAAAGATCAGAGAAGATAATCAAATACACACCCAGGGAGGGTTCTTACACCATAATAAAAGGCTGGATGGGGATATACAGACTGGAGGGAAACCCGGAGCTTATCCGTTTTTCCTATGATGCAGGACTGGGAGCCAAAAATTCCCAGGGCTTTGGAATGTTTGAGATAATTGACTTTCCGGAAAGGTAAACCCTGTTTTTTGACCTCAACTTCTATTTTCACCTCTCCAACAAATACATTAAAAAAGTTTGAATAACCTCTTTTAATTCCGTTTCTGGAATTTTTAAACTCAAAAGTCAAGAGGATATAAGTTTTGCCTGATTGTGTATTTTTTGGTAGAATAGTCCTGGTAGGAGAAGAAAAATTATCTTTCAGGCAGGCCTTATCTATTTTTGAGGCTATGTGGGAAGAAGGAGTAAGTCTGGGTGTTTTACCGCCCGCAGATCCTCTGGAAGGAATAGATGTTGATATAAAAATTGCAAGGATTCTCAATTGTTTGAAAAGATCTTAGCCAATCTTGCTCTTGCTCTTCTGGATAACAGGAATGCTTTTTACAATTAAAAGAGATATTTAAACAATCTATAAAGAGGGATAATAATGAAAGCATTAGTTGTGTATTATTCCTGGACAGGCAAAACAGAACTTGTAGCGACCTCAATTTCTAAGGTTTTAAATGCGGATCTGGGAAAAATTGAAGAGGTAAAAAGTAGGAAAGGGTTTTTTGGTTTTATAAGTGGTGGATATGGTGCGGCGAAAGGAAAATGTAGCAGGATAAAACCTTTAAACCTTAATTTGAATAACTACAATTTAATATTTCTGGGAACACCAGTTTGGTCATTAAAACCAACACCAGCTATCAATACATTTATCTCAAAGGCTGATTTCAAAGATAAAAAAATTGTTTTATTTGTCACTATGGGTGGTTTTGGTGGCAAAAAGGCAATTAAAATACTCATCGATAAAATAAAGTCAAAAGGAGGAAAAGTCGTTGCCTCATTTGTGATAAAGACTGGTAGAGTAAAAGAAAAAGATATTATTAAGAAAGGAGAAGAAATTGCAAAAGGTTTCTTGTAAAGAAAGATAAAGATTAGCAGATTTGTTCTGATAAAGAGATTAACAGCATCCCAGGCAATAAAAATATTATCACCACATAGAGGGGAAACAAGCCTTAGAATATTAAGATATTTAAGCAAAAAGGGGTTCCTTTGAGAAAAAATCCCGATATTTTAGAGCAATTGGAAAGGGAAGTGATAAAAAAAGAAAAATTATCTTTCAGGCAGGCCTTATCTATTTTTGAGGCTATGTGGGAAGAAGGAGTAAGTCTGGGTGTTTTA
>CBFDTW010000041.1:0-12816 GCA_965613085.1 uncultured bacterium | reverse complement strand
ACGAGATCATGCCTAGTCTCGTGGGCTCGGAGATGTGTATAAGAGACAGATAGATGATTGTGTGTATGGTCCCCAGAAAAACATAAAATAAACCTGCTCCCAGCTCCAGAAATTTATCTACAACCACTGTGGCCCCTATCCTGGTCAGTGACACACCATGTTTTTTCCCCATAAGATATATCCGCACAGGTTCCCCTCCAACATACATAGAGGGTGTAAGATAGCTAATGGCAAAACCAATGACCTTTATTATCAAAACATCTTTAAAGGGTAGATGGTGACCGTAAGCCCTGAGAATAAGCTGCCAGGATAGACCTCCAATGAGCATAATTAATAAAATATTTATAAGAAAAATGCCTGTTCCCATAGAACCTATATTTACCATGTGAGAAAATACTCTTGTAACATTAAAAAGATAAAAAACCAGAATAAAAAGAGCTATTCCTATTCCTGTAGAGACAAGGAGAAGAACGTTTCTTTTCATAATTTACCAAATACTACCTGCATAAATTTTTCTTCAGCCTCCTCCGGTCGTATCCCAAGATTTATCCCGGGGTACCTCTCAGCTTCCCTTACATCCCTGGCAAGATTCAGCTTTTCCTGAGAAATACTGTAGAAATTGCCCTTTTTCAAGTGATAGCTGGCAAGATAAATCTGCTCTGTCTGGCCGGGAGTGGGAATCAGGAGAGCTTTCTTACCAAGAGTGGCAAGTTCCATAAGTGTTGTATAGCCAGGTCTTGTAATTATCAACCTGGAGCGGTTCATCATTTCTTCCTGACCTTTTCTATTCAGACAGCTAAATATCCTTGCGCCCTGGTAGATGGTATCTTTTTTTTCCTCAGGTTTGCCCAGGGCAACCACGACTTTTCCCTTAAGAGAAGAAAGCTGGGATAATATTTTCTTTTCAAGAATTGTTCGCTGGGGTTCGGGTCCGGAAATGGAAATAAAATAATCAATATCCTGTGGAACCTTCTTTATTCTTAAATCGCACAGAATTCCTATGTATTCTACTTTACCTTCTTTGAAATAACACAGATTGTGAGATAAATCACCACTCAAACTCAAATTTTCTTCTTTCAGATCCGGTACCAGAATTTTCTGGAAATTATCTCCTGAAAGATAGTTAAACCCCTCGGTACATCTTTCAAAAATTTTTATCCTGCCCGGGGCTATAAACCTTAACTGGTGAAAGACAAAAAAGGAGGGTACCTCGGGATGATACACTCCGAACCGAGAGTCAGAAATTATTCTCTCATAACCGTCATAGCTAACAAGTTGCATTATCCTTTTATGTTCTCTTGCTACCTCACCTAAATAAAAGGGAAACCTTCCAACAAATTTGGCTATGGAAAAAGCTTTCTCTGAATAAACCGGTGAATAATCGGGAATCTCGTAATAACTACATTCTCTGCCCATCTCCTTTTTTATGAACTCCAGAGAACGACCTCTGCCCACCACTGTTATTCTGTGTCCATTTCTTCTCATCCTCTTTAAAAGAGGAAGGTCTCTTACCGCATGTCCCAGCCCCCAGGAACAGACTCCGAATAAAACTTTCACCTTTGTATCCTCTATTTTTGTCTATTTGATTATTTCTGCCTCAACTTTCTTAACTATCTCAGCAGTAAGCTCTTTCCCCTTTTTTAAAAGAGGTGTAAGGGATTTCCTTTTTTCTCTTACAAAATCTTCATCTTGTATATAAGAGAGGTTAATCTCCACATTCAAAGCAGCACTTTCAAGACAGGCTCCCGCCAAAATAGCTCCCACCCCAACATCGCTTATCAAGCGAGGGTTTCCAATCTCAAAAAGGCGAGATGCTATTTTTAAAAGCTCAAAGGAGTACTCACATGTCTTCAAGGGAGGCTCGGCTGCTTTTTTCAAGGCCTCCTGCAAGGCCATGCTACGAGCTTTTTTCTCCTCCGGGGTACTTTTGGGAAGGGAGGAGACCCTGGAAAAATTCTGGTAGGAGGATATATCCTCTTGAATCAGCTCACAGAGCCGGGAGGTAAGTGAGGTAAGCTGGGTTAAAATAAGTTTTATATCTTTTTCCACCGATTTAAATTTTTCCTTGCCAAGAGTAAAGTTACCAACCATACTTAGAAGACAGCTTCCCAATGCTCCTACAAGCGCAGCCACACTTCCACCCCCTGGAGTTGGGGTACGAGAGGCGGTATCCTTGATAAAATCTTTCAAAGGTCTGTTAAGGTACATCTTTTCCTCCTCCTTTTTTTTCTGCGTTAAATGACTTTTTGGGGATCACTTCCTCTTTTAGAAAATGG
Source organism: uncultured bacterium (assembly GCA_965613085.1). GTDB lineage: Bacteria > Aerophobota > Aerophobia > Aerophobales > B3-G15 > CBFDTW01. Next base: position 10,540 of record CBFDTW010000041.1, on the reverse strand, counting down.
GGTAAGCTGACAGCAAATTATCCGCTTCTCCGTAATAATATAATCCACTGAAACGTCGTGCTCCTCACAGGGAACCTCATCAATAATCTGGCACTCAAAAGCCAGGGCAACAGATTTAACCCGGGATGAGAGCTTGTTTAAAAAGCGATCATAAAAGCCCCCTCCGAATCCCAATCTTCTTCCTTTTGTATCAAAGGCCACTCCTGGGACAATTACCAGCTCAATTTCCTTTAAAGATACAGGATAGCGCTCATCTTTCTCTGGTTCAGGAATATTAAAGGGGCCGGGGATGAGCTTGCATTCAGGATTCTTTATCTCAAAGGGGGTTATCTTTCTGCTGCTAAGCTCAACTACTGGAACAGCAACTCTTTTACCTATCTTCAAAGAATCCTTTATCATCCGGTGAGTTTGAACCTCGCTGGGTAGAGAAATATAAAATAAGACCATTTTTGCTTTATTAAAGGGAGGAAAATCAAACAAAAATTCTTTCACTCTGTCACTTTTTTTCTCAATCTCCTGACAGGATAAACTTCGCCTTATATTTAAGAGATTCTGACGCAAGGTCTTTTTCTTCATAGTCTTTACCCTGAATTTAATTATAAGATAGGCGATGATAGCTGTCAAACCAACCTCCCGGACATATAAAGGTTGACTTAAGTTCTAAATTTTTTAGTATAAAAAAGGCCGGAGTGGCGGAATTGGCAGACGCGCATGGTTCAGGACCATGTGGAGATAGCTCCATGGGGGTTCGAGTCCCTCCTCCGGCACCAGAAAAAATCTTTTCTTTAAGCTTAAATCAGGCTGGTAAAACTTTGAAAAAAGATGATCAACTGAAAAAATCAAAAAGAAAAAGCCTTATTTTCTTTATTGTAATAGCCACAGGATTATTTCTCCTGTTCACCCTACCTTTTCCTTGCCTTTCCCAGGAGGCTCCTTTTGATCAGATAGAAGTTGCCAACAAAGCACTGGAGGAGGGAAGATTTGAGGATGCTATAAAGACTTACTCCTCCTTACTCGAGAAAAACCCGGATAATTTTGCCCTCAAGGCAAGATTAGCAAGGGCTTACTATCTTGCCGCTAACGAAAATCCAGATTATTTTTACCAGGCCGCAAGGGAGTACAAGGAGATCATTCAGAAGGTGCCGGATTTTTCTCTTCCCTATATTGAACTGGGTCAGATTGCCTATCTGTTAGGCCTTAACCTGGATATAGAGGGTAAAGAAAAATATGCACGACAACTTTATGAAAGCGCCCTGGATTGGTTCGATAAATATATTAAGCTGGAAAAAAAGGGCAAGGCATTTGAAAACCAAAAAGAAGTGGCAACTACCAGGGTACTCCAGGCTATTGTTTACAATCGGATGGGAGAAAAGGATATGGCTTTTCAATTTATAACTCAGGCAAAAGAGGAATATAAATTTATTTCTTCTCAACAAACACCTGTTCCATCTTTATACGATTACTTTGCAAGAAGCGGGGTTGAGTATATGAATGCAAAACTGTACAACCAGGCACTCATATATCTGGAAGGAGCCTGGCTAATTGATCCTCGACCTCAGGTCAAATCTCTTTTTGAAAGTGTTGTTAAAGCTAAAGGAGTATCTATTTCTCTGCCAGAACCTGTTCAAAAGAAAGAGGAAAAAATCACTCCCGAGGAAGCTCTCTCTTCTCTTGAGGAAAAATTAGATACTCTGGAGGAAAAAGTAACCGAGCTTACAAAGTTAAAGGACGAGGTCGAAAAATTGAAAGCAAAATTTGAGCACCTGCCCCGGATAGAAGGTGAAAAATTAGACCAGCAGATGGTCAAACTTGAGGAATATTTTAACTTAATCTCTCAGTTAGAGGAGAAGATAAACTCTTTATCCAGTCAGATAGAAGCGGTGTCCGGATTTGAGGAGAAGATAAAGGATTTGCAAACACAGATAAAAGATATTTCCGGGATAATAGAAGAGGTTAAGAAACAGCAGGAAACTATTGGTAAGCTCTCCAGGCTCAGCCAGCAAATGGAGGACCTGAGGAAAAAAGTAGATGAACTGAATGAGAAAGTAAAAGATATAAAAAGCGTGGCAGATATGTTCGGAATTCTCAAAATCCAGATTCAGGAGTTAAGGAAAACTGTTGAAGATCTGGCAAGAAAGATTGACAGGCTGGAGAAGATACAGCCTCAAGAAGGAACTGTGGAGTGATAGATTATGAGCTTTTTATTGATAGGTTTGATCATTCCTCTCTTTATTGCCATATGGGTAGCCTCTGATGCAAGGAGAAGAGGCTACTCTAAAAGTGCCGTAATTGGATGGTTTATTGGGGTATGGTTCTTATTAATTGTATTTTTGCCTCTTTATCTTATCTTACGTCCCCGCCAATCTTCCTACCTCTCACAAGATGAAGTTACCAGAGTCTGTCCTTATTGTGGTAGATTATTTAAGGGAAACCCCAATTTCTGTCCTTATTGTGGAGAGAAACTCTGAGTTTTTTCTTCTTTGACAATACACCAAAGATATATAAATTATATAAAAATCTATTTTTATTAAACTGAAAAGGGGGTAAAATTTTGAATAAAAGTGATGTTTACTCTATCCTGAGGGAAAAAATAGTTCTGGGTGACTATAAACCAGGTCAGGTGCTAAAGGAAAAGGAACTTATGGAAGAGTACAAAATAGGAAGAACTCCCTTAAGAGAACTTCTGGTTCGCCTTGATGCCGAAGGTCTGGTCGAGGTGGTTCCTTACAGCGGAGTCTATATCAGTTCCGTTGAATTCCAGGAGCTTGTGGATGTAATGGAAGTGAGAAGGCCCCTTATAAAGATGGCTGCAAAACTGGCAGCTGAAAGAGCAACAAAACAGGAAATAGAGAAAATGAAAAAATTCCTTGGCAAATTTAAAGATAATCTGAACGAGAAAGAAATAATAAAACTGGATTCTAAATTCCACGATCTGATAAATATGGCAACACATAACAAGGTGCTTTATCAGATCCTGCAAGCTTTGAGGGATAGAGTTTTAAGATTGTGGATACTGCCAAAGGATAAGTCTTTCGTATATAGCTTCAAAGATGACTTTCAAAGGCTGATCCACGCTATTGAGGAAAAAGATGAAAAGGCAGCTGTCAGTATCTTATCCGCCCACACTGAATCATTTATAGAGAAAATAAAAGCTCAGTTATAATTCAGTCATTTAATATAGATTTGAAAAGACCCATGTCAATATTGCCACCTGTGACAACACATACTACAGTGGATATATCTCGAGTAGAAAACTTTTTAAAAAGCAAAGCCGCAACAGAGGAAGCCCCTGCTCCCTCCGCAACTACCTTGGCTTCACTGGCCAAAATAGCAACAGCTGACTTTATCTCTTCCTCGGAAACAGTCACAATATCATCAACGTATTTTTTTACAATTTCAAAATTAATTGTCCCTGGCCTCCTCACTGCAATTCCATCGGCAAAGGTATCCGCCGAAGGGAGCTCCACAATTTCACCTGCCTTAATGGACTCAAGCATTGAGGCTGCCCTTTCAGACTCTACACCGATAATTTGAATCTCCTTTTTAATCTGTTTTGTGGCCAGACAAATCCCGGAAATCCCTCCCCCGCCTCCAATTGGACACACAATTATTTGAGCCTGGGGAACATCTTCCAGTATTTCCAGCCCCATGCTGCCATTTCCCGCCACTATATCAGGATCATCAAAGCTGGGAATATAAATATAGCCCATCTTGCTGGAAAGGGAACGAGCAACTTCAGAGGCATCATCGTAAGTTTTTCCTTTTATAATAACCTCAGCTTTATTTTCCTTGATTTTCTTTATCTTGTTTTCAGGAGCAACTTCAGGCAAAACTATCACAGCTTTTACACCATTCCGCAGAGCAGCCAGAGAAAGCCCCAACCCGTGATTACCAGAAGAAGCTGTGATAACACCCCTTCTTTTCTCTTCTTCAGTTAACAGTGCTATTTTATTGGCATTTCCCCGGGCTTTAAATGCCTGGGTAACCTGGAGGTTTTCCAATTTTAAAAAAACATCTTTGCCTGTCTTTCGGCTTAAAGGCAAAGAATAAATACAGGGAGTCTTATTTACCACCTTTTTAATTCTTTCCCGTGCCTCTTTTATTCGGGAAAGGGAAATCTCGGACATTTTGGTTGAAGACATAGTTTATACCTCCACTTTTGAGGAAAGAACTATCAAAAAATCATGCTGCCCACCCAAGCAACCTGGGAAGCCACAGAGAAAGAAAGGGGATATAAGTTACTATTAAGAGAGCAAAAACCTCAAAGATTATGAAATAAAATGCATCTTTCCAGGACTGCTCATAAGCAATCCCGGCAATTCTTGAGGCTGTCATAAGAGTCATCCCCATAGGAGGTGTTGCGTTACCAATATTAAGGCCGAGCATCATTATCATAGCAAAATGTATGGGATCAATTCCGAACTTGGCCATTACAGGTGAAAGTACCGGTCCCAAGATAAGGGCTGCTGGAATCACATCTATGAACATACAGACTATCAGTATAAAAGCATCAACCAGAGTAAGTATCACCCATGGATTGGAGCTTATGGCTACCATCAGTTTTGATGTGGCATCAATAGCCCCCGATAAGGTGACATACCACCCCAGTGCAGCTGCCGCCCCGATCAGAAGAAAAACCACACCGCACATCCTTGCAGTTGAAAGTAGAGACTCCCAGATATCTTTCCAGCTAAGAGTTCTGTACACCAGAAGACCCATGAGCATAACGTAAAAGGCCCCCAGTGCAGCTGCCGCAGCCACTGTGGTTATACCAAATAATATGCTCCCTACTATAACTATGCCGGTAAAAAGAAGAGGTACAGCACGGTAAGTAGCCCTCCATAGTTCTCTAAAAGGGGCTTTCTTATACTTGGGAAAATTGCGCCTTTTGCTAAGGAACCAGCTTATGACAAGAAGACTGGCTCCGCATAAGAGGCCGGGTGTGATTGCCGCAGCAAAAAGTGCCGGAATGGATAACCTCAAAATACTGCCATAGAGCACCATTACAACACTTGGCGGGATAATGGGGCCAATAACCGAAGAGGTAGCAGTTACAGCTGCAGAATAACTGGATGTATAGCCCTCTTTTTTCATAGCGGGAATAAGAATACCACCTACAGCAACGGTATCAGTGACCGCTGTTCCTGTTAATCCTGCAAAGAGGATGCTAACAAGAATATTAACGTGAGAGAGTCCTCCTTGAAAGTGACCGATTAACTTGTTGCAAAAATCAACCAATCGTTCAGTCATACCTGAGCGATTTAAGAACTCGCCTATTAAAATAAAAAAAGGAATGGCAACAAGCACATAATCACTGCAGCCATCGTGAAGGCGACTTGCTACAGGCTCAAGAAAATCCAGCCCTCCCTGGCTAAAAAGACCCACCATGGAAGAAAACCCCATGACATAGCCAATGGGAACTGCCATTGCCAAAAGAATGAAAAAAACTATAAAAGCAAAAGTCATTTCTGTCCCTCTTTTTCTTCCCCCTCTACAGCTTTGTGGATAATAGCCGGTCCTGCTAAAAGATGAATAAATTGAAGAATTCCGCTTAGCGGAACTGCTGCCAGGCGCCATTTAAACTGGATCCGGAGTGCTCTGGTGATAACCATAAGCTGAGTGGCATGGGTTGTAGCCAGCCATCCTTGCCAGATTATTACAGCTAACCAGATACCTATAATAAGGTAATCCAGAAACATAATTAATTTTTGATACCTGGGAGGAAGAATAAGAACTGCACCTTCCACAGCAACATGCTCTCCTGCTTTTAAAGCAACACTTATACCCAGCAAAGCAATCCAGATCAGCAATATTCTTGACACGGGAACAGGCCAGGGAAGAGGGTTGCGAAGAACATACCGGAAAAAAACTTCATACAAAGTGATTACAAGCAAAGCTGCAACCATTACTCCAAGAACTCTTATCACCACCCAATTAACCCAATCACTGACTAAAAGTATTAATTGACCAGGTGAAGATTTACCCTTAGTCATTTTTTCCTCTTTTCTCAAAGGTATCTTGAAATTACTTGATCTGTCTCGAGTGTTAGTGAAGAACCTGAACATTAATAGAGAGACAGGGAGGATAAACTCCTCCCTGCTACTCAAAACAAAAGGTTAGCCTGTCCTGACTCTTATTTACCCCACTTATTCCAGTATTCCTCTCCCAGTTCTTTGTTAATTTCATCCACTTTGTTCCAGACCTCATGGATAAACTCAGGCTTGAGTCCAAATTCCTCCGTAGCCCATTCATAGAAAGCAGGTTGCATTATCTTTTTGAAGGCCTCTTTTTCCTCTGCGGTTGGAATATAGGCAGCTTTGAATTCTTCCACGCACTTTTGCCAGCCTAAATTTGTCAAATGGTCAGAGAGCCCGTGACCGTACATAACTGCCTCACGAGCTGCCCTCAGGATTACACTCTGATAATCCTCTGGTAAACTCTTAAACCATTCATCGTTGACCACCCAGTTTAAGGTATTGTAAATATGACCCGTCCAGCTCGTATACTCGCAACTCTCCCAGAATTTCATTGCTGCATTCAAACCGGGAGCATTAAACTGTCCGTCGGCAACATTTGTCATTAAAGCAGTTGGCACCTGACCCCACTCAAGGGGAACTGCTTTAGCACCAAGTGCCTCGATAACAGCAATATGAGCTGGATTTTCTTCCACGCGAATCAGCAGACCCTTCATATCTTCCGGTGTCTTAATCAAGCGTTTATCATTGGTAAAAGCAACAAAGCCACCTCCATCATCAAACATCCCAATCCAGCGAAGGCCGGTTTTTCTACGCATCTCGTGCATGAAATTGGCATACCATTCACTGTTGAAAAAAGCCCATGCCGTATTATAATCCGGGAAGAGAAAAGGAGTAGTAATTACCTGGTATTTTGGAAAGAAAGAAGAGAAAGCTCCAGAAGATAAAACAGCAGATTGTACTGTTTTTCCCAGTTGGGCTTTTTTGGTATATTCAATCTCTGTACCCAGAACCATCCCACCAAAAATTCTAACCTCGATACCACCTTTAGTTTCTGTCTCAACTCTGGTTTTAAAACGATGCAATGCTGGATGAACTTCATTATTGGTCATATCTACCGGATAGTGATGGGCAATAACCATGGTATATTTTGCTGCCTGTACCAGTGAAGGAAGGGCAAAGGTGAAACTAATCGCTATCGAGAGGATGACCAGCAACAACCCGCTTTTTTTCAAATATTTTTTTGCCATTTTTTATCCCTCCTCTTAATTTAATCTCCCTTAAAAAAGCCTTTAGCTGCAGTCCCTCCTCACCTCCTTTGTTTAACTTTTGCCTGCTTTTTTCAGCATTATAAGATCTACTGAAGGATAAATTAACAGTGTCGGGAAATAGAAACTTCTTTGAGTGAGTTTTGAATACATTAACCTGTTTTTTTATTTATGTCAAGTGCAGTCCGGAGAGGGTCAAGAAGGTGAGATCATTTTTTCGCTCACAAGCGCAAATTTTGCCGGCCTTGGTCCATACGGAGGCTGGTTGTATCTCACACCATTTTTAATTAAGTAATCAACTAACTCCCCTATATTCTCTGTGCTACCTGCCATAACAAGCGGCTTCATAATTTCTCTTCTCAGGTTACTATCAGTTTTTAAGACCTCAATAGTTTCTTTCCAGGACTGATTATCTCTCCCCATCACCCTGTACCCTTTCACACCATTAAGGCTCAACTCATCAATTCCTTCTTTTCCAGTCACAAATGTATAAATATCTATGTTTGTTCCCGGAATCATCACCTCCTCTCCTCCTGAAGGAAGACCGTAGTAAAATATCTTTCCTTTTGGAGAGGCATAATCTAAAACCATCTTCTGAATTTTTGCATTTCCAGTTAACTCAACACTTATAAATCCATCTTTTGCCAGCTTTTTTTTCAGCTGATTTAGCTTATCCTCTTGCTCAAAATTTACAAAGAAAAAGGTGGCGTCCAAATCCTTCACGCAACTTTCCATATACCTCATAGCCGGTTTTCCCCTGTAAACCAAAACAAAATTCTCAACACCCATACTGACAAAATAAGGAACCATATAAAGTGCCTGAGCACCACATCCTCCCCATATGATAAGGGTTTCAGGAACTTCCCCACATTTTTCTCTAACTATCCTTCCCATTTTTACTGTATTTCCAAAAGGTTCTGCAAGTGAAGGAAAAAAATCAAGCTTTTCTATACCTTGCGTTGGTTTTGCGCAAAAATTGTGTATGGAAACAAATTCGGCAAAGGCACCATTTCTCAGCCAATCTCTGGGATTGCCAGATTTGTACCAGCCAAGAAAACCCTCCCTCTGGCATTTATCAAACTCTCCCTTAAGGCAAAAGCTGCATTCAAGACAGGGATAATGTTCTTCAACAACAACTGTTGTGCCAACAAGAGCTTCGTCCACATTTTCACCGACAGCAACAACTCTTCCGGCAAATTCGTGCCCAAATACTGTCTTTTCCAGATCGCCCACTAAGCTTACAAATTTGTTCACATCGGAGGCACATATGGAAATCCACAAAGGCTCTATTAAAACATCATCGGCAAGCATCCTGGGTAGAGGAACTTCCTCTAAAACAGTTTTTCCTCCCTTATAGGTAACCCACGCTTTCATTTTTTTCGGGAGAGGATAGGTGATTTCATGTTGTGGCAGAACAGACCTGTAATTTACACCTACGGGAATGAGATTTAATTCAGGGCTTTTCATTTCAATTAAATGCTCGCTTTATACTCTTTTAGAGCTTTCAGAACACAATCCACGTCATACCTTGTATGGTCAGCGGAAATCTGAAATCTTATTGATTCATCCCCTCGTGGAACCACCGGGTACTTTAACCCCACCACTAAAATCATATTCTTTTTAAGGTAATCAACCAGTTCTTCTGTCTTCTTAGTGTCTCGGACCATTACAGAAACAATAGGATGCTCTTTTCCTGTTACTTCGTATCCGAGGTCAATCAATCCTTGCCTGAAGTAATCGGTCATCTCCCGGAGATGCTCCAGCATCTTTTTTCCTTCCTCGCTGTCCAGAATCTCTAAAGCCTTAAGTGCGGCAGCTGCCTCTGAGGGGGTAATGGGATTAGAATATATGTAAAAGGGGGCAGTTTCGCGTAGATACTCTATTATTTTGCTGCTTGTTACCAGATACCCCCCATTTACTCCCAATGCCTTGCCCATAGTAGAAACTAAGATGTCAACTTCGTTTTCCCCTGTCACTTCACAGGTTCCTCTTCCTGTACTGCCAAAAGCTCCCACACCATGCGAGTCATCTACAATGGTAAAGATACCTTCTTTAAATTCCTCATTATACCCCCTGGCCAGTTCTACCAATCTCTTGAGGTCCGGATAGTCCCCTCTCATACTAAAAACACCGTCCGTAACTATTGCAATACGGGAACATTTACCCACACACTCTTTTATTTTGGCCTCCAGATCTTCCATATCAAGATGCCGGTATATTTTTTTATCCCTGGGCCTGGCAAGCCTTATCCCGTTAATTATACAATTATGATTTAGCTCATCGCTTATCACAATGGTATCCCTGGAGATAAGTGGAAGAAGTATACCACACATAGTTGAATAAGCCGAGCTAAATATCATGCCGGCTTCTTTTTTGTGGAATTTTGCAAGTTTTTCCTCCAGTTCCACATGAGGAAGGTAAGTGCCGTGGATAAAACGCACAGCCCCGGGACCTGTTCCAAATTTTCTCGCTGCTTCCTCCTCCGCCTCTATAACCTGTTTTTTCAAAGACATACCGAGGTAAGAGTTGGAATCCATTTTAAGAAACTCCTTACCATCCTCTCCTTTTATAAGGTAGCGCGGCCCTTTATTTCCCTGCCTTTTTTTTATCCCGGTTATCACCCATTCTTTTCCTTTAAGAGTACCTTCTTTTTCAAGTTCCATCAATTTATGGGATACTACCTCTTCCAATTTATTCAAAGGCATATCCTTACCTCCTTTTTAAAGATTAAAGCTGGTGGCGATTACCTGTTGAAGAATCTATTCAGGCTTCTTATTTAAAAAATTAAAAAACTGTCAACAAAACTCGACTCTCGCTAAAACTGTGGCGGCAAATTAACAGAGAGCCCTATCTTCATCTTTGAGCAGGTTGCAGTATAGTTCCCTCATACAGGCTCATCTTTATCTGCTCGATAAAACGAATTGCGTGGTCTCTTAAGATCTGCTCACTTTTGGCCTGGTCTCTCTGCTCCAGTGCCCTTACCAGTTTTTCAAAATCCTCCGGAATTTGCATAGCGTAGGTATTATTCTCTTCTGTGGCAAAAAACCACAGACGAGCAACCTGGTTTCGTAGCCTCTCCAGAGTTTTAGCCAGAGCCTTATTTTTGCTGGCCTCATTAACCAGATTGTGAAATTCTGAATCTAACTGAATTAAGAGTTTGCGTTCTTTTGCCTGTTTTATTTTTTTTAGAAGCTTTTTTATCTCCTTTAACTCCTCATCATTTATACGTTGAGCTGCAAGTCTTCCAGATTGCCCGATTAAAAAGAGTCTTACCTCAAAGACTGTCTCTTATACACA
>CBFDTW010000040.1:0-12851 GCA_965613085.1 uncultured bacterium | reverse complement strand
CATATAACCGAGTGCCAGATAGCTTTGAGGGAAGGCCTAAGAAAAAATGATACCACAAAAGTACCTGCTCCCACAGCTGCCATAGCAAGAAGTATGCTGCAGTATTTTTCCATCATTTGCTCTTTTTACATACGTTTTTAAACTTCATTTTGGAAAAAATCTTCCTTCCTGGCTATTAAATCTTATCCTCGTCCTGAATTTTTCGGAAAACTGGAGGCAGGAGTCTCTATCTGAGCTTGCTCGGTGGAGGTGGCAAGACCCATCAAAAGAAAAAGCAAAATCCCGTTGGGAACAATATGCAAAGGAAAACTCACCGCCGCATGAACCAGAATGACAAAAGCTCCTGTACCCAGCCCGAGACGTATGAGAAAATGCTTCTGGTTTTTCTCTTTTTTCAGACCACGATAATTTTCTCCAAAGAAGGTAAATATCAGCCATAACCAGAAAAAAAGTCCTAAGGCTCCCATCTCCACAAGTATCTGCAGATATTCATTATGGGCCTCCCTTGCCCAAACTGCAAGATTAAGCCTGTCCTGATTGGCGGGGTTCTCAAAGAACTTTCCCTGATACCACAGATAATGATACTTGTAAGTGCCAATTCCCTGCCCAATGAAAGGATGAGCCCTGGCCATGAGAAAACTTACCTGCCATATCATGAGTCTCTGACGAAGAGAGGCCTCCTGACCGGTAGCAGCGGAGACAAATCTTCCTATAATGGTTTGCCCGGATATATTTATGGGATTTTTTGTCGAAAAAACCACACTGATAATTGCAAAAATGCTGATAAGATAAAAAATTTTTGCTTTATATTTCTTAAAAAATTTAAGATGCAAAAAACGGAGCAAAAGAAAGAGCATGAAAGATAGAGACACCACAAGGCCCAGAAGAGCTCCCCGGGTGAAGGTCATCATCATTCCCGTGTAGGTTAAAGCAATAGAGGTTCCTAAGATATACTTTTTTACTCCCTGCATGGTAAAAAAGTAACAGATCATCACTGGAACTACCGCTCCTACCCAGCCTGAATAACGATTGGGATTGCCAAAAGTGGAAAAAATATTTCCCCTTCCTCCCTGACGTACCCAGAATTTAAACTCAAGGTTGTAAAACTGACACACCGCATAGGCAGAAGTTATGATGCATACTACTACCAGAGCCCAGAAGATACGGGTTTTCTGGGTCCAGGTGCGAATAAAGTTAACCGCTAAAAAGAGGATGAAAAAATAGCTAAGAAATTCGGCAAGATCAAGAAAACTGAGATAGAAAGATACTGAGTTAATAAGGGAAAAGAGTGAGGCTCCTGCAGTACCCAGGAGAGGATACCAGAGGTTTGATTTTACCAGGTAAAACCTGCCATCCTCTACAACTTTGATAAGATAGAGTGCAAGAAGAACTATAAGGATACTTTCAGCATAAGTTTCTTTTGGCAGAAGAAAGTTATTCTTTGACCAGATGAAAAAAACAAGAGCAGAACCTCCTGTAACAAGAATAACTCCTGCCTCTACCACTTTGTTGATGCTTATTTTACTTTTTTTAAATTTCACTTTTTTTGGATTTTTTGACCCCTGTTATACTCTCTAAAGGAAACTTTCCGCCTGAATTTTAACTCTTTTGAGTATAGCCATATTATTTTAATTTTGTCAACCAAAATTGTTTTCGTCCAGGTAAGCTAAAATAGCATCTCCACCCAGGCAAAACCTCCATAACCGAAATAATCCTCTCCTACCTTTACCCTGTCTTTGTAATAGGTAAGATCAAGACCGAGCTTCATATTTATATTCCGTGTCATCCTGCAAGAGACATCGGCTATCAGGGTCCATTTTTCCTGATCTTGCTGCACCAGTCCTGAGGAATCTTCCTTATAGCTCAGGTCCCGGGAAAGGGCTGTTGAGAAGGTAAGTTTATTTTTAAAGTTTATCAGGCTGCTTAAAAGGGGAATTCTTGCCCCCCACGCAATATAAGCCGACCAGCTTATCTTTAACTGATGGGTGGAGGAGAAATCCCTGCTTGAGTTCGTTTCACCAAATGCCTTTTGATACTTAGTGCTGGATTTGTAGAGAAAGGCAAGGGAAAGATCCTCGGGTTTTTTAAATGTTCCCTGCCAGCTCAAGAAAGGCTGGTGAGAGATACTGGTAGAGATTCCTTCACTTATTGTATTTGTTCTTGAGTACTCCAGAACAAGATTTGAGGAGGAAAAAAACCTTTTGGATATCCTGTCAATTAAAAAAGGAGTGCGGTTGAGGTCAAACTTAAGTTTTACTGCAGGCCAGTTTTCTGTTCTCCTTACCCAGGGAGTGCCCAGCTGGGTCTTTTCTTCCCTCTCCCTTCCATAAGAGAGGGTTGTTTCCAGGAAAGAAAAGGGGCTCCAGCTTTGCTTCATATTATAAGCTTTTTTTTCAAGCCAGAGTTTCTCTTCTCCATCAGGAAGCTCAAGTCTTGACCATCCAAGTTGAGACGGAAAATCAAGAGAGGCTGTGGTATCCTCATAAATACCTTCCCTTTCAAGGTTGAAGTCAAGATACCAGCGAAGTGTGAAAAAAACCTCAGGAAGCTTTACCCACATGCTGGGATGCACAGGAAGGCTGGAAGATAGATTAAAACTGGTGGAGATTTTTCTTCTTTCCGGGTTGAAAGAGAAGTTCTCCTCTTTATATCCGCCTTTAAACGCAAATCGAGGGGTCAGTTTAAAAATAGATAATTGACAGTTAAGGGAAAGATTTCTCGACCTTGATTTGGGCAGCTCCCTTCCCCCGTTTTCAGAGTGATTGGTTTCAAACTGGGAATAAGAGCTCTTCAACATCGCAGTAGCAGAAGGACGAAAAGGCAAGGTTATACTGCCTCCTCTGGTAATATCCACGCTGGTTGATGTATTCTCAACCTCCTTACCCGATTTTTTCAGCTTTAAAAAAAGAGAAACATTGGTGGGCAAAAGCGGGGTATGCCAGGGAACATCGTAGTTAAAAGACAGATCATAAACATCCTCAAAGGTCCTCTCAAAAGGCTCTGCGGAAAGATAATCAGAAGTTTTGTTGGAACCTCTAAAGGTAAGAGCAGGTAAGGAGCGAAGATGAAAACCCACCATATAGTTCTGGGACCTTTCCAGTATTTTATCCTTTTCCACAGGTGTAAAGCTTGATCCTGATGTATCCTGTGTGCTGGTATACTCCTCTGAGTGAGAGTAAGATAAGGGTAAAAAGTCAAAAATGGATGAGGATAGCTCCCACTTTTTAACCTCCAGCTTTTGATCTATCTTATCTGTAGAGGAGCCTCCTATCACACTGAAAGGAGGGTCAACTTTTTCATACTCTGCAGATAAACTGAGATACTTTGAAAAATTTGTTTTCACAAGGTACCGCTGAGCCTGGCCTCTCTTTTCCTGAACCTTATCAAGATAAATATCATTTATATACAAACTGCTGGAGCTGGCATTTCCTCCCAGACCTATTCTTATCTGCTTTATCCCGTTCAAGGTAGGAGCTCCTGTCACCTTGAGCTCGGAGAAAGGGACCTCAACTTTAACCCAGCTACCGAGGCCAAGGGAACTTAAGGGGAGAGTGTAAGAATAGTAATTTACTTCCACATCCGAGCCAAACCTGATATAAAAATCTCCTCCCTCTGAGACCCTGTAAAGCCAGAGGTTAATCTGACGATAATCAGAAAAATCCTTTGTAGAGATGAAGGTTTGCTGAATGTAGCCGGAAGTTTGGCCTGATGCAGGTTGAAGAAAAAGAGCCGATTCCCTGCGGAGTTTTCCCTCAGAGGTTTTGGTATCACCATACATTTCCTCATAATAGCTGGTAAAATCAGGATCTTCAAGAGGATCAGGAAAATCAAGGTCATCCCAGTTATTAACCGCTTTAGTTTCCAGACCGCTCACCTGCCAGCGATCACCTGAGATACTGATCCTGGCAAACTCAATCTTTCCAGAAAAATTAGAACCTGTAGCCCAGATGCGGACATGTTTAACAAGATTTTTCACATTATCCCAGTCTGACCTGCTGTTTAAGGGAATCGTATATTTGTACCATCCGGTGGGAGTTGTTTCCTTATACTCATCGCTTAAAAGATAGGTGCAAAAACTCTCATCTGTATCCAAAACTCCATCCTGATCAAGATCCTCGGTGTCAAGCTTTCCATTATTGGCACCAATTATTCTCTCAGCAAGGGGAAAATTCATAACTATTCCTGTATCTTCTCCCGGATTTAAAATTCCATCACCATTTTTATCCTCAGTGTCAAGCTTTCCATCACCATCAACATCTTCGCTAACTATGCCAATATCAAGATAAACCTCAATATTTTCTCCTCCTCTTGTCCACACCTCAAGGTACCTCATATCAGAGTAATCTTTACCCTCAAAAGAGATAGGGCAAACTATGCAGTCCCAGCTTGCTCCGGATGTAAAATCATAACTAAGCTCAAGAACCGTTATTTCATCACTGCTCCAGGAAGGATTAACCTCCTCTGCTTTTAATCTCTCATCAGAGATGATAACCTCGTTGCGCTGGGTGGAATCTACACCCTGTGGCTGGCTTCCCAGCTTCCAGCTGTCTTTTCCCAGGGGCAGGATATCTTCTATCTTGCTGGTGGAAAAATCCTCGAGCATACAGGCACCAAAAATGTTGGGATTAATGTTGCTCTGGGATACCTCTGCAGCAAATAAAACATCAGCGGGAAAATTTCCTCCCCATAAAAAGCCCAGGTTTGGCTTAAAGTTAAGGTTCAAATCAGCCTCCCACACCTGATGAGAGGAAGGTGATGAACCTAAGGGAGGAACGGTGCCAGTTGATGTAGCAGTCTGGGAAAGGAAAGTTGAGCCAATAGAAAAACTTTTGCCCGGTCTGTACTCCAGCCTTCCTCCAAAAAAAGTAGCCTGTCCCCCCATAAGAGGTGACCACTCATACTCCACCTTGATTTTCGTACCAGGACCTATCAGGTCAGGGTCAAGAAAGTTCAGATATCCGGAAGAATAATCAACTATATAATCCTCATCTCTTGTAAGAAGATTATCATCCACATAAACTCTTTCACTTCCTGGAATCATATCCGGGTGCAGAAGGTAAGTATCAACAGTGTAGGTATAGCTTGTGTAGAGGGTGAATTTATGTAAAAAGGCAGGAGGGTAAGCATCGGGAAAAGGCTTGTAATAATCCTCATAAGTAGCAGGATTTATAATCTGAGCTATACCAAAATCAAAATCTATTCTGACCTCATAATCCGGATACTCCTCCGGTTTTTCCCAATCGTAGACAACATTCCCCGAAAGGTCCCTGATCTGGAAAACAAAATTCTCCTGACTTATCTTCTCTGAGCCAAGATAGTAGTAGTTCCACAATCTGTATTTATAGTAATTCTCATCAGGACCTTTCATTATCATCCGGTAACCCGATGAGGGATAGCGGTTCCCATCAGCATCTTTATAGGCAACGGCTATAACAAAATTTTCCCCAACTTCCCTTGTAAACTTTATAACTCCTCTTGCATAATCCACAATATAATCCTGCCCCGCATATTGCAGATCAAACCAGCCAGTGTAGGAAGTATCACCGGATACCGGCTCAACTGTCATCCAGCTTGCAGACTGGTTATTGCTTCCATCCTGATCATCAATCCAGACCTCTACAGAGCCTTCAGTGTAAGAGAAGGAAGGATTGCCAAACTCATCAGGAGGATAGTCCCGGTCAAAAAAGACTTTGAAGTAAGTCCTTTTTGTATAACCTGTATCGGGAATTTCTCTCTCCTCGGTGGTAGTTTTCCCCGTAAAGGTCTTTACCTCGTGCAGCCCTCTGGTCAAAGAGCCAATGCCGGTAAAATAAAAATTTCCCCACCCCGCTTTAATTTTTGCCCCAAAAAGAGACTTGTCGTAAGAGGTAAAATGAGTCTTTGGGAGACTGAGATGAATATCTCCCAGGGCAACCTCTTGAATAAACTCATCTTCGTCTCCTTTATAAACAAGGTTTATCTTCTGCTGCTCTGTTCTGGGAGCAGTATCATCGTAATCAAGATTAACGGTTACCCTCCTGCCAACCTTTCCCCTTGCTTTAAGCTGCAGCTCCTGCTCAACTTCTGTGCTGGAGGTTGGTTTATCTTCACTCACCCAGGGATCAGGGTAACTAAACCGGGTATACTTTACCCCTATTACCTTCCTGCCCTTAACCACAAGAGAGGGGGTAGCAGGAGGCAGAGGTTCAGCTACTTCATCTTTCAGGGTGGAAGGAAAATCTATATTCCAGAGCTCGGGGTCAGAATAGAGAATTTTTTGAGCATTCTCCCACAGACAGGAGAAGGTGTCTTTTTGCTGAGAAGTAAATACTGGCGAGGAAATAAAAATAACAAAAGAAAAACCACAAGCTGCAGCTATATATGAAATTAGTCCTCTATCCATAGAAGCGCCTTGGTACTATGATAAAAAATGCAGAATAAGTTGACAAGAAAAGGCTAATTTTTAAGGCGGGTTTCAACAGACCTGAGATGGGCCTGAAAACCTTCTTTGGAGGCAAGATGTGATACGGGCCCCCTCATTCTGGAAAGAGCCTCAAGAGAAAGTTTTTGATAGGTTATCCTTTTAAGAAAAGTATTTACCGAAAGTCCGGATAAAAATCTCGCAGCTCCTCCTGTGGGCAAAATGTGGTTACAACCGGTAAAATAATCCCCGGCAGCAACCGGTGAGAAAGGACCTAAAAAAACAGAGCCTGCATTTTTTATAAGGGGCAAGATTTCATCAGGATTTTGGGTTATTATCTCAAGATGTTCTGGAGCAAATCTGTTAGCAAACTCTGCTGCCTCCTCAAGAGTGTCCACCAGAAGAATAAATCCGTTGCTGTTAAGACAGGAGCGAATTATATTTTTTCTCCGGGCAAACCTCATCTCCTCTTCTATCCTGGTGTAAATCTCCCTGGCCAGTTTCTCTGAAGTTGTAACCACAAGAGCATAAGATGCTTCATCGTGCTCTGCTTGAGCCAGTATATCCCATACAACGTACACAGGAGGAGCGGAATCATCAGCTATAGTTAAAATCTCACTGGGACCTGCTGGGCAATCAATTCCCACCTGACCAAGACTGGCAAGATAAGCCTTGGCAGCGGTAACATATATATTTCCCGGCCCTGCTATAACATCTACCTTAGGAATGGTTTCTGTTCCATAGGCAACAGCAGCAACCACCTGGGCTCCTCCCGCATTTATAACCAGGTCTGCACCTGCAATATCAGATGCAACCAGAACCTCGGGAGCTATCTCTCCTCCAGAGGAAGGAGGACTGCAAACTACAACCTCCGATACACCGGCTAATTTAGCAGGAACACATCCCATTATGGCAGTAGATGGGTAGCTGGCTTTCCCCCCAGGAACGTATATTGCAGCCTTCTCCACGGGAGAAAAAAATTCTCCCAGAGTATAGGAACCGGACAAAGTTTTGACAATGGACCAGTTTCTCCTCAGCTTTAGCTGGTTACGATGGAAATCTTTAACCTGCTTGCACATTTTTCTTAAAGAATCTATCAAGGAAGGGGAAACCTTTTTATAAGCCTGCTTAATCTTTTGGGAGCCAACCCTGAGAGAGGTTGGGGAAAGATCAACTCCATCAAATCTTCTGGTGAGATCCACGACTGCCTCATCCCCTTTTTCTCTCACCTGGTTTATTATGGGAATGACTTTGGGAATAGTTTTCTCAAGCTGAAAGGCCGATCTTTCAATCAGCCTGTGATAATCTTTGCCTGATAAGTCCTTTAATTTTATCGGTCCTCTCAATCCTTCTCCCTTCTACCACAAATTTTAAAAACAGAAACTCAGGCTATTTTAATTTTTTTTAAAAAGACGTCAATTCAAACTATCTCTCCCAGTGCGTATCCTGGCTCTGCTCTGATTATTTTCACCTGGACAATTTTCCCCGTGAGCTGATTTATATTATTTCGGTAACAGGCAAGAACCTTAATGTAGTTGTGGGTATATCCGGTCAGATAGCCGGTCCTAACATCCCTTTTACTTTCAATCAGGACAGGGAGGTTTTTTCCGATAAATCTTTCTATAAATTCTCTGGAAAGATTCAGGGATAATTCCTTAAGTATCTTGCCCCTTTGCTTTTTTATCCTCTCCGACACCTTTGGTTTCATCTTAGAGGCAGGAGTTTCAGGACGGGAAGAAAAGGGAAATATATGCAATCTGTGAAATCCAGCCTCTTTTATAAATTGGAGGGTTCTGTAAAAATTATCCTCTCTTTCTCCAGGAAAACCAACTATGACATCACCACTTAACCCAGCATCAGGAATTTTTTGCCTGATACTGCCCACCAGCTCCCTCAGCCAGGAAGTGGTATACTTCCTGCCCATCCTTTGAAGAATCTCATCATCGCCACTTTGGAAAGCAAGGTGAAGATGGGGACAGATGAAAGGAGTAGATGCCATTAAATCCAGAAGCCCTTCAGGGATAAGATGGGGTTCCAGGGAGCTCAGTCTTATTCTACCTTCTTCACTTATACAGAAAGAGACCCTCTCCAAAAGATGAGTCAAAGAAACGGGAGGATTGAGGTCTTTTCCATAAAGGGCAAGATTCACACCGGTAAGAACAATCTCCCTGTAACCTGCTCTGTAAAGCTGTTTTATCTCAGAGAAAACCTCTTCAGGTTTTCTACTGCGGATTTTATTTCCCCGCACATAGGGAATCCTACAATAACTGCAGAATTGATCACATCCATCCTCCACTTTAACAAAGGCTCTCTCATGACCGAAAAAGCTGTGGATAGTAAAATCATCATCTGAAGGTTTTTGCAGGGAAAGTAGAGTATCGATTTTTAATTTATCCGAATTTTTTATTATCAGGCAGGAGGGAACTTTATTTTTTATCCTTTCAGAATCAGCTTCTACCAGACAACCGGTTACCAGGATTTTTGCCGAACTGTTTTTTTTAAAAGCTCGCTTTATAAGGTCTATTGATTTTCCATCAGCAGTCTGTGTAACACTGCAGGTATTTATTATATAAACATCAGCCCCCGAGGAAAAAGGAACTATTTTATATCCGGCCCTTTCCAGTCTTTCTCTTATAAGCTGGGTCTCGTACTGGTTAACCTTACAACCAACTGTTGCCAGAGCTATCCTTTGCAAATTTTTAACCAAAAAGGTTTCTCACCTTTCTGAAGAACTCTTTTATTTTTGGCTGGCCGCTATCCCTGCTAAGCTCATCAAATCTTTTGAGAAGCTGTTTCTGCTCTAAAGTAAGGTTTACCGGAGTCTCAACCACCACCTTCACCAGCTGATCACCCCTTCCCGCAGAGTGAAGATGAGGAACTCCTCTGCCCCGCAGACGAAATATCTTACCGGTCTGGGTTCCTGCAGGTATTTTAAGCTTCACTTTCCCGTTAAGGGTGGGTACCGAAACCTCTCCTCCCAGAGCAGCAAGGGCAAAACTAATAGGAATCTCCAGAAATATATCATCTCCTTTTCGTGAAAAAAGAGGATGGGGTCTAACCTTTATAGACACAAAAAGGTCTCCCGCTGGTCCACCTTCAACTCCTGCCTCTCCTTCTCCTCTTAGTCTGAGAGTAGTTCCGTTGTCAACACCGGGAGGGATTTTTACCATTATCTTTCTTGTCTTTCTCACCCTGCCTGTACCTCTACACTCACGACAGGGATGACGAACAACTGTTCCTCTACCGTGACACTGGGTGCAGGTCCGGGTAAAGGCAAAAAAACCCTGTCTTGTCTGAATGTATCCAGTTCCTCCACAGGCAGGACAAGCCTCAGGATGATATCCCGGCTCAACCCCTTCTCCGCTACAGCGTGGACAAACCTCGTAACGGGTAAGAGAGAGCTCTTTTTCAGCTCCATTCACCGCCTCCTCAAAATCTATCTCAAGATTGTACTGTAAAGAGGCCCCGGTCTGAGCTCTTCTTCGTGTGGTTGTGGTCCTGCCAAAAAAGTCACCAAATAAATCCTGTCCAAATATATCATCCCGACCAAACACCTCTTCAAATATCTTAAAGGGATCAAAATCAAAACCACTAAATCCACCAGCTCCTGCACCTACTTCTGCCTCCAGACCAGCATGACCGTACTGATCGTAAATCTTCCTTTTTTCGGGATCGGAGAGGACCTTGTAAGCTTCAGCAACTTCCTTGAACTTCTCCTCAGCTTCTTTTGGATTGTCAGGATTTCTGTCCGGATGATATTTTATAGCAAGACGCCGGTAAGCTCTTTTTATCTCTTCAGGAGAGGCATCTCTTGATACTCCCAGAATTTCATAGTAATCTCTCTTAGCCACCTCAACTCACCATTAATCTTCCACTGTGTAGTCAGCATCAGTTATGTTGTCTTCTCCTTCCTTCTTCTCCTCTTTCTTCTGAGAAGCTGTTGCTGCTCCTTGCTGTCCAGAAGCTTGCTGATAAACAGCCTGACCCAGTTTCTGAGAAACCTGACCCAGCTTTGTTATCTTATCCCGGATTTCCTGTGCATTCTCACTTTGCATGGACTTTCTCAAGTCTTCAATAGCATTCTGAATTTCCTTCCTCTCTGCCTCACTGATCTTATCCCCGTATTCCTTTAAGGCCTTCTCTGTAGCATAGATAATATTATCAGCCTGATTTCTAATCTCTATCAGTTCCCTTCTCTTTCTGTCCTCCTCAGCATGCTCTTCAGCCTCGCGAATCATCTTCTCTTTTTCCTCCTCAGACAAAGCTCCGGTCTCCCTGATGGTAATGCTCTGCTCTTTACCTGTAGCTTTATCCTTGGCACTAACATGAACAATCCCGTTCGCATCTATATCAAAGGTCACCTCTATCTGTGGAACTCCCCGGGGAGCAGGAGGAATTCCTGTAAGCTGGAATCTGCCCAGAGTCCTGTTATCCTTGGCCATAGCTCTTTCTCCCTGGAGAACATGAATATCAACAGCTGTTTGATTGTCTGCAGCAGTGGTAAATATCTTACTGGCCTTAGTGGGGATGGTGGTGTTCCTCTCAATCAACTTGGTAAAAACACCGCCAAGGGTTTCAATCCCTAAGGATAAGGGTGTAACATCAAGAAGTAGTATATCCTTTACCTCTCCAGCAAGGACTCCTCCCTGAATAGCTGCACCCACAGCTACCACCTCATCAGGATTAACTCCCTTGTGGGGTTCCCTCCCAAAAAATTTCTTCACCGCCTCCTGAACCTTGGGCATGCGCGTCTGGCCCCCTACCAGAATAACCTCATCTATATCAGAGGGACTTAACTTGGCATCAGCAAGAGCCTGACGGCAGGGCTCAAGAGTTCTCTCAATTAAATCTTCAGTGAGCTGCTCCAGCCTGGCTCTGGTTAAAGTCATACTGAGATGCTTGGGCCCGGACTGATCAGCGGTTATAAAGGGAAGATTTATCTGAGTCTCCATGGTAGAGGAGAGTTCACATTTTGCCTTTTCTGCAGCTTCCTTGAGTCTTTGCAGGGCCATCCTGTCTTTGCGAAGATCTATCCCGTGTTCTTTTTGAAAACTATCGGCTATCCAGTCTACAATTCTCTGATCAAAATCATCTCCACCAAGATAGGTATCACCATTGGTAGCCAGAACTTCCACTACATTATCCCCTACATCAAGGATGGAGATATCAAAAGTTCCTCCTCCAAGATCGTAAACAGCGATTTTCTTTTCACCTTTTTTGTCCAATCCATAGGCCATAGCTGCAGCAGTAGGTTCATTGATTATCCTCTCCACCTTAAGACCGGCAATAGCTCCGGCATCCTTTGTAGCCTGACGTTGAGAATCATTAAAATAGGCAGGTACAGTGATTACCGCTCGAGTAACTTTCTCACCAAGATAATCCTCGGCAATTTGTTTCATCTTTTGCAAAACTCTGGCTGAAATTTCCTGAGGCAAAAACGTACCCCGTTTAAGATTTACAGCAGCTCTTCCTTGAGAGTCTGGAACTATCTTGTAAGAAACTTTTTTCTGAGCTTCCTTAACAGCAGCTTCCTCATACCTTCTTCCTATAATCCTTTTAACAGAATAAACTGTATTCTCCGGATTGGTTATAGCCTGTCTTTTAGCAGGACCACCAACAAGCATCTCTCCTTTGTCAGTAAAAGCCACCACGGAAGGAGTGGTGCGAGCACCTTCCTGATTGGGAATTACCTTGGGTTCATCTCCTTCCATAACTGCAACACAAGAGTTGGTGGTACCAAGATCTATGCCAATTATTTTATTGCTAACTTTCTCTGCCATTTAAATCCCTCCTTATCTACCTGTTATTGTGATTCTTTCTTTTTCTTTTCATCCTGACTTTCTGTCCCATCCTGACAGTTAGAGGTTCTCTTGTTTACCTTAACCATAGCAGGACGCAACACTCTATCTTTAAATTTGTATCCTTTTCGCATCTCCTCCACTACCACATTGTCAGGATGTTTATCGGATTCTATTCTCATAATAGCTTCATGAAGATGAGGATCAAACTCCTCTCCCTCAGCGGATATTTCTTCAAGACCTTTCTTTTTTAAAAGCTGCTTGAAATGATCATATACCATTTTAATTCCTTGAACGAGAGAGGAAAAATCCCTGGAGACCTGGGCACATTTAATCGCTCTTTCCAGATCATCAAGAACCGGGAGAAATTCCTTTATCAGGTCCTCTACTGCCCAGTTGATGATCTGTTGCCTCTCTTTTATCATTCTCTTCTTATAGTTTTCAAACTCAGCCTTCAACCTCTTCAGGTGATCAAGATACTCCTCTGCCTCTTTATCCGAAGTCTCAGCCTCTCTTTTCAGCTCCTCTACCTTTCCTTTTAAAGAAGAGAGTTCTTTTTTCAATTTCTCAATTTCCTCATTCCTGGCAGCTAATTTTTTCTCAGCTTCAAGATATTTATTTTTATAACTTATCCTCTTTGTCTCACTCATAGC
>CBFDTW010000039.1:0-13169 GCA_965613085.1 uncultured bacterium | reverse complement strand
ATAAGAGACAGCTTGTTGAAGGGGCAGGCAGGAGTGCCTGATAGCTTTTTCGAATTCAGCAGTTCCAGGTATAGGAGAGAACTCAGCTATTTTTACTCTGGCACCTGTTTTTCTGACAAATTCAATGCTGTTTGTAATCTCATCCAGATCCTGTCCTGGCAGTCCCACCATTATATAAACACCTAAATCTTCTTTTTTGTATCCGGCGCGGGCAAAATTTTCTACTGCTTTCACAAGATCCATTTCACTCGCTTTATTAGAAGAAATCGACTCAAAGGATAGTCTAATAGTTTTAAAATTAGCAGAATAAAAGAGCTTTGCCATTTTTTCATCTATAAATTTTATATGCAGGCCATTGGGAGTATGAAATCTTACCTTCCCCTTAAATTTTTTTATTATTCCTTCAAGAATAGGGATTATATGTTTTTCAGCATTTATCAGAAGGGCATCGTCGTAAAAGGCAATATCTTTAACTTTAAATTTATTCACATAGTAGCTTATTTCGTTAAGTACCTTTTCAGGGTCTTTCTGGATAAAACAGTCCTCCAGGAGAAAAGAAGCACAATAGCTACATCTAAAAGGACATCCTCTTGAGGTTAAAATGGCAACAGAAGCTGTCCGGTAAAGAAGGTGGTAGGCAGGTAAAAGGTTCTGCTGTATCTTCTTCCAGCAGATTCTGGAATAGTCTCTTTTCACACCTTTTATCCCGTCCAGGATTTTTAAAAAAGGTATCTCCCCCTTCCCTTTTATGATATAATCTGCTCCAGAAAATTTTCTGGCATGCTCAAAACACAAACTCGCATAGATACCTCCCAGAATTACAGGAATTTTCGGAAACCTTTCCTTTACCCTTTTTATAACTTCAAATACACCGGGATACCAGTAAGTCATACCTGAGGTTATCCCCACTACATGTGGCTTCTCCAGGCGGGAAAGTTCTTCTTCAAAGATTTCAGGCGGAATACCGTATCTTTTATATTTGCGAGGTACATCCTTTAAAAGCGGAGGCTTGGCAACTTCCTGGGAGAAAAATTTTCCACAGTTAAATCTGTTTGCAGGTGGATTTTTGTATCTTTTTCCACCAAGGGGGTGATTCCGGTCAAGACAGTTTATCAAAGACACTTTATATCCAAATTTTTCAAGAAAAGAGGCAATATTTAAAAGCCCCAGGGGTTTTAACCAGAGGTCATAGGCGGCAAAATCATAAATCCAGGGATTAATAAGCAGTACATTCATAACTTTTATGAGGAATAAAATAACAAAAGCTTTAAAAAAATCAAGTCTGAAATTGACAAATTCTCAAATATTTGATAATTTGGTCAACACCTCTTCCTTGCAAGGTTAAACTGGTGGATATTAAAGAGGGAAAGTAAAATTTGTCCTGCCAGAAAAGGCCTGTAAAAGATAAATTTTGCCAGACAAAAGGAGGGTAAAAAATGCAATTTGTAATTTCTTAAAGGAAAAGGGGGTTGAGTATAAAGATTCTGGAGTAATGAGCAAGGACGCTCAGCTCCTAAGGTAGAAAAGATTATGCAGATAGAAAAAGAACAGTTTTCCAGAGACCAGATTAAGATAAATCAAACTGAAGGAGTCTTTGATGAGCAAGATTCATAGATTTTGTGGAGATGGGGAAAAGTTTGATTGGGAGGAGGTTCCCTGTGAGAAGTATGAGTCTCCACAGGCCAGGGGAGTTGTTCGAAGGTGGCTCATTGGAGAGCGAGAAGGTGCTTTTTACTTTGCTATGCGTTACTTTGAAGTCGATGTAGGAGGATGGACTGTTTTGCATGAGCACCCGCATGATCACGGGGTGATTGTACTTAAAGGCAGGGGGAAAGTTCTTCTGGAAAATGGAGAATTTGAGGTAAAATTTGGAGATGTGGTTTATATCCCACCTGGCGAAAAGCACCAGTTTAAAAATACAGGGAATACTCCTTTTGGCTTTATCTGCGTTATCCCCAATGAAAAACTTTTATAGATAAATTGGAGGGGATATTTATGTCAGATCTATCAGATAATACTCTTTTGCACATGTACAGACAGATGTTAACAATACGCAGGTTTGAGGAAAAGGTAGCCGAGTTTTTATCAAAAGGCATGATTCATGGGACAGGACATCTTTATATAGGTGAGGAGGCGGTAGCGGTAGGAGCCTGCAGTGCTATAAATCCAGACGATTATATAACCTCAACCCATCGTGGTCATGGACACTGTATTGCCAAGGGAGCTGATCTAAAGAAAATGATGGCTGAACTTCTGGGAAAGGAAACCGGCTACTGTCTGGGAAAAGGTGGTTCTATGCACATTGCTGATGTGGAGACCGGAAATCTGGGAGCAAATGGTGTGGTGGGGGGAAGCATCGGAATTGCCTGTGGTGCTGGTGTTACCATAAAAATGAAAAACCTTAAAAAAGTGGTGGTTTGCTTTTTTGGTGATGGTGCCCTCAACCAGGGAATATTTCATGAATCGGCTAATCTTGCTTCAGTCTGGAAACTCCCGGTGATTTTCCTCTGTGAAAATAACCAATACGCAATGTCCACAAGTAATAAACTCTCCTTTAATATTGATGATTTATCCAAAAGAGCTGACAGCTACGGGATTCCCGGCGTAACTTTTGATGGCAATGATGTTCTTCTTGTTTATCAGCAGGTTAAAAAAGCTGCCCAATTTGCCAGAGAGGGAGGTGGCCCAACCCTCCTTGTGGCTGAAACCTATCGCTGGAAAGGACATTCCCGTTCTGATGCGGAAAGGTACAGAACTAAGGAAGAGGTTGCAAGCTGGAGAAAAAGATGTCCTATAACCAGGTTTAAAAGATTTTTAAAAGAAAATAAAGTAGCCTCTGATGAGGAATTTGCCAGGATAGAAAAGGAAGTAGAAAGGTCAATTGAAGAGGCAGTGGAATTTGCCCAGAAAAGCCCTTTTCCTCCCTGTAGCAGTTTGGAGAAACATGTTTATGCCCCCTGATCTAAAAAGGAAAGAAAATGGCCTATATAGAGCTAACCTATCGTGAAGCTTTGCGCAGAGCTTTAAGAGAAGAGCTTAAAAGAGATGAGGATGTTTATCTTCTGGGAGAAGATATTGGTGTGTATGGGGGAGCTTTTGGCGTTACCCAGGGTCTTCTGGAGGAATTTGGACCGAAGAGAATAAAAGATACACCTCTCTCAGAAGCCGCCATTATTGGAGTAGCAATAGGATCAGCCCTTACAGGAATGCGGCCAGTTGCAGAAATTATGTTTATGGATTTTATCACCATTGGCATGGACCAGCTTGTTAACCAGGCTGCCAAGATTCACTATATGTATGGGGGCAAAGCAAAGGTGCCCATGGTTTTAAGAACTCCAGCCGGGTCAGGAACAGGAGCTGCTGCCCAGCATTCCCAATCCCTGGAAGCCCTTTTGTGTCACATCCCTGGACTTAAAGTTGTTATGCCTTCTACTGCTTACGATGCACTGGGACTACTTAAATCATCAATTAGAGATAACAATCCTGTAATGTTTATAGAACATAAGCTCCTTTATTCTCAAAAGGCGAGGGTTCCGGAGGAAGAGTATCTTATTCCCCTGGGAAAAGCTGATGTGAAAAGAGAAGGGAAAGATATAACTGTTGTTGCTCTGTCTGTAATGGTTCCAAGAGTTCTGGAGGTTGCAGAAAAAATTGTCAGAGAAGGAATTCAGGTGGAAGTGGTTGATCCGCGGACTCTTGTTCCCTTTGATCTTGAGTGTATTGTTGAGTCGGTAAAAAAGACCCATAGGTTGCTCATTGTACATGAGGCCTGCAGGAGAGGAGGATTTGGGGCAGAGATCTTATCCCGGGTTGAGGAAAGTGATGCTTTTGATTTTCTGGATACCCCCATAAGGATACTTGCCGGCAAAGATGTTCCCATCCCTTACTCACCCAATCTGGAGAAAGCCGCAGTTCCTCAACTGGAGGATATAGAAAGAGCCATTCGTGAGATGCTTGCTTAGCTTTCTTTTTCAACGGGCCTTGAAAAATTGGCAAGGGAGGCTGGCCTGGTAGGAGAGGGATGCAGAATCTTCTTGTGGAGCATGGCAAAAAGGAGCTTTCCGAAAAATGAGCTTACTTATAGGTATTGATGTAGGAACTACACATTGCAAGGGTGGAGTGTATGATTATCAAGGCAAGGAGTGTGCATTTTTAAAAACTGATACCCAAATCCGGTGGGACTGTGCCGGAGGTGCTGTAATTGATGCTAATACTCTGTGGGAAAGTGTTTGTTTTCTTGTAAAAGGACTAACAGACAAAGTCAACCCAAAAGATATAGATGCAATCTCAGTAGCCAGCATGGCTGAGGCTGGAGTGCCTCTTGACCGGCATGGACAACCTCTTTATCCAATTATATGCTGGTTTGACAAACGTAGTCAACCTCAATCCGACTGGTGGGTAAAAAATTTTGGGCCACGTTTTGTATTTGAGATAACAGGTGTTGTTCCCAGTTATAAATACACCCTTACCAAACTAATGTGGTTAAAAGCAGAACATCCCCAGATTATAACAAAATGCTGTACCTGGTTGTGTGTTGCAGATTATATCTGCTATTTGCTCGGCGGAAAAAAGGTTATGAACAAATCTTTAGCCTGTAGAACCATGGCCTTTGATTTAACAAAAGATGCTTATTCCAGGGAGATGCTGGAAGTTGCAGGAGTTCCACACCAGATAATGCCACCTATTGTGGAAAGTGGACAGGTAATAGGAAGTGTTTCTGCCCTTGCAGCACGTGAAACTGGGCTCCTGCAGGGGACACCGGTAGTAACCGGTGGACATGACCATGTATGCGGAGCACTTGCCACAGGAATCCTTACAGATGAGTATGCCCTTGACTCCTCTGGAACAGCAGAGGCAGTAATAGTAGCTTTGAACTCTCCCCGGCTTGACTGGGAAATTGGGGAAAAAGGTTTAACCGTGGGTCATCATGTTATGAAAGATATGTATTATCTTATGGGTGGAATGAGTGCCTCCGGTGCATCTGTTGAGTGGTTTAAGAGTTTCGTTGAGGGGAAAAAGAAGGAGAATCGACCAGGTATATCATATAATACCCTCATGAGTGAAGCTGCGAATTTCGATCCTTTTTCTACCGGATTGGTGTTTGTTCCCTACCTGCGGGGAAGCGGTGCTCCCTGGCCGGATCCCTCACGCAAGGGAGCCATTCTGGGATTAAGAGATTACCACGGGCAAGCTCATGTTACCCGCGCAATCCTTGAGGGTGTCAGTTTTCAACTGCGAGCTGCTGTCCTTGCCATACAAGAGGTACTTGGGCATCAACTTGATCATCTCCGGGTAACAGGTGGAGGAGCAAAAAATAAGATGTGGCTACAACTGAAAGCAGACATAACTGGTAAGCATTTTGAGGTTCCGCAGGTGGAAGAGGCATCAACTCTGGGAGCAGCTTTGCTTGCCGGAGTAGGGGCGGGGGTATATGAGAATGGAAAACAAGCTGCCCATTCTGTATACAGGGTAAAAGAAACTGTTTTCCCGGATAAAGAAAAACATCGCATTTATGTAAAAGCCTTTGAAGATGTGTATGTCCCCCTACAAAAGATACTGGGTGAGGTTGATAGACTAATTACATCTTCTCATTTAGAATAGAGGAAAACAGCAGCCCTTATTTAATATTTATGGGATTTTAATTTGCATTTTTGTGCTGTTGTATTATTATATCATATACTTTAACATAACAAGAGGGAAAAATGCCCGAGCTTCCTGAGGTAGAGACTATCAGGCAGGATATGATAAAAAAGGTTAAGGGTAAAAAGATAGTAAATGTTGATCTCAGGAATCCAAAGAATATTAAAATTCCCTCTTCTGTGGAATTTAAAAGAGGAATAGAGGGAAAAGTTATTCAGGATATTAAAAGAAAAGGTAAGTATTTGATCCTTATTCTTGACTCCCGGGATCTTCTTATTTTCCATCTCAAGCTCACCGGAAGACTTTTATTCTTTCCCCCGGAAAAAAAGGAGCCCGATTATACTCGCATAGTTTTTACCTTCTCTGACAACACCAGACTTTTTTTTGCTGATATAAGAGGGTTTGCTGATGTTTACCTCCTGCCTCCGGAGAAAATAGATACTATACCAGCAATTAAGAATATGGGACCAGAACCCCTTTCATCTGAGTTTACCCTGGAGAAGTTTAAAAAGATACTGAAAGGTAAAAAAGGTAAAATAAAGCCACTTTTAATGGATCAAACTGTTATAGCCGGAGTTGGTAATATCTATTCCCAGGAAAGCCTTTACAGAGCCGGTATTCATCCAGAGAGAAGTGTTTCTCGATTGAAAGATGAAGAAATAGAGGCCATCTACCGGAGTCTGGTGGAGGTTCTGAAAGAAGCTATCAGGTACAGGGGATCATCAGTTGATGCTTATCTTGATCTTAACGGGAAAGAGGGAGATTATGTTCCTCGCCTGAAGGTTTATGGAAGAGAAGGAGAAAATTGTCTCAGGTGTGGGTCTCCTATAAAAAAGAAAAAAATCGGGGGTAGAGGAACTTATTTTTGTGAGAGATGTCAAAAATAAACAAAAGGCATTAATCGGAGAAAAGGAGGTTTAAATGAAGAAAAGTTTTAAAAGAGGAAAATTTCCACTATTGTTTCCAATATTGTTAGTTTTTGTAATTGCCAGTTTTAGCTTGGGTTATGTAGCAGCAGGTGGTAGTAAGGTCGAGTTAAAAGGGCCACTTTTTGAGGAGAGTATAGAGCCTCACCCTGTTGATCCGCAAAGTTTTGAGGGAAAAATAATAAATGCCATAAAAAAGGTATCTCCGGCAGTTGTCAGTATATCCACAGAAAGGACTGTAAGTGTTCCTGGCTTTGGTGGAGAGAGGTTTTTTGGTCCCCCTTTTGAGGATTTTGATGAGTTTTTTAGAAAGTTTTTTGAACAGTTTCCCCAGAGGAAGTTTAAACAAAGAGGACTTGGGTCAGGAATGATTATAAATAAGGATGGTTATATCCTTACCAACGAGCATGTAATTCATGGTGTGGATAAAGATAAAATTACAGTGACCCTGCCTACCAATGAAAGTTATAAGGCACAAATCGTAGGGACTGATACAGACTCAGATATTGCGGTTTTAAAAATAGAGGGTGATAATTTTCCCTATGTGGTTCTCGGCGATTCTGATAATCTTCAAGTTGGCCAGTGGGTCATAGCTCTGGGAAATCCGTTTGGATACGCCCTTTCCGAGCTAAATAAAAAGTATGAACCCACGGTAACAGTGGGGGTTATCAGTGCAACAGGAAGGGCTATTCAGGCTGGCGGAAGTGAAGGAGAAAAGAGAGTTTATGCTGACCTTATTCAAACTGATGCCTCTATCAATCCGGGAAACAGTGGTGGACCACTTGTAAATATCTATGGAGAGGTGATAGGGATAAATACAGCTATTCTTTCTCCTACAGGAGGTTCAATAGGAATTGGTTTTGCAATTCCTGTAAATAAGGCAAAAGCTCTGCTTCAAAGTCTGGTGAAATACGGTGAGATAAAATGGCCCTGGATTGGAATATACATGCAGGAGCTTACTCCTGAACTGGCGGAAAAATTTGATGTTGAAAGAGGGGTACTGGTGGCTGATGTAGTTCCCTCCTCTCCGGCAGAGAAGGCGGGAATAAAACCGGGGGATGTCATTCAGGAGGTTAATGGCACTCCGGTGGAAACACCCCTTGGTTTGAAAGAGGCGGTTCTCAAAACTAAGATTGGAGAGAAAATAAATCTTACTCTGGTAAGAGAGGGAAAAAAGATTAATGTTGAGCTTTATACAGCACCAAAACCGGAAAAAATTGCAGAGGCAAAACCTGAAAAAGCCATAGAGGAAAAACTTCTGGGGATTAAAGTTGAGCAGATTACTCCCGAGCTTCGCGGTCGCTACGGAATAAGTGAGGAAGAGAGGGGTGTGGTGATAGTTGAGGTATTTCCTCAAGGTCCGGCACATAAAGTAGGCATAACCGTCGGGGATGTAATAAAGCAGGTTAATCGAAGGAAGATAGAAAATCTTGATGATTTCAGAGCTGCTATGAGTGAAATTAAACCTGGTGATACTATCCTTTTAAGAGTCCGTCATGGTTCCTGGACCATGTTTGTTACTGTTGAGACCGCAAAATAGAAGAGATGGATAACTCGACAAAGGATCTGGTCAAGGTTTTAATAGAGGAGGCAGCAAAGGAACTTTTTCCTTGTCAGCTGCCTCCTTTTAAGATAGAAAGGTCCAAGAAAAAAGAATGGGGTGACCTTTCCACCAACCTGCCTTTTTTATTATCCAACATTAGCGGAAAATCATCCGAAAAAATAGGAGAGGATTTAGCTTCTTCCCTTTCCAGAAAAAGTCTTTTCTCCCGGGTGGAATTTGTTGCTCCAGGATTTATAAACTTCTTTTTGTCCCCATCCCACCTACAGATCTCTTTAAAAAAGATAGTTCAAGAGGAGAGGGATTTTACTCGATTTTCTCTGGGGCAGGAGAGGCTGGTTCAGGTGGAATTTGTTTCGGCCAATCCAACAGGACCTTTGCATGTAGGACATGGAAGAGCGGCAGCCCTGGGGGATGCTCTGGCTAATAATCTTGACAAGTTGGGCTTTAAAGTACAAAGAGAATACTATGTTAACAATGTAGGCGGACAGATGAATAGATTGGTGAGATCACTCTGGGTGAGGATAAGGCAACTGGAGGGAGAAGAAGTTGAACTACCCGAGGATGGATATAAAGGTGAATATCTTGTGGACATTGCCCGAGCCTTCAGGCAAAAAATGGGAGAAGTGAAGAAAAGCTCGTGGGGAAAAATTTACCCTCTTTTATCCAGATTTGTGGTAGAGGAAATTTTGAGTGATATAAAAGGTGATCTTGAGAGGTTTGGCGTAAGGTATGATCGCTGGTTTTTTGAGTCAGAGATCTATGATAATAAGGAGCTATCCCGGGTTCTGTCTTATCTAAGGGAAAAAAATCTTGTTTATGAGAAAAACGGTGCTCTCTGGTTTAAAACCTCTGCTATATTAAAGGGAGAAGAGGATAGAGTACTTAGAAGAAAGAATGGGGAATACACCTACTTTGCCAGTGATATTGCCTACCACCTGAATAAACTTAAAAGGGGTTTTTACAGGGTGGTTGATATATGGGGAGCTGATCATATTGGTTATGTTCCTCGAATGAAGGCAGCTGCCAGGGCTATTGGATATTCTGAGGAAACATTAAAGATAGTGATTTATCAACTGGTAACCCTAAAAAGGGGTGGAAAAAGAGTTTCAGCCTCCACAAGATCTGGTGAGTTTATTCCCTTAAAAGAGGTTCTGGAAGAGGTGGGCAAGGATGCGGCTCGCTTTTTTTTCCTTTCTCGCAGTGCTGACTCTCATCTTGATTTTGATCTGGAGCTTGCCAAAAAACAAACTCCAGAAAATCCTGTTTTTTATGTTCAATACGCCCATGCCAGAATCTGTAGCATCTTAAGGAAGGCAAAAGAGAAAGGTTTTTCCCTTCCCCATCCACAACAGGTAGAGCTTTCTCTACTTAAAAGTTCTGAAGAAAGAGATTTAATGTGTCTTATTGCTCTTTTGCCTGACCAGGTAAAAGAAGCAGGAGAAATTCTTAGTCCTCATCATCTTACCAGTCATCTTCAGGAACTTGCCTCTGCATTTCATTACTTTTATACTCGCCATCGTGTGATAACCCGGGATAAAAAACTTACCCTGGCTCGTCTTTTTCTCATACAGGGAGTAAAGATTGCCATACAGGATATTTTAAGCATTCTGGGTATCACCGCTCCCGAGAGAATGTAGTTTGGGATAAAATTAAAATTCAAGGAGGGAGAAAATGGAAGAGGAGAAAAAGATAAAATGGGGAACTTTTGCATTGGTGGTTGCTGTTCTGGTGCTGGCAGCAGGTGTATTTTTCGCTGGATTTAAAATTTCTACCACTGTTAATGCTGGCATTGAGGACCTTAAGAGGGAGTTAAAAGAGGAGCTGAGGAAAGATTTGCGTAAGGAGGCAATATCCTTACTCTATACCTATCGTAGTAGTGCCCTTGAGAACAGACAGATAACCGCTGAGGATCTTGAAAAAGGATACAGGTTTGCTGATAAATTCATCTCAAGGTAAGCTAAAGAGTCTTTTTGACAGCTTGCCCTGCAGGAATATAATATTAATTCACAGATTATTCTTTTGTGGAGTGGAAAATGGTTAAATTAACCTCTTCTGAGAAAGCCGATCTTACCAGAAAGGCAGCTTATGTTAGAAGGAAAGTTGTGGAGATGATTTGCAAGGGAAAGGGTGGTCATCTGGGAGGAGCCTTATCCTGTGTGGAAATTCTGATTACACTGTATTTCAAGATTCTCCGTCTTGACCCTGAGAGACCTTACTGGGATGAGCGGGATAGATTTATTCTCAGTGCCGGGCACAAATGCCTTGCCCTTTATGCCACAATGGCACTTAGAGGGTTTTTCGATGAAGAAAAACTTTTCACTTATGGCAGCCTGGACTCTCCCTTTCCAGGACTCCCTGATAGACACAAACTTTCAGGCATTGAGGCAAATACAGGTTCATTAGGTCATGGTCTTGCTATTGGAGGTGGTATGGCCCTGGCTGCTAAACTTGACAGGAAAGACTGGAAAGTCTACGTTCTCCTGGGAGATGGGGAGATAGCGGAAGGGTCAATCTGGGAAGCTGCTGCTGCAGCCAGCCACCACAAACTGGATAATCTTGTTGCTATTGTTGATAAAAATAAATTGCAGATTCAAGGTCCTACTTCCAAAGTTATGAATCTGGATCCTCTGAGAGAAAAATGGAAGGCTTTTGGATGGCAGGTGAGGGAAATTGATGGTCACAGCTTTGACGAGATTTTCACAGCTTTGACTGATATTCCTTTTAAAAGGGGCTTCCCTGCGGTTATAATAGCCAATACAGTGAAAGGAAAAGGGCTTTCCTTTGCCGAGGATAATCCTAAATTTCACCAGTGGCAACCTGCTCCTGGAGAGTGTGAAAAAGCTCTAACAGAGATAAAAAGACTGGAGGAGACCCAATGCAGCCAATGATGGATCCCAGAAAGGTTTTTGCAGATGCAGTTGTTGAGCTTGCGCGGGAAAATGAAAATATTCTAGCTATATCAGCTGATTCAGGAGGAAGTGCTCAGCTTAGAGAATTTCAGCATCTTTTCCCTGACAAATACCTGGAGTTTGGTTTGACCGAACAGTCTGTTATTGGTTTTTGTGCAGGGCTTGCTCTATCAGGTAAAATCCCTTTTTTCTGTGCTATAACACCTTTTATCACCATGAGGGCCTTTGAACAGGTGAGGGATGATCTTGTGTATACCTTTGCCAACGTCAAGATTGTGGGAAGAAATTCCGGACTCACCAGTGCTCGTCTTGGACCAACACATCATTCCCTGGAAGATATTGCTTTGATGAGAACCTTACCCGGTATGGTGGTTGTTGCTCCTTCTGATCCAGTTGGTGTAAGAGGATATGTACGACAAGTTGCAAAGCATCAGGGACCCTGTTATATTCGTCTTGGAAGTGTAAAGGTTCCCTTTCTTTATAATACGGGTGAGAAATTTGAAATTGGTAGAGGTAAAATCTGGCGGGAAGGAGAAGACCTTACTGTTATTACCTATGGAATTACGTTATGGTATACTCTGGAAGCTTTAAAAATTTTAGAAAAAGAGGATTCCCTGAGGGTGGGAGTTATTGATATGCCCTGTGTTAAGCCTCTTGATGAAGAGCTTATTTTTAAGGCATCTAAAAAGACAGCTGGCCTTTTGGTGGTTGAAGAGCACAGCACTGTAGGTGGACTGGGAGGAGCAGTTAGTGAGTTTCTATCTCAGGTTAACCCTGTTCCGATTAAAATACTGGGTGTGCCAGATGTCTTTGCCTGTGCTGGACCTTATGATGAAGTTATGGCTAAGTATAATCTTTCACCCCGGGGAATATGTGATACGATAAGAAACTTTGCCAGAAAACTAAAAAGAGGTTCTAAATAAAATTATGAGGCAAGGAGGGTGGAAGATGGAAAAATGGGAGGAAAAACTTCCACCTCTGGCAAGAGAGAGACTACAACAGATTAAAATAACCCCTGAGGATAGAGAGAGAATAAAAGGAATGGAAAGGTTAAAGTCTATTCTCACCGAGTTTTATCAGGGGAAAATAGATCCGGAAGAGATTGGCGAAAAGTTAAAGAATTTTAGACAGGAGAAAGATTTTTTCATAAAGCAGGCCCAGTTAAGGTTAATAGATTCTCTTGGTTTGCAGATATCTTCCCCGGAGTTTAAAAAGAGGGGTAAGACGGTTGTTATGGGTGGTGTCCATCCAACGATTTTACCCGATGAAGCTCTTCAGTATGCAGATTCTGTTGTTATTGGTGAAGCAGAAGGTGTTTGGGAGAATCTCATTGAAGATTTCAAACATGGTAGACTAAAAAGAAAATATCATAATCCAAATCCACCGCTGGATCGATATGTCCATATCAAGCCTAAAAAGGCCAGTAAAAAGAGGTTATTCCATGTTGTTCCTGTAATGACAACACGTGGATGTCCGTATAATTGTGAGTTCTGCTGTGTTCATGATATTTATGGCAGAAATATCAGACATACACCGATTGAAAATGTAGTTCGTTATATTGAAGATTCTGGAAGTAAGAAGTTTATGTTTCTTGATGACAACATTATAGGCGATCCCAGATATGCAAAGGAGCTATTCAGGGCTATAAAACCTCTCGGTATTAAATGGGTGGGGCAGGCTTCAATCTCATTTGTAAGAGAAACCGAGATGATGAAGTTGGCCGTGGAGAGTGGTTGTACAGGATTGTTTTTCGGCCTTGAGAGTGTATCCAAATCACAGCTTCAAGCTCTCAGAAAATCAATTAAGGATATCGAGGGTGTAGAAGAGGCAATTAGAAAAGTACAGGACATGGGGATCCATTTTCATGCCTCGATGATCTTCGGGTTTGATACAGATAATCTGGATATTTTTCCCGAGACAGTGGATTTTCTAACAAGAAATAGGGTGAGCACAGCTTCGCTAAATGTACTTACACCTTATCCGGGTACAATGACTTATAGAAAGTTAAAAAAAGAGGGTAGGATCATTACTGAGAATTGGAGGTATTACGATCACAACACAGTGGTTTTCAGACCAGCAAACATGACTCCTCTTGAGCTTGAGATAGGTAGAATCTGGGCTGTATCCGAG
>CBFDTW010000038.1:0-13535 GCA_965613085.1 uncultured bacterium | reverse complement strand
TAAAAGACAGATTCTTATTATAAGTATCCTTTTTCGGATAAATATGTTTCCAGTGCCTTTTGCCAGGGTGGCATTTTGAGATTGTGTTTAGAAAGTTTTTTGTTTTCCAGAGCGGAAAATACCGGTCTTTTTGCTCTTAAAGTTAAGTCTCTGGTTTTGATTGGCTTTAAGTCCGCGTTCAGGTTTAAAAAATCAAAAATCTTTCTGGCAAACTCAAACCAGGAGCAAAAACCTTCATTTGCTGTGTGGTAGATTCCATAGGGAAGATTTTCTTCTATTATTTTTTTAATCACTCTGGCAGCATCCTTAGTGTACGTGGGAGACATTATCATATCGTCCACAACGGTAATTTTTTCTTTGTTTTTAGCTTTTTTAATCATTGTCTCTACAAAATTGCCACCTTTGCCAGATGCCCCTGCCACTCCAAAAAGACTTGAAACCCTTACAATGTAGTATTTTTCAACCAGCTTTGCGTAATGCTCACCTGTAAGCTTTGAGATTCCATAGGTATTTATAGGATTAGGTGCATCCTCTTCGGTGTAAGGTGCCCCTTTTTCTCCATCAAAAACATAGTCTGTACTGATTTGTACAAGTGTTGCACCAAGAGCTTGAGAAGCCTCAGCTATATTCTTGACCCCCACAGCATTCACCAGGAAAGCCTTCTCTGGATAAATCTCACAGTCATCAACCCTTACATAGGCTGCTGTGTTTATAACTATATCTGGTTTGTGGCTTTCTAATGCCTTTTTAACTGAATCTGTATCAGTTATTTCAATATCAGCATGAGTAAGAGGGATAAGCTCATAGCTTAGTTGCTGGTTGGTGGTTGGTGGCTGGTGGCTGAGAGTAGTATTATAATCCTGGAATGCTTTGCAAAGATCACACCCAAGCTGTCCGTTTGCCCCGGTTATCAGGACTTTCATCTACCACCTCAGCTTCCAGGGTGTGGGGTGCAAAACTTTCTCTGTAGCCAGTGGTCTCCACCACCACTCATTGTTTAGATACCATTTGATTGTCTTTTTCAGTCCGTCTTTGAAGCTATGTTTTGGACTCCAGCCTAATTTTCTTATTTTAGAGGAATCAAGGCTATATCTTATATCATGCCCGGGCCTATCTTCTACAAACTGGATCAGGTCTTTTTTGCCCATTAAACTTAAAATCTCGCCTGCAACCTCTAAATTATTTTTTTCGTTGCCACTTGAGATATTGTAAATCTCCCCTTTTTCTCCTTCATTTAAAACCAGGTTTATTGCCTCACAGTGGTCCAGGACGTAAATCCAGTCCCTGACATTTTCTCCGGTTCCGTAAATTGGTATTTTTTTATCCATCTTTGCTCTTATTATAGCTTTGGGGATCAGCTTCTCCGGGAACTGATAAGGTCCGTAGTTGTTTGTGCATCTTGTAATCACAGCATTCAGCTTGTAAGTTTTAACATAGGATAAGATGAGCATATCTGCACAGGCTTTGCTTGCAGAGTAAGGAGAAGAAGGTTTCAGTGTATCATTTTCTTTAAAAGAGCCCTCCTTGATATCGCCATACACCTCATCTGTACTTACATGAACAAGTTTTGCTTCTGGGTTTACCTTTCGCATTGCCTCAAGGATTGTGTAGGTGCCAACTACATTGCTCTGGATAAAAGGATACGGGCCTGATATGCTTCTGTCAACATGAGACTCGGCAGCAAAATTAACTATCGCATCAACATCTTTAACAAGATTGACCATCAATTCATAATCACAAATATTTCCTTTGATGAATCTATGGTTCAAGCCTTTTAAATTATTAAGGTTAGAGCCATATTTTAGGGCATCAACTACTATGATTCTGGCTTTTTCTTGCATAAATCTTACAAAATTACTGCCTATAAATCCTGCGCCACCGGTTACGAGGATGGTTGCTGGTTGTTGGTTGTTGGTTGTTGGTTGAAGCATGGCAGATTCACCCTTTAATTGCAGAAATCAAGCTATTAAGCATTTTTCCTATTTTATTGTATCTTTCTTGCAAGTTTATGTAAATCTCATACTTCAGATAATTCAAATCTTTGGCAAGCAACAAAAGGTATTTTGTCTCCTCTACGGGTCCTCGAGCTATATATAAAAATTGCAAGAATTCTTTTTACTGTGGCGCCCAGTCCCTTCTGCTATATTGGTAGGGACTGAAACAGCTGCTCTACATATTTGATCAACTATTCTGAATCGCTCATCTTTTGGAAAGTTTCTTGTTAACTTGTATACTTCCAAAGCTAATTTGTGAGATTCTCTCCAAACATCCAGCTCTTCATAACTCATTGATTTACTCACCAGCAACTAACAACCAAGAATCAGGAACTAACTTCATCCATGTTTTTTCCCCGGGGTTAAAATCCAGTCATAGGGTATTTCTTTTGTGTCTGGAGGAAGTTTGTACTCATCTGGCTCTTTTCGGTTGTAGGGAAGTGTGGGGATGTTTAGAAAATAAGCAGTCTCATCTCCTATAGCTTTAAATCCATGATAAACCATAGGGGGGACTTTTATTAACAGGGGATTCTTCTCACCGATGAAAAACTCGTTTATCTCCCTGTAAGTTTTAGAATTCTCACGGGCATCATATAGGGCAACTTTCATCATTCCCTTTATGCAGGTAAAATTATCAGTCTGGAGTTTGTGGTAATGCCAGGCTTTTACAACACCAGGGTAAGCAGTTGTTATGTAAACCTGACCAAATTTTTCAAATATTTCATCATCGCAGCGCAAAATCTCCATCAGCCAGCCCCGCTCATCTGGAATGGGATTTAATTTTTTTACCTTAACTCCTTCTATCATATCTCCACCTCTGAGTTGTCTCCTATGATGAATCTGTGGCCTCTGGGAAGGTCACTCCTCTCTTTTATCTTTACATCTTTTCCTATAAGAGAATCCACTATTTTCTTTTTGCAAAATATCTGTGTCCCATCCATTATAATGGATGATTCTATCTCTCCATTTATTATCCGACAACCGTTTCCTATGCTGGTGTAAGGGCCAATATAGGTGTCTGGACCTATGTGGCAGTTTTTACCGATTATACAGGGGCCTTTTATTACCGAGGCCTCTATTAGGGTGCCCTCCCCAATTGCCACCCTTCCCCTTGCAACTGAATCTTTTAAGGTACCTTTATTGAAAGGTGTAAGCTCATCCAGGATGAGATGATTTGCCTCCAGGATATCCTCAGGTTTTCCTGTGTCTTTCCACCAGCCAGTAACAGTTTCTGAGCGAACTTTAAAATTATTTTCTAAAAGATACTGGATAGCATCGGTTATCTCAAGCTCACCTCTCCAGGAAGGCTTTATGTTTTTAACTGCCTCAAGGATAGGGGACCTGAAAAAGTATATTCCACAAAGAGCAAGATTGGAGGGGGGATTCTTTGGTTTTTCAATTAATCTTTTTACCGAACCATCTTCGGCAAGCTCTGCCACCCCAAACTGGCTGGGATTGTCAACAGGGGTTAAAAGGATACTGGCATCAGTATCTGAAGAGGTAAAGTTCTCCAGGAATCTCTTTATCCCGCCTTTCAGGATATTATCCCCCAGGTACATAACAAAGGGAGAGTCTTTAAGGAAATCTTCTGAGATAAGAATTGTGTGAGCAAGACCAAGAGGTTTTTCCTGATAGATGAAGGTTATTCTGGCGGGAAAATTTGCATTATTTACCGCCTGGATAACCTGCTCTTTGTTGGGACCAACTATTATCCCGATATCCTCTATCCCGGCCTCTATTATGTCTTCTATGGCATAAAAGAGAATTGGTTTGTTGGCAACGGGGATAAGCTGTTTTTGCTGGGAATAGGTGATGGGGCGAAGCCTTGTTCCATGGCCACCTGATAAAATCAGTCCTTTCATCAATGCCTCTTTTAGGTTATTTTTGTTCAATTTTTGAACATTATATACACAAAGCTCAAACCAGTAACATTCTCATTGGTTGGAGCTTGCGTTTAAATGGATCAAATACCAGCCCCAGAATTTCCAGAGTGACTACCCCAAGGAGAGCTTCATCATCGGCTTCCCCAAGAATTACAGGAGTATGGCTTTCTCCTTGAGGAAGGGTTATATAACACTCTGAAACTTTTCGTGTGATTGTGCTTCCATCAGCCAGCGTAAAGATGTGCTCTCGCTTTGGAGAAAGCTCTATTGCCTGCCATATTTTTTGAGGAAGCAAAGAATAGGTGACTCCGCTATCTATGAGAAAGTGTACTTGCCTTTCCTTTCCCGTGGGTCCTCTTACTCTTCCCTCAATGTAAGTTATACCCAAATAAACTCACCTCCAGTTTAAGATATATCCTGCATCAGGTGTATTTTGAAAGAAAAGCGAAGATCTTTTGATAACAAGGCTCGGCCTCATTGATAAAATTTTTGATTCTTTCGTAAAGGATATTCAGATACTCATGAGCTAACAGGTTTCGGAGTCTTGCAAAAGTTGAGAGCTTTTTTGCCTCTTCCTCTCTCAGGTCTATAAAAAGCCCAAATCTTAACAAAGACTCCTCGTATGTTTTTGGTATCTCTTTTTTCTCTGAAGCTAAAATGATTTTGGCAATATCAATTGTAGCATTAATGATATTCTCAGTCCATCTTTCAATATTTCTTCTCTTTACCTTATCCTCCCGATACTCCCTCAGAGTTAAATTCTTGAAGTTATCAATCTCCTGAAATTCATCTTTTAAAAACTGGACTCTTTCAATTAACCTTGTCTTATCTTCCGGGATTAAAGACCTGCTCCTTTGATAAATTTCCCACCAGCTTTTCACAAATTCAGAAAAATCCTCAGCTTCAAGTGTTTTCGTCAGATATATATCCCAAAATAATTTTTTATCTTTGACACAGAGGGGAATGCCTGTCTTAATTATATTGGAAATTAAGCTTGCAGGAGCATCATTAAGCAAAACTAAATCAACTTCTTTTTCGGTGATCCTGCTCACATCCTGCCAGACCTCATCTTCCTCTTTTTTATCTTTTAAATAAACACCAATGTCTATATCAGAATCTTTGCCTGCCATCCCTTTAGCAGAAGAACCAAAGAGAAAGGCTAAAATAACATTTTCTTTTCCTTCAAAATACTTTCTTAATTTTTCTAATTTTTCATCTGGCCCCATTTTTCCGCCTTTAGTAAAGCTTTTCCAGGATGCACCTTAATTTCCTAATTTCCCCCAGCTACCTCAAGGATAACATCAGCCACCCTGGAGGCTGCACCTGGCACCCCTCCTACTTTTTTAAGTTCAAGGGAAATGGAGGAAAGTCTCTTTTTATCCTTTAAAAGCTTTATTGCCTCATCTGCAACATCCTCTGGTCTTATTTTCCCCCTCACCTCAGGCACAATCTCTCTGCCGGCACGAATGTTGGGTATGGAGCAAAACCTGATACTTTCGTTATACTTTTTTACCACCCACCTTTTAATCAGTGCTCCCAGAAATGGAAAATCTCCAGCAACTCCTGCAAGACCATCAAGGGGTATTAACTCAGGCCTTGTAAGGGGAACTGTCACCAGCATGGGTACACCAAGATAGGCAAGCTCTGCTGTATTGGTACCGGGAATGGTTAAAACAAGATCGGAAAGGCTCAATATCCTGTACCTTCCTTCAACAACCACTTCTGCCTCCAATCCACCGGAGGTTAAAAGATGCAGCTTATCACCTTTTCTGATCGGCTCTACTCCCGGGACAGGAAAAATTTTGTTTATCTTTGCCCTGTCAAGATTAAAAAGCTCTTTTTCCTTTAAAAAAGGGGAAAAAATCAGGAAAAACTGAGCCCTGGCAAATTCCTGTTTAATAACCTCACACGCCCTTAGAAAAAACAAAATCATATTACAGGCTATCTGAGGTCTACTTCCCGGCATAATGGATATAACCGGTCCTTCCAGCCGGCACTCATCATCAAAGACCTTTTCATCCTCAAGCTGCACTTCTACAGCATCCACTGTCAGATCCCCCACCACCACAACCTTTTCAGGCTCAACCTTTTGCTGAAGAAAATTCTCCTTTTTTATCCTCTCATCCATCACCATAAACCTCTCAAATTGTCTCCTCCACCTCGGTCTTTGCAGATATGCCACCGCAGGTAGTCTGAGCTTTCTGGAGACAAGAACAGTGTGGAAGGGATCACCCCCCAGGAAAACACATACTCCTTCTTTTTCTCCTGCTTTTCGTGTAAAGGGGAAAGACCTACCGGATAGAATGTATCTTATATAATCCCGCGGGCCAAGGACATATTTTATCCCGAAAAAACTCCTTGCAACACCCACCTCCTTTCCACTTGCATACTGACAGGGAGGAATAATCAAAACAGTTTCCACGTCCTCTCTTTTCTCTTTTAACTTTTTCGCAACAGGTCTTACCCAGCCCGCAAGCTCTCCGGGACTGTTACTTGTTATATATACACGCATTTTGTTTTATATTCTTAACTTTCTTGCCAGCCAGCTGTATTTAATCTCCACCGCCTTCTGAGGGCAGAACTCCTGACAGCAAAAGCACTTGATACATTTTTTCCTGTTAATCTCGGGCACCCTGCTGCTCAGTCTGGCTGCTCCGGTGGGACAGTGCTCGATGCATATCCCACAGCCTGTGCACCTTTCCCGGTTAATCTCAGGTTCAACCTTCAAAAGATAAGGAGCAACAAACCTTCCAATAAAAAGGAGGAAAGATGGTATTTTATTTAGAAGAGTATTTATGTTGGAAACAAGTTCAAAATCATCAAGCTTTACCTTCTCAAGGTCAGTGCCCTTTACATCTATCTTCCCCAGCTCTGCCACCCCCAGTCCCTTCTCAGCCGCTATTCTTATAATATCCACATCAAGGGGGTCATAGCCAATTATACTTGATGCTACCGCATCCAGAGCCACAAGGTCCCTGCTGGCAAGAACCAATCCCACCTTGCGTGGAGAGCCCGCTGCAGGACCATTTCCTTCCATACCTATAATCCCATCCATGATTGCGAGAGCAGGGTGAATAGTAAAGAGAATATCTGCCATTAGTCTGGCAAAGTCCCGGGGTTTTGGAGCCCGTGCATGAAGCTCTTTTTTTCTAAATCCGGGAATAGTTCCGTAGAGATTTTTAATAGCACCTGTAAACAGAGCAAAACTGTGAGTTTTTAACTTTGGAATTGATATGACCACATCAGCATCAAGAGCCTCCCTTGCTATATGAAGATAGGGCACTTTTTTGCTGAAAGAGCTTTCAACCTGCCTTGCCCATCGGAAAGTAACAACTTCTGCCCCTTCCTCCTCGGCAGCTTTTTTAAGACCCGTGATCTGCCAGGCTTTTTCTGCATCCTTATAGGCAATTCCAGGAGCATCTCCCACCACAGGCTTTCCACCTGCTTCCTTAACCAGTCTTATTACCGCTTTTAAAACAGCAGGATGTGTGGTCACCGCCTTTTCAGGAGGATCAGCATTTAGCACATTTACTTTGAGAAGAACCTTATCCTGTGGATGAACAATTTTGTTTAAACCACCTATGAGCTCAACACTTTTTCTTACTGCATCATCTACTTTTTCCTGCTGGTAGCTATTACATCTTACTATAGAAACCTGGCTCACTTCTTAGACCTTTGTCCTTTACCTCTTCTACTATAACTCTGGCAGCCCTTTCTGTAGCTCCAGGGGGACCCAGTTTTTTAACAGATTGCTTTAACTCATGCCTCATCCTGGCAAGCCTGCCGGAGTGAGAAAGAAGGCTTAAAGCCGTATCTGAGAGGTTTTTTTCGGTAGCCTTGAATTGCAAAAGTTCCGGGACTATCCTCCTGCCCGCCAGAATATTGGGAAGACCAACATAGGGTAAGGTTAAAAGAACCTTTCCCAGAAGATAGGTGGTAATATGCGTTTTGTAAACAATAACCATAGGAATGCCCAGGCAGGCTGCCTCAAGAGTGGCTGTCCCGGAAGCGGTAATGAGTAAACTGGAGATATTCATTAAATCATAAATATTATCGTTTAAAATCTTAACCTCAGCTTTGCTTTTTTCCACCATTTTAGCAATTTTTTCCTGAAAAATAAAGGAGGCAACTGGAAGAAGATACTGAACCTCTTTTAGCTTCTTTTTTATA
Source organism: uncultured bacterium (assembly GCA_965613085.1). Classification (GTDB taxonomy): domain Bacteria; phylum Aerophobota; class Aerophobia; order Aerophobales; family B3-G15; genus CBFDTW01. The sequence continues at coordinate 5,488 of CBFDTW010000038.1, read as the reverse complement.
TTTTCAGCTGCTTTTAACATTAAAGGCAAAAGAGCTTTTATCTCCTGCTCCCTGCTTCCCGGCAAAAGACCAATTACTGGACGGGAGGGGTCAAGGGAAAATTTTTTGAAGGCTTCTTTTTTATCCAGAGCAGGTTTTACCACATCCAGCAGGGGATGTCCCACCCAGACAACATCTGCCCCTGCTTTTTTATAAATCTTTTCCTCAAAGGGGAATATAGCAATAATTTTGTTAATTTTCCTTGACATTTTTTTCATTTTCCAGTCAGGCCAGGCCCATACCGGAGGGGCAACATAATAAACAGTGGGGACCTTTAACCTCTCTGCCAGAGGTATAAGCTTAAGGTTAAAATCCCGTGAATCTATGAGAACAAGAAGGTCAGGCTTTTCCTCTTTAAGCAGCCTTTTAACTTCTGATATTATCCTTAAAAAGGAAGGGTAAAACTTTACCCCCTCCACAACTCCCACTGTTCCAAGATGGGTGCTGAAAATCCTTACATCTACACCCTCCTCTCTCATCCTCTCCCCACCAACGCCTAAGAATTCACACTCCGGACAGATTTTTTTTATGGCTCTGACAAGATTTGCCCCGTGCAGGTCTCCTGAAACCTCCGTTGCCGATAGCATAATCTTTAACAAGCCCAACTCCTTAAGCTATTATATTATCAATCAGCCTTGTTTTCCCGACCTGGGCTGCTATTGCTATTAAAACTTTTCCTTCTATCCTTTCAACAGGCTCTAAGGTATCCGGGTCAACTATGGCAATGTAATCTATCCTCAGGGGACCCTCCTCCCGGATTAAATCCTCCATGGAAGATATTATACGGGAGGGGTTATCCTCTCCATCCTCAATTTCTGTCTTTGCTCTTAAAAGCGACCTGTACAAAACCCTTGCCTTTTTTCTCTCCTCATCGCTTAAATATTTATTTCTCGAACTTGAAGCAAGTCCATCTTCTTCTCTGACTGTGGGCAAAAGCACAATCTGTGTTGCGATATTAAGTTCCCTTACCATCTTTTTAACAATAAGGGCCTGCTGATAATCCTTTCTCCCGAAATAGCTAACATCAGGGCTGACAATGTTAAAAAGTTTGGCAACAACGGTAGTTACCCCTCGAAAATGACCGGGACGGAATGAGCCCTCGAGAGTTTCGGTAAGCCTTCCTTTCACCTCCACCCAGGTGGAAAAATCCTCAGGATACATATCCTGCACAGAGGGAGCAAAAACAACATCCACTCCTTCTTCTTCACAGAGCCTCAGGTCCTTTGATAGGTCCCTTGGATATCTTTCAAAATCCTCCCCTGCTCCAAATTGAGTGGGATTAACAAAAATACTTACCACCACAAAATCACAATCCTCCCTTGCTTTCTGAATAAGGGCAAGGTGTCCTTTATGCAAAGCTCCCATGGTAGGAACAAAACCGATTTTTCTTCCCTTTAATTTCTCCTCCCTGCAGCGGTTTTGCATCATGGATATATCTTTTATAAGCTCCATTTTACCTTTTACCCTTTAACTTCTTTAAATGTCTTTCGCAGATCTTTTTTATAGCAGGATCTTTCGTTGAAGTATAAATTCTTTCCCACTGCCTGATTGCCTCCTCAATCTGACCATCTTTCTCATAGGCATAGGCAAGGATTCTTTCCAGTACAGGAGGATGGCCTTCTATCCTGAGGGCGGTTTTTATCCCCTCAATAGCTTTTTTATACTCTCTGGTTCTAAAAAGACGAATGCTAAAGTCCCGGTAAAGCCAGAGTTCAAAAGCCCGGGGATTGAAAGCTATACCTTTGTTTAAAAGATCCACCGCCTCATCTACATATCCCAACTCCTCCAGGACTAAAGCTCCAAAGGAATAAGCGGGAACAAAATGGGGAGATATAAGAGTGATGGTTTGCAAAACAGGATAAACCCTTTTGAATTTTTCCTTTCTTCCCAGCTCCCAGTCACCAAAAATCTGAATTGACTGAAGAAATAAAAAATCCGAAGCAACCTCTTTAAACCCAAAAATAACCGCTCCTCCGGCAAGAGCTGCTCCCCGGGGACTCTCCTTAGAGAGAAAACTCACCACCTGAGATAAGGAAAAAAGAGCTCTCTGCCTTTCCCCCTCCGCAGGGTAATATTCTCCCGGTGGAAAGACTAAATATTTGCCAGTCACCAGCAGAGCCAGAAAAATTATCAAAAAATATCTTTTTTTAACCAGCGGCAACCTCATGCAGCACTTTATGAAAACCAGGGAAGGATACATCTATGCATCGGGCATTATTAATTATAGTTTCCCCTTCTGCGCAAAGTCCTGCTATAGCAAGAGCCATTGCTATCCTGTGATCGCCCCAGCTATTAACCTCAGTCCCTTTTAGCCTGCTTCCACCACAGATTAACATTCCATCCTCTCTCTCCTCCACACTGGCACCCATTCTGGTAAGCTCCTTGCAAAGAGCCCTTATGCGGTCTGTCTCTTTAATTCTTAACTCTCTTGCACCCTCAATTAAAGTTTTGCCTGTGGCAAAACAGGCCACAACAGCAAGAGCGGGAATCTCATCAAGAAGCTGAGGAATCTTATCCTTTCCCACTTTAACTCCCTCAAGTTTTGCCCCACCTTCTACCTCCACATCGGCAACTTCCTCACCACACACAAGTCTGCGGTTATATATTTTTACCTTTGCCCCCATACTGCAAAGAGCCTCCAGAAATCCACACCGGGTCCGGTTAACTCCCACTCCTTCAAACCTCACCCGGGAACCCTCAAGAACCACTGCTCCTGCAATAAAGAAGGCAGCAGCTGATATATCCTTTGGAACAAAAAGAGAGCCTGCTCTAAGTTTCTGGCCTCCCTGAATAGCTATTCCTGAGGTATCCACATCTATTTTTGCTCCCATGTAAGTTAACATTCGCTCGGTATGGTCCCTTGAGAGATAAGGTTCTTTAACCCTGGTTACACCTTCTGCATATAAGCCCGCAAGCAAAAGACAGGATTTAACCTGAGCAGAGGCTACAGGCAGCTCATGCCTCATCCCCTGCAATTTTCCTCCTCTAATGCTTAAAGGGGCAAAGCATCCATTTCTTGCCCAGATCTTTGCTCCCATCTTGCAAAGAGGCTGAACAATCCTTTGCATGGGTCTTTTTCTTAAGGACAAGTCTCCGGTAAGGACTGAATAAAAATCCTGACCTGCCAGAACCCCGGCAAGGATTCTCATGGTTGTTCCGGAATTCTGGCAATCCAGCACATTCTCAGGTTCTCTCAGTCCCTTTAAACCTTTTCCCTCAACAGTTATATTTTCCTTCTCCTGTTTTATCTTTACTCCCAGGCTTTGCATACAACTTAAAGTTGCAATAAGGTCCTTCCCCCTTTGAGCTCCCTTAATAGAAGATACACCTTCTGCAATGGAGGATAAAATTATTGCTCTGTGAGAGATGGACTTATCTCCCGGAAGATCCACCTTTCCCCGCAGAAAACGGCAGGGCCGGATGACTAAAAAATCAGCCTCAGCATCTTCCATTTTTAAATTTCCCTTCCTATGGCAGAGACTACCTTCCTCACCTCACACATAAGCTGCTTAAATCCTTCAAAGGTAAGGGACTGAAACCCGTCGGAGAGAGCCTCCTCCGGCCTTGGATGAACTTCTATCAGAAGACCATCAGCACCGGCAGCAACCGCTGCTCTGGATAAAGGAAGTACAAGGTCTCTATTTCCGGTTCCATGACTGGGGTCCACTATCACCGGAAGATGGGATAAAAGTTCAATCAAGGCTACTGAGTTTAAATCAAGGGTAAAACGCGTGGAATCCTCAAAGGTTCTTATGCCCCTTTCACAGAGAATAACATTATAATTGCCACTTGATACGATATACTCAGCAGACATGAGAAACTCTTTCAGGGTTGCTGCCATTCCTCTTTTCAACAAAACCGGCTTTTTGAGTTTTCCCACCTCCTTCAAAAGATCAAAATTCTGCATATTTCTTGCCCCGATCTGAATTATATCCGCACAAGAGGAAACAAGCTCAAGCTGCCTTGGATCCATTGCCTCGGTGACAACAGGAAGCCCTGTAATCCTGGATACCTCGGCAAGATACTTTAAACCCTCCTCACCCAATCCCTGAAAGGAATAAGGGGATGTGCGGGGCTTGAAAGCCCCTCCTCTCAAAATACAGGCTCCCTCCTGTTTAACCAGCCGGGCGGTCTCTAAAAGAACTTCCCTGCCTTCTACGGAGCAGGGACCTGCCATAACAACTACCCTACCCCCGCCTATAACAACATCTTTAACCTTCACCAGAGTATCATCTTTCCTGAACTCCTTGCTAACCAGTTTATAAGGCTTGGATATAGGAGTAACCGATTCCACAATAAACATAGCCTCAAATATGTGACGGGTCCTTATAGCATTTTCCCCTATCACCCCTATTATCGTTCTTTCCTTACCCCTTGATATATGAGGAGTAAATCCCAGCTCTTTTATCTTATTCACCACATCTTGAATTCCCTTCTCTGTTGTTCCCGGTTTTAAAGTTATAACCATTTTAACTCACCTCTTATTCTTCTCCTTTAGGATAAGAGCCCAGAATCTTTAAAAATAGACACTCCTTCTCCAGCTCGGACAGGGCCTTTTTAACTGCCTCATCGTCTTTGTGTCCAGTAAAGTCCACAAAAAATACATACTCCCAGGCTTTTCTTTTTGTGGGGCGAGACTCTATCTTGGTCAGATTAATCCCGTATTTTCTAAAGGGGGCAAGCATATCGTATAAGGCTCCCACCCTGTCTTTAATGGAAAAGAGGATGGAGGTTTTATCCTCTCCACTCCTCTCAGCAAAATCCCTTCCAATCACCAGAAAACGTGTGTAGTTATGTGGAGAATCCTCTATATGATACTCAAGGATGCTCAAACCGTAAAGTGCTGCGGCCACCTCAGAAGCAATAGCACAGGCATCCTCTTCCCGAGAAGCAAGCTGGGCAGCCTGTGCTGTACTTTCAGTCTCACAGATCTTTGCAAGAGGCAGGTTTTGCTCGAGCCATACCCTGCACTGGGCTATAGCCTGAGGGTGGGAGTAAACCTTCTTTGCATTCTCCAGTTTTCCTTTACCCAGAAGGTGGTGAGCTATCTCAAGGATTATCTCGGCACATATTTTCAAATCTGAATCAAGAAACATATCAAGAGTATGAGAAACCACTCCTTCCGTGGAATTTTCCACTGGAACCACACCGTAATCGGATTTACCTTTTTCCACCATGATAAAAATCTCGGGTATATTTTTTACCGGGATATACTCCGCACTCTGGCCAAAATTCCTGATAGCTGCAAGATGGGTAAAGGTAGCAGGAGGGCCAAGATAAACAATCCTTAATCTTCTCTGAAGAGATAAAAAGGAGTTGAGAATAGCCTTGATAATCTCTTTCAACTCCCTGTCAGGCAAAGGTCCTTTGTTCAAACTCAGGAGCCTGTCAATAACGACCTTCTCCCTGCCAGAGGAATAATAACTCTTTCCCTCTTTTTCCTTAATCC
>CBFDTW010000037.1:0-13895 GCA_965613085.1 uncultured bacterium | reverse complement strand
GAATATGAATATTTCAGTTTCTGGAGAAAAGTCTATGAACTGCTCAAAAGATTCTGATCTTTTAAGGGAGAGTTTTGAGTTTATTCACAAAATTGAGAAAAAAATAAAAGATTTAAACCGCAAGATAACCCTGAGGTTTAATTTGACTCCTTCCCAATACTTTATTCTACGTTCCCTGTCTCAGGAGAACAGCCAGCCCCACTTTCGGCTTGCCGAGAGTTTATGTTGTACGAGGAGTACAATTACGGAGATTGTTGATACTATGGAAAGAAAAAGGCTGGTGAGGAGAGCCCGGAATCCTCGTGACAGAAGAAGCTTGATTGTGGAAATTACTGACAGAGGCAAAAAGTTAATAAAAGAGCTATCCAGTACCGAGGATATTTTTGTTAACTGTTGCCCTGGAATTACCAGTGAAGAACTTGTAAAGCTTAAAATGCTTCTTCAAAAACTTTATGAGTCTATAGGAGATAGCCTGAATGAAAGAAGAAAAAATTAAAAAAGCTGTAAGGGAAGGTTATGCTAAGATTGCCAAACAGGTGGATTCCTGTTGTAGCTCTGTAAGCTGCTGTGGTGGTTCTAACCTGCAGGAGAAAATAAGCAAGAAGATAGGTTATTCTGAGGAAGAGTTAAAAGAAGTTCCTGAAGACTCCAACCTCGGTCTTGGATGCGGTAATCCTGTAGCTCTGGCTTCCTTGAGGGAAGGAGAGGTTGTCCTTGACTTGGGCTCAGGTGGTGGATTTGACTGTTTTCTTGCTGCGAGAAGGGTGGGCGAGAGAGGAAAAGTTATCGGTGTTGATATGACACCGGAGATGATAGATAAAGCAAGAGAAAATGCCAGAAAGGGTGGCTACAGGAATGTAGAGTTCAGGCTGGGGGAGATTGAAAATCTGCCTGTTGCTAACAGCTTTATTGATGTGGTCATTTCAAATTGTGTGATTAACCTATCTACTGATAAAGCAAGGGTTTTCAAAGAAGCATTCAGGGTATTAAAGCCCGGTGGGAGGTTGATGATTTCCGATATAGTCCTGGTGAAGGAGCTACCAGAGTTTATAAAAAATAGCATTGAAGCCTATGTTGGGTGTCTCTCCGGTGCGATAATGAAGGACAGGTATATAAGATTAATAGAAGAGGCAGGATTTAAAGATATTAAAATAGTAGATGAGACACCTTTTCCTCTTGAGTGCATGCTCAATGACCCTACAGCAAAGGCAGCCATCAATTGCACAGGTCTTTCGTCTGAAGAGGCAAAAAATATTGCAGAATCTGTTGTAAGTATAAACCTTCGTGCAGTTAAACCTTAACCAGGGCTAATTTTTTGCTTTTTGATTGTCCTGCCTATCCTCAGGGCATTAAGTATCACTCCCAGACTGAGTCCCATATCTCCTACAGCTACGGCAAGCCAGAGGGTTATTATTCCCGGGAAGGTAAGGACGGCAAAGCTTCCCTTGACGAGGATGGAGGCAAGCACATTTTGTTTTACCACCCTCATGGTTTTTCTGCTGAGGTCAATGAGATAGTTAACCTTGGATAGATCATCCTGCATAAGGGCAACATCTGCTGTTTCAATGGCTGCATCAGAGCCGGCTGCTCCCATGGCAATTCCCACACAAGCTTTAGCCAGAGCTGGGGCATCGTTAACCCCATCTCCCACCATTATGACATGCTTAAATTTTTTTAAAAGCTTATCGATTATCTTCACTTTATCCTGGGGAAGAAGCTGGGCATAGCAGGTATCAATTCCTATTTTACGGGCTACAGCACGGGCAACCGGTTTATTATCACCGGTGAGCATTACTGTTCTTATCCCTTTTTTCTTTAACTTCTTCATCAATTTAGCCGCCTCCGGTTTAATCTCATCCATAAGGGTTATAGTTCCAAAAATGCGCTGAGTATTCCCAACGAGGATAACGGTCTTCCCTTCATTTTCCAGTTTTTCAATCTCTTCTGGTAAGTTGATGCCGTTCTCTAAGAAAAAAGTTTTGTTTCCCGCATAGTAATTTTCCTCCCCGATTTTCCCCTCTATTCCTTTGCCAGCAGTTGACTTGAAGTTTTTGACGGCTATTAATCCAATCCTTTTCTCTCTTGCTTTTCTTACAATAGCCTGAGCTATAGGATGGTTGGATAATGATTCCAGAGAGGCTGCAATTTCCAAAACTTTTTTTGGGGAATATCCATTTAAACCGGTAATTTCTATCACCTCTGGTTTTCCCAGAGTTAATGTCCCTGTTTTGTCGAAAGCTATCACCTTTGCCCTTCTTATCTCTTCGACATAGCCTCCCCCTTTAATTAAGACACCATGCCTTGCTGCACTGGTTATTCCTGAGATCATTGATACCGGTGTTGAAATGGCAAGAGCGCAGGGACAGGAGACAACAAGGAGTACAAGCGCTCTGTAAATCCAGGGACTGGCTGGCAGGCCGAAAAAAAGAATAGGCACTGTAGCCACAGCTAAGGCAAACAGTATCACCGCAGGGGTGTAAAATCTGGCAAAACGGTCAATAAATTTTTCTGTAGCCGATTTTTGTTCTCTTGCTTCCTCTACCAGCTTCACTATCTTAGCAAGAGTTGTCTTGCTGGATGGTTTTGTCACTTTAACTTCCAGATAGCCTTCCTGGTTGATCGTTCCTGCAAAAACCTCATCCCCCTCCTTTTTAAAGACCGGTATACTTTCTCCAGTAATAGCTGCCTGATCTATACTGGATGAACCAGATATTATGATTCCGTCAAGAGGTACTTTGTCTCCTGGCCTTACAACGACAATACTTCCCACTTTAACTTTTTCAACTTCTATTTGTTTTTCTTTCCCGTTTTCTTTAACTCTTGCCATCTCCGGGGCTGTTTTGATTAAAGAGGCAATTGATTTTCTGGTTCTATTTTCGGCATAATCCTCAAGAGATTCTGCTATAAAGAATAAAAACATAACTGCTGCTCCTTCCTCTCCATGACCTATGAGAAAGGCTCCTGCTGCAGCAATAGTTATAAGAAGATTTATACCAATTCTTTTTTTCATCAAAGATAGCAGGCCTCCCCTAATTATCCTGTGGCCTGAAATAGCCACTACACCCAGGAACATTATCTGTGCCGGTATTTTATACCTCAGGATAAACTCAAGGGTAATACCTGCTATAAGTAAACAGGCCGAGCTTACTATAATCAATAGCAACCAGATACCGCACTTTGTCCTGTCCTGTTGATAAGACACGGGTAACCTCCTTATTAAGTAGAATAATTGCTCAACTGTTCAATTAAGATTTTAAAAAAAATTATTCCTGAACGTGTTCAAGTCCCTGATTAAATAGATTCTCAATATGTTCATCATCCAGGCAGTAGTAAACCATCTTGCCCTGTTTGCGAAATTTCACCAGTTTCATGTTTCTCAAAATTCTTAACTGGTGAGAAATTGCTGATAAACTCATCCCCAGAAGACTGGCAAGATCATGCACGCAGAGCTCTTTTTTAGATAGAGAAAATATTATCTTCACTCTGGTAGGATCAGCCAGAGCTTTAAATGTTTCTGCCAGAGCAAAAATGTCTTTTTCAGAAGGCAGAAGCTTTTTTACAGCTTTTACCTTCTCTTCATCTACAAATTCAACCTCACAGATATCCTCATTTTTTAATTTAAAGTCCAGTTTATCCAGCTTCCAGTTTCTCCTTATTTGTTAAGGTTGCTCAACTGTTCAATTATAATTTATTCTCCAGCAGCTGTCAAGGGTATCTTCTCCGGTTTTTCCCGAAATTGGAGTTAACTTTGCTTTTTTGTTTTAATGTTTTTGTGTTTTCTCAAAAAGATTAAGGTATTCTCTTGCTATATTTTCTCCAGAATATTTTTTTGCAAAGCGAAAAGCTGCCTCTTTGAGTTTTTTATTTTTCTCTTTTTCTTCAAGAATAGCAGCCAGGTTATCTGTCAGCTCTTCTCTATCCGCATACTTTAAAACCTCTGCAGAAAAAGGACGGAAAAAATCTGAATGTCTCGGTACAAGTAGAGGACAACCGGTTCCCAGAGCCTGGAAAGTTGTGCTTGAGACAACAGCTTCATATCTGCTTCGAAATTTATGGAGTACTACCGCATCACAGGCAAAAAGATAAAGGTCAAACCTCTGTTTGGTAAGAACCTTTTCCTCTCTTATAATTATATTGGGATCGGGAGAGAATCTTTCCATGATGTCCATTTCTGGTGGCCCCAGTATTAGAAACAAAACATCACTTAACCGCTTATCTCTTTCGGGAAGATAAAGAGAGTAGCCTCTCTGACAGAAAAACAGAACTATCTTTTTTTCAAGGGGAAGCTGCAATTTTTCTCTTGCCTCAAACTTGTTTCCTGATCTTACAGGAAAACAGGGAAAAGGTATATAGCAGGCATCTTTATAGACTTTTTTTAAAAATTCCTGTCGTCTGTCAAAATAAACCACAGCATCCCAGTCAAACTGATAAAATGCCGGATCTTTGGGAAGAGTATTTTCATGGACTATATGGATTGTTGGTGCCTTTTTTCTTATGAGATTGAATATTTTTGCAAGGTTTTCTTTGGGCAAAACACCTATATCCTGGACCACAAAAATGTCATAGTCCAGGGAAAGGATGGGTCTTGGATCGAGAAACTTTGTTCCGGAATCTGTTCCGAAACATCTGATGACAAATTTCTCATCCTCACCGGTGAACCCCTCACCGTGAAAGTCATCTTTAATAAAGCTGAAGACAACAAGCCTGTGACCCATTTCAATCCAGGCCTTCCCTATTGGCTCTGCGTGAACTGCCACTCCTGAGTCGGTATTCCAGGCACTCATCATTGCTATTTTCATTTTTTTGCCTCCCACAAAGCAACACAACATACCCTATCTGCAGCTCCGTAATAGAGGAGCCAGTGATTTTCCTCTACAACAAGTCCCTCCGGGACTGTATGGTCTGGAATTTCTCCAAAAATTTTGCCCCACTTCTTAGCTGGCACCAGAACGGGCTCATCTGATCTTTCTATTATCCTGGATGGGTCATCTCTGGAGAAAAGTATTGCTCCAGCTTTATAAATATGGTCATTTCCCCATCCAGAATAAATAAGCCAGATTCCCTCTTCAGTGAGCAGTGGAGGGGGACCCGGCTCCACGCCTTTTTCATCAAAGTAACCTTTTCTTGGACAGACTACAGGCTCATCCAAAAGCTCCTCCCAGTGCAAAAGGTCAGTGGATGTAGCAATGCCTATTGCCGTTTTCCAGGGCTCCTTTTCCCCCATAAAATACATGAAGTATTTTCCATTTATTTTTTCTGGCAAAATAGCACCAGCTTTTATCTGACCTTTATCCCACTTGCTTTGAGGTCTAAGAATCGAGCCATGTTTTTCCCAGTGAAAAAGATCCCGGGAGGTAGCAAGACATATGTTGCCTGTCTCATATTTTCCCGGATTACCGACATAAGTAAGGTAAAAGGTATCTTTAATTTTTACCAGTCTCGGATCCTCGCAGCCAAATCTATCAAATTCTCGATCTGGTACCAGCACAGGCTCAGGATGAGGGGTAAAATTAAACCCATCCCGGGAGCTGGCAAGCCCTATTTTGCCGGTTAGTTTCTCTTTTGTACTTTCTGCTCGATAAAGCATAAAATAAATCTCACCCTCTTTTATAACCGCAGGATTATAGGCACCTCTGGAATAAAAACCTGACCCTGGCTCAAGAACAGGGTTATGTTCATAATCGATAAAAGGACCAACCATCATCTTAAGCTGATTTGAGATTTCTCTCATCCAGAGCTGGGTTTTGTAGATTGGAATAAGCAGCTGGACTCTTAACAACAGCTATCTTTGGCTCAGGTGAGGGCACCTCTGACAAAGCTCCAATGTCCAAGACAGAGACCTCTTTCCTGACACTGGTTTTAAGTAAAGCAAAAAGCTCTATAAATTTTTTCCCGATTTCATAGCTTGAGTATTTTTGGACGTACTTTTCTGCTGCCTTAAGGCTGTTAATGATACTGGTTCTTTTCTCAAAAATATCCTCCAACCTGCACCTTAACTCACGCAAATTTTTATACTTGATAACCTCCTCGTTTAATGTCTCAAAGAAGTTAGTATCGGATACAAGCAATGGGCAGCCAGCTCCCATACAAAGGTAAGCAGTTGATGAGACAACAACACAGGAAGCATGGTCTTTATGGATGAGCAGAACATCAGAGGCATGCAAATAGGTATAAAGGTCATTTACAGAGATTGGTCCTTTTCTTAATTCAATGAATTTGTATCTTTCTTTAAGGGCAGAGAACAGATCATACCAGTCTTCAACATGGGTTAAGGTAAGGAGAACAAGAGGGTATTTTTTGTTTAATCGTTCTATTGTGGGGAGCAGATGTATGTGTCGGAAAACCCCCAGGCCGTAGTTAAAAATTATCTTTTTATCAAGAGGAAGATTAAGCTTTTGTCTTGCCTCAATCCTGTCCCCTTTTTTTAAAGGATAACAAGGATAAGGAATTATATTAATTTGCTGTGCAGGATATATGTTTTTAAGCCAATCTTTGTACCTTTCATCAAAACACACAACAGCATCCCATCCGAACTTATAAAAATAGGGATTTTGAGGTGGGCCACCCTCATGGACTACCAGCACTGTTTTTGCCTTTTCTCTTATCACAGGGTAAATCTCTAAAAGCTCTTGCAGGGGCATCATTTCAAGGTTCTGGACAACAAAGACATCAAAATCATCTTCAAGAAATGGAACAGGATTGAAAAGTGGTTTTTCCTTTCCACTCCATTTTTCATTAAGTTCATAACATCGGACAACATAGGGCTCGTCTTTTTCGGTTCTGGACAGATTATTCTCCAGGGGAGCAAGAACTTTTAACTCGTGCCCCATTTTTCTCCATATCCTTCCTACCATTTCTGCATGAGCTGAAACGCCACAAGAGGCATTCCAGCGGCTCATCATTTTTATCTTCATTGGTTCACCTCCAAAGCTGGCCCGATTATTATATTTTATTTTTTAATTATATTATTCCAGGCTCGAATGAGAAGTGGATGGTGTTGATTTTTACTTTGACAACTGGACGTGTTTGAATATAATAAAGCAAAAATTAGCTGAACTTGCAAGCGGGGGAGGTCAAGATGAAACATCCAACCAAGCTTTTTCTGACCAAAGGGGTAGGCAAGCACAGGGAAAAACTGGCCTCTTTCGAAGATGCTTTGAGGAATGCCGGTCTTGCCGAATACAATATAGTTAAAGTCTCAAGCATCTATCCTCCCGGGTGTAAAATTATATCTAAAAGTGAGGGTAAAAAACTTTTATCTCCCGGGCAGATAGTTTACTGTGTTCTGGCAGAAAAAGCTACCAATGAGCCTCACCGTTTAATAGCTGCCTCCATAGGACTTGCTATTCCTCGTAGAAAAAACCAGTATGGTTACCTGTCCGAGCATCACAGTTTTGGTGAATCCGAAAAAAAAGCCGGGCATTATGCTGAAGACCTGGCAGCTTCAATGCTGGCTACTATTCTGGGAGTGGAGTTTGACCCGGATTCAAGTTATGATGAAAAGAAAGAAATCTGGAAGATAAGTGGAGAGATAGTTAAAACAACTAATATTACCCAATCAGCACTGGGGGATAGAAAGGGCCTGTGGACAACTGTGATAGCAGCAGCAGTTTTTATAGAGTAAGATAATGGATTTTAAAAATTATCCGGTAAAACCATTTGGAGTTAGTGGAGAAAAAAATATAGAAGCCATTCTGGAGGATATGGAAAAGCTTTCTTTTCAAGGAAGAAGTCTTGGAACATCCTTCAGAATATGGAGGCAAATGTTAGAAGATAATACCTTTATCTTTCTCGGTCTGGCAGGAGCCATGGTGCCTGCCGGAATGAGGAAGGTGATATCTTATCTCATAGATAAAAGACTCATTGACTGTCTTGTCTCCACCGGGGCGAATCTTTTTCATGACTGTTATGAGAGTCTGGGCAAGATGCATTATCAAACCAGTCCTCTTGTAGATGATGAGAAGTTGAGAAAAGAAGGAATGGATAGAATTTACGACACTCTGGCTCCTGAGGAAGGTTTCCGGAATGCGGATGAGTTTATTCAGCAATTTGCAAGGAGTCTTGACAAAGACCGCTCTTACACCACACGGGAGTTTTTATACCTGCTTGGAGAATACCTTGATAAAAAAGGTAGCCAGAAAGGAATTCTCACCTCAGCCTATCAAAAAAAGATCCCTGTCTACTCTCCTGCTATTGGAGACTCTTCTATTGGTATTGCCCTTGCTGCAGCAAGAATTCCCCTGAAATTTGACCTGGTAAAAGATGTATATGAGAGTGCCTATCTTGCTGGAAAAATGGAGAAGACAGGGGTAATTTACATAGGCGGAGGGACACCTAAGAATTTTATCCAGCAAACCCAGGTTACTTTGTCCTGTATGGGAAAAGCTAAAGAAGGCCACTATTATGCCATTCAGATAACCACTGATGTACCTCACTGGGGTGGATTAAGTGGTTGTACGATGGAGGAGGCTCAATCCTGGGGAAAAATAGCACCCCGGGCCAAAAAGGTGAGCCTTTATTGTGATGCTACAGTTGCCCTTCCCTTATTAGTTGAAGGCCTTGCCCAACTTTTAAAAAAGGGCCTTAAAAGACCTTTTGTTCCCCGATTTGAAATGGAGGAGAATATTGAATTCAGAGAATGAAATGCGATCTTCACCTGAAAATCCTTATATTTTAAGTTTTGCCGATCTTCCTCCCCATCTCAGGGACCCGGAAAAATCACTGGTTAGAATTATCCCTGTGCCCTATGAGGCTACGGTGAGTTATAAAGGTGGAACAAAGGAGGCTCCTCTGGCGGTTATTCAAGCCTCAGCAAATCTGGAACTCTGGGATGAGGAGTTATCTACTCAACCCTGCAGGGTTGGAATTAGCACTTTCCCTCCCTTAAAATGCTCATCAGCTGGCCCCAAGGCTACACTAACAAAAATTTACGAATATGTTAAAGAAAACCTCATCCCTGATAGATTTTACGTTTTTATAGGCGGGGAACACAGTATAACTCCAGGAATAGTAAAAGCTTTTAGTGAAAAGTATCCTTCTGTTTCTGTTCTTCAACTTGATGCCCATGCTGACCTTAGAAATAGGTATGAGGGTTCTTTTTACAATCATGCCTGTGTGATGAGGAGGGTAGCCGAATATGTAGTTTCTTTCGCTCAGCTGGGAATACGCAGTTTATCGCAGGAGGAGGCCCTGTATCTCAGGAAAAACAACATCCCACACCAGACATCCCTTCAGATTTTGCAATCGGATAAGTGGAAAGAAATTGTGGATGAGAAGCTTTCTCAGGTTGTTTATCTTACAATTGATCTGGATGTGCTGGATCCTTCCATTATGCCTTCAGTTGGGACACCGGAGCCAGGAGGACTTACCTGGCATAAAATTCTGGAGATTATCCGGTATACCGCCAGCTGCAAAAAAATAGTAGGAGTGGATGTGGTGGAGCTTTCCCCAATTCCAGGAATTGTAGCTCCAGATTTTTTGGTTGCTAAATTGATATACAAAATAATTGGATATAAATTTTTCAAAAATGACCTATAAAAAATTCTTAGCCCAGATAAAAAGAAAAAATATAAGTCCCTTTTATCTTTTCGAGGGTGAGGAGAGATACTTAAAAAGAGAGGCTTTGCAAAAATTAAAAGCAGAGCTTATCTCTGGTAATGAAGATTTTAATTATCAGCTGCTGACTCCAACATCTTATACGGGAAGGGAAATTCTGGAGTTAGCTTGCCAGCTACCCTTTAATAACAGGTGGCAACTTCTTGTAGTGGAGGAGGCAGACAGACTAACCTTAAAGGATGAAAAAATAATCATGGATTACCTTAAAAACCCTGTTAATTCTACCTGTCTGGTGCTTGTGGGAGAAAGGTTCAACCCGCAGAGCAGACTTTATAAGTTTTTTAAAGAAAAAGATAAGCTGGTCATATTTTATCCTTTGAGGGAGATGGAAGCAATTGAGTGGATAAAAAATGAAGTGGAGGAGAAAGGTAAAACCATAACTGATGAGGCTGCTTTAGAGCTGTATAGAAGATGTGGTGGGAATCTTTTTCTTCTTCGGGGTGAGATTGATAAACTCATATGTTTTGTCCATCCCCAGGGGTGCATTGAGGAGCTGCATGTTATCCAGCTTGCCGGAGAAAATCCTCAGGAGAGTATTTTTGACTTTCTTTATGCTTTCAGGCAGAAGGACCTATCTCTTGCAATCCATCTTTTGAACAGACTTTTTATGCAAGGAGAAGAACCTCTGGCAATCAATGCTATGCTAACAAGAGAAGTGAGGATTCTTTTATGGTTAAAGCTGGAAGGAGAAAAGGTAACCCCCTCTCGTGCGTCTAAGTATATCTTTAAAGGGAAAACCAGCTATTCGGACTTTTTTTTAAAAAAAGCGAAAGAATATATAAAAACAAGTAAAAAATTCACTTTGGCCCAGCTTCTTTTTGCCCAGGAAAGACTACTGGATACAGAGTTTTATATTAAAAAAGGCAGAGAAAAACCGGATATTGCTATCCAGAGAGCGGTTATAGATATACTCTCCCCTCAAACACCCACCACCCAATACCCAACAACTAATAACCACTTAACCCGCAAATCGGATCTATTCAAGTTGTAGCTTCGCTGCCTCTACTGTGTTACGCAGGAGCATTGCTGTTGTTACCGGGCCCACTCCCCCGGGTACAGGGGTAATATAAGAGGCTCTTTCCCTGGCAACATCAAATTCCACATCTCCGACTATTTTTCCTTCCACGCGGTTAATTCCCACATCAATAACAATAGCTCCTTCCTTTACCCACTCTCCCTTTATTAAATTAGCCTTACCCACAGCTACAATTAATATCTCCGCTTTTCTCACATAATCGGGTAAGGTTCCTCTCTCTCCCGTTGCAATATGACATACCGAAGTTGTTACAAATTTATCCAGAAGAAGAAGAGCTGTAGGTTTTCCAACTATATCACTGTGGCCCACCATAACAGCCTCTTTTCCGTAAAGGTCAACTCCTGTTGATTTAACCAGCTCTATAATTGCCATAGCTGTGCAGGGACCAAGAATTGGTTTGCCATAAACCACCATTCCCATGTTGGCAGGAGATACTCCTTCCGCATCTTTTTTAGGATCAATGAGTTGCTGAAGCTGCCGGGCATCAAGATGGCCAGGAAGAGGCATCTGGAGGATTATTCCACTTACCCGGGGGTCCTGGTTTAGCTTCTTGATAAAATCAGCAATCTCCTTTTGAGTCACCTTTTCATCAAATTGGTGCAGGTTGTATTCAATGCCCATCTTTTCACAGGATTTTTTCTGGGCACCGATGTAAACTTTAGATCCGGGATCCTCTCCTACCTGTATAGCGGAAAGAGAAGGAGGATTCCCCTTTTTCTTAAGCTCTTCGATCTCTTTTCGCAGGTATTCTTTTATCTCGTTGGCGATCTTTTTCCCGTCTATAATTTTGGCAGGCATTTATCACCTCCTTAAAATAACCCTTTTGTTTTTCCTGTCTCTGGATCAATATCAACATCGACAAAAGCAGGCCTTGATGGTAGTCCTGGCATGGTTTGCATGGCTCCACAGATGGGATAGAAAAATCCAGCTCCAACTGATGCTCTTATATCTCGTACCGGCAGTTTGTAATCCCGGGGCACGCCCTTCCAGTCAGGGTTGTGAGAAAGTGAGAGGTGGGTTTTTGCTACATTTATAGTCATTTTAGTGAAACCCAGGTCAGTATAAAGTTTTATTTTTCTGTTAGCCTCAGGGGAGTATTCCACTCCATTGGCAAGATAAACCTTGGTAGCAATAGTCTCGATTTTCTCTTTAATAGGGATATCGTCCGGGAAGAGAAACTTCATCTCATGAGGTTTCTCTACCGCTTTTATTACCTCCCTGGCAAGATCAAGTGTTCCATCTCCTCCCTTTGCCCAGGCCTCTGAAACAGCAACACCGTCAGCTCCAGCTTCTAAGGCCTTCTTTCTTACCAGCTCAATTTCTTTATCAGTATCTGAGGTAAACCTGTTAATAGCAACTACTGCTGGAAGACCGTACATTTTTACAATTTGAATGTTCCGGGCCAGATTCTCACATCCTTTTTCTACCGCTGGAAGATTCTCTGTTTCAATTGCCTCTTTCACTTTGGATAAAGGCATCCCCGGACGAAAATGAAAAGCACCACCATGCTCCTTTAAGGCTCTAATAGAGGCCACGATGACAGCACAGTCCACTTTTAATCCACTCTGTCTGCAGGCTACATCAATTAGCTTGGTAAAGCCGCAATCAGCCCCAAATCCACTTTCAGTTACCACATAGTCAGCTAACTTAAGGGCTACAAGATTAGCCATAACAGAATTATTGCCGTGAGCTACGTTGGCAAAGGGGAATCCATGACAGATCATGGGGTGTCCTTCAGTGGATTGAACCAGGTTCGGTTTAAGAGCGTCCCTGAGAAGAACAGTCATTGCTCCTGCTACTTTAAGGTCCTCACAGGTAACGGGTTTGTTATCATAAGTATAACCCACAACTGCCCTTCCCAGTCTTTCTCTGAGGTCTTTGAGACTGGTAGCAAGGGCCAAAATAGCAGCAGTTTCAGTAGCTACAGTTATATCAAAGTTGGCCACGCGGGGATACCCATTTTTTCTTCCACCCAATCCTATAACCACTTCTCTTAAAGCACGGGAGTTTAAATCCTGACAGTAAGTCCAGGTAATATTTAATGGGTCTATATTGAGTTTGTTCCTGTGGAGGATACTGGCATCTATAGCTGCAGCACAGAGATTGTGGGCAGTTTCAACAGCGTGAATATCACCTGTAAAATGGAGATTTATATTCTCCATCGGAAGTGCCTGGGAATAACCGCCACCAGTTGCCCCCCCTTTTATTCCAAAAGTCGGTCCTTTAGAAGGCTCGCGGAAAGTATTAATTACTTTTTTGCCTTCCTTTTTCATTAATTTGTATAATCCCTGACCCAGCCCAAAAGCAGTTACTGTTTTACCTTCTCCCAGAGGGGTAGGGGTTATAGCGGTAACGGTAATAAGTTTGCCATCGGGCCTGTCTTTTAGTCTCTCCAGAATCTTGTTATAATCAATTTTAGCTATGTACCTTCCGTAAAGCTCAAGCTCTTCTTCCAGGATTCCTGCATCTTTTGCTACTTCAGTTATGGGTCTTAGCTCAGCTTCTTGGGCAATTTCCAGATCACTTGGTACAGGGTATCTTTTCTTTACAGGCATTGGTAACCTCCTATGGTCGAGTTTTTCTGGTATTTTCAATTAAACTTATTGCTTCTGCTCTGGTCGCGGAATTTTCTCTAAAGATGCCTCTTACAACTGATGTAACGGTAACTGTTCCCGGTTTTTTTACCCCCCTCATAGACATACACAAATGTTCTGCCTCAATTATTACCATCACTCCGCGGGGTTGAAGAATCTCATTGATAACATCGGCTATTTGAGTGGTTAATCTTTCCTGAACCTGAAGTTTCTTGCAGAGGATATCAACCACCCTGGCAAGCTTACTTAGCCCTGTTACTCTGCCTCCTTTAGGTATATAGGCAATATGAGCTTTACCCACAAAGGGAAGAAGATGATGTTCACAAAAAGAATAAAGGGGAATATCTTTTAAAAGGATTATTTCATCATGTTTTTCTTCTTTCAAGATAGCAAGAGTTGACCTTGCTTTTTCTTCGGTCCCCCAGAAAATTTCCTCACACATGCGGGCTACTCTTGCCGGGGTATCTTTAATTCCCTCTCTCTCAGGGTTCTCACCTATACCTTCCAGAAAAAGCCTCACCGCTTTTTTTATTTTTTCTTTGTCCATTTTGCATTCGTGAATTTTTTCTCGGGCTTTTATATTACCAAAATAAAGAAAAGTCTGTCTCTTATACACATCTGACGCTGCCGACGAAGGCTTAGGTGTAGAT
>CBFDTW010000036.1:0-13914 GCA_965613085.1 uncultured bacterium | reverse complement strand
AGATCTACACCTAAGCCGTCGTCGGCAGCGTCAGATGTGTATAAGAGACAGTCTTGTAACATTTGCCATCCATCCTTTTTACAGAAGAAGAGGATTGGGGAAAATTTTATTAAACCATATTCTTGAAGAAGTACGTAAAAGAGGAATAAAAAGAGTAACTCTGGAAGTAAGAAAAAGCAATTACGCTGCTCAAAATCTCTATGAGGGCTTTGGGTTTAAGAAAGTAGCCATTCGACCTCATTATTACCATGACACAGGAGAGGACGCTATTGTTTACTGGAAAAATTTTTAGAAAGTTTACTGTAGGCTACCTTTGGTGTGATTCCTTTGATTAAGGCAGCGGCTCCTACAGCCTTGATTATATCTCCGGGTATAAATGGTATTGTTCCCATCATCAGGAGCTTAAAAATGCCTGCAGGAGTTCCTTTAACCAAAAATAACCACAGATATAGCTGGAAAAGTCCGAGGCCATAGATAAGAAGAAAATTTGCAACAAGCATCAATAAAAGACCGGGTAAAAAATTTCTGAGTTTTGGATAGGTATCGATAAAATGTCCTATAAAAAAAGCAGCTATGATAAAACCAACTATGTATCCTCCCGTAGGACCTGCAAGATGTAAAATACCCCCTCTCCAGCCCGCAAACCAGGGAATACCGGCAGCTCCCATTCCCACATATAGAAGTTGTGATATAGCTCCATACCTCCTTCCAAGTACGACTCCACTTAAAAGAACCGCCATAGTTTGTCCTGTAATAGGAACAGGTGTGAAGGGCAGGGGAAAACGCATCTGTGCGGCTAATCCGGTAAGGGAAGCCATAGCCAGAGAAAGAGAAATTTTAGATACAAAAGATGCCTGATATCGCCATCTGAAGTAGCCACATCTAAGCTGCTGGTATCTTCTTATCAGAGCTGTGGTCATTTTTTACCTCCTCCCTCATCCTCCCTTTTTTGTTTTCTAATTTCTATTATCCTCTGAGCTATCTCATCGGGAACTCTTTCATAATGGGAGAATTTCTGGGTAAATATTCCTCTTCCTTGAGTTATAGAACGAAGAGTGGTAGAGTAATTCCGTAGCTCTGCCATGGGAACCTGAGCTCTGATTTTTTCTCTTCCCCCCAGAGGTTGAACCTCTAAAATTCTACCTCTGCGAGAACTTAAGTCTCCATTAACATCACCCAGGCATTCACTGGGAACCTCCACTTCAAGTTCCATAATTGGTTCCAGAAGAACGGGAGCTGCTGTATCTACGGCTTTTCTTAATCCCATGGAGGCTGCAATTTGAAAGGCGATATCAGAGGAGTCTACAGGATGATAGGAACCATCAAACAGGGTCACCTCCATATCCACCATAGGATAATGGGCCAGGTTACCTTTTTTCATGGCTTCCTTTATTCCTTTCTCCACCGAAGGAATGAATCGAGCAGGCACAACTCCTCCTTTTATCTCATCTACAAACCTGAAACCCTCTCCTCTGGCAAGAGGTTTTATTCTGAGCCAGACATCGCCGTACTGTCCCCTTCCACCGGATTGCCTTTTATACTTGCCCTGAGCCTCTGCCTGTGTAGTAATTGTCTCTCTATAAGGTATCTCGGGTTCCTCGGTTTCTACCTCCACATTAAAATCCTTGCTTATACGGTTGATAACAAGCTCCAGGTGAACTTCTCCCATACCGGAGAGAATAGTCTGTCCGGATTCTTTGTCCACCTCGACTTTGAGGAGAGGATCTACTTTTACCAGACGAGATAAAGCTACACTCAATCTTTGCTCATTTTTTTCATCTTTCGGTTTCAGGGCAATAGAAGTGTTGGTTTCGGAAAATTCTACCCAGGGTAGAATAACAGGGTTAGTCCTGCTGCAAAATGTATCACCCATCTGTGCACTCTTAAGTTTGGTCAAAGCACCTATATCTCCTGCAACAAGCTGGGGAATCTCCTCTCTTTTATTTCCCCGCATAAGATAAATCTGTCCAATTTTTTCCTCTTCTCCTCTGGTTGCATTGTATATACTACTTCCTGACGATAATGTTCCAGAGAAAACTTTAATAAAGCTTATCTCGCCTAAGTGAGGCTCAAAGAGGGTGAAAAATACCTGAGCACAAAGAGGTTGTTGAGCGTCAATTTTAATCTCGACCTCTTCCTCCTCTTTTTCTGGGGTGGTACCTTTTATAGTTTTTCTCCAGGCAGGAGGAGGGAAAAACTCAATCAGTGTCTCTAAAAGCATATCCATTCCTATATTCTGCAAAACAGAACCAACTATAAGAGGAACCACCTCTCTTTTGGCAACACCCTCTTTTAGTCCCTGCTTTATCTGTTGTGGATCAAGTTCTCCTTCCTCAAGATATTTTTCCAGAAGTTCATCACTTACCTCAGCAACAGCTTCCATAAGTTTTTCCTTTAACTGGCTAACTGCAGATTTCAGCTCCTCCGGAATATTAACCTCTTCAACTTTTTTCTGCGTATAAACTTTTCCTTTCATTTCAATAATATCTATAACTCCCACAACTTTTTTGTCTTTAACCAAAGGATAATTTAATACGACAGGTTTTAAATTTAGTTGTTGCTGTATCTGATTAAAAATGTTGGATAGGTCAAGCTGTTCACTTTCTATCTTATTCAGAAAAATAAGGCAGGGAAGTTTTTCTTCCTCCAGGTACCTTGATACTTTCTGGATTTCACTTCCGGCAACAGTATCCGGAGAAGTAACTATCAGTGTTCCTTCAACTACCTTAAGCAGAGGGCGAACTTTTTCTATGAGGTCTGGAAATCCAGGAGTGTCTATAAGATTGATTTTCTTTTCCTTCCAGGTAATATAAGCTAAGGAGGGATTTATAGTAAATCTCCTTTCTTTTTCCAGCCAGTCATAGTCGCATACTGTACTTCCTTCCCTGATACTTCCCGGTTTACCAACCACTCCTGCATGATATAAAATGGCCTCTACAAGTGTGGTTTTCCCTGAACCTTGTTGACCTACTAAAACCAGGTTTCTTATATTTTCTGTAGAATAAGCCATATTACATCTCCCATATTATATTATTTTAGCCCTGTAATTTATTACTCTATAGCTATTAGCAGGGACTTCCAAGTAATAGATGATTTCCTCTTTTGTTTTCTCGTAATTTTGAGGTTCACTCTCAAGGATTTTCCATAAACCATAAAAATGTTCTATTACTTTAATTGTAACAGGATAAGAACGCATATTTGAAAATATCAACCGATATCCGTACTCCCTGGCCATATTTTTTTCATAAGCCTTTTTTTCCACAGGAGTAAGTTCCATTTCTCTGTAAAAAGTCTGGATTCTATAACCGGTTATTCCTCTGGCCGGTCCCAGATATATCCGGGCCTTTCCCCCCGGGGGTAACTGGTTTAATTTTCGGCTACCAAGATAAATTCTCTTACCATCAGGAGTATTTTTATATATATATAAATTACCTTCGGGGAAAAAGAAATCAGAAGCCTCATCCAGTGGGTTTCTAAAAGAAATCTCCTCCCTGACCTCATCTCCGTATTTTTCTCCATCAAAAAGATAAACTTTCTTTCCAGGGATATCAGAAATTGAAAAGAGGGGAAAAGTTTTTATATCGGTTTTTAAAAGATCTATGGGTGTATTTAGATGATAAATAATATGCTCTTTATCTTTTCTTACTGTAACATTGAATTCGTATTTAATCTGAGAGTGACCAAAGCCTGTAGTTTCAGCTGGACTTTCTTCAAGATACACCCTTTCTTTTAGCTGTTCAAATTTTATACTTCTGATAAAGTTCAGATCGACATCCCACCAGCTTGCCCCCTTTTTATTCTCTACAGTGAGAGAAGATGATAAAAAAAGATTTTTTTCCTCAGCATCAATCAGCATCTGGTAGTTAACCCGCCAGTCCACCCCTCTGGTAAGGTAGGCAAGTTCCAGATTTGCCTCACCTTCCAGATCAGAGCTTACTTTCCAGATGAGAGTGGAAGGTGGACTAAATTTCTGTTCTAAAAATTGACATCCCTCAATATAAGGATAGATTGATTCTATAATTATCCCTTCGCTGACCGGACTGAAGGTAATTCGGTTTATTCCTTTGTTTAAGCTGATGGTTTTTTCCTGTTTTATCAAGGACAGGTTCTCCCCAAGTAAAAAAATAGAAATTCTATCTGCCTGGACACAACTGGCAGCAGTAAAAAGTAAAAGTAAAAAAACAAAACTTAGTTTAAACGGTATTTTTACCAGAAATTTATTGAGCTTTACCATTCTATCACCATAGAGGCCCAGGTTAGCCCTCCTCCAAAAGAGGCAAGTAAAACCTTATCTTTTTTATTTATTTTCCCCTCATCAAGTGCCTGGTCCAGAGCAACAGCTATAGAAGCAGCGGACATATTTCCACACTCATGCAGGTTTATGTATACTTTCTCCATGGGAAGATCAATCCTTTTAGTTACAGCCTGAATGATCCTTATATTTGCCTGATGAGGGATAAAAAAATCAATATCTCTGTAGGTTAGATTTCCCATCTTAAGTGCCATATCTACGGCTTCAATCATCACCTTCACAGCTCTTTTAAAAAGTTCGTTACCTTTCATTTTCATGTAGTGTTGACGTTCCTGAACGGTTTTTATACTGGCTGGCATTCTGGACCCACCTGCGGGAACTCCTACGAGGTCTGCTCCTCCTCCATCAGCACCCATATAAAAGGAGATTATACCGCTTGTGTCTCTGGAGGGACGAACTATGGCAGCTCCTGCTCCATCGGCGAATATAACACAGGTGTTTCGATCCCTCCAGTCAATAATTTTGGAAAGAGTTTCACTGGCAACAACAAGAATGGTCTCGCAGGTACCGCTACGGATAAACTGACTGGCAATTGATACTCCGTATAAAAATCCAGAACAGGCGGCTTCCAGGTCAAAAGCAGGTACTTTTCTTGCTCCCAGTCTATCCTGAAGGATACAGGCGGTTGCCGGAAAAAGCATATCCGGAGTAATGGTAGCTACAATTATCATATCCAGGTCTCTGGCAGAAATTCCGGCCTTTTTTAGAGCTTTTAAAGAGGCGTAGTAGGCAAGATCTGAAGCTGCCTCCTCTTTCTTTGCAATGTGTCTTTTCTTAATTCCCGTCCTGGTTGATATCCACTCATCAGAGGTGTCCACCATTTTTTCCAGGTCTGCATTGGTTATTACTGTTTCCGGGATGTATGAGCCTGTACTGATTATTTTAGCTTTTTTGCCTTTCATTTTTTACGCCTTCTTCTGTTTCTTTTAATGCATTTTCTATGATCCGGTTAATCCCCAATTGGGAAAACCTGTATCCTGTTATTATTGCATTTTTTATAGCCTTACTGGATGAGGCTCCATGGGCAATAACGCATATACCATTGACTCCAAGAAGAGGAACTCCCCCATATTCAGCATAATCCAAGGTTGACCTTATCTTATTTAGCCATCTGCCAGCGAGAAAGTGTCCCATTCCCCAGATACTTTCTCTGACCTGTTTATCCATAATAGCAAGGGTAGTTGCGGCAAATCCTTCTGCAAATTTAAGAATAATATTGCCTATAAACCCATCACACACAACTACTTCCACCTCCCCGCTTGTTATATCTTTACCTTCTATATTACCAACGAAATTCAAAGAAGACCTCTTAAGCATTTTAAAGGTCTGGACTGCTACCTCGTTTCCCTTGTTTTCCTCGGAGCCTATATTTAAAAGAGCAACCCTGGGGGTTTTTATCTTCAGGACTTTATAGGCGTAGATGCTACCTAAAAGAGCAAATTGAAACAGGTGATTGGGTTTACAATCAACGTTTGCACCTACATCTACAAGAACTACGCCTTTTCCGGTGAATGTAGGAAAGGTTGCTGCAAGACAGGGACGAATGACCCCTTTTAATTTCCCAAGCTTTACAAGACTTGTAGCCATTACTGCTCCTGTATTTCCAGCACTGACGAAAGCATCTGCCTTCCCTTTCCTCACAAGATCAATTCCTACAGCAATAGAGGAATTTTTCTTTTCCTTTAGAGCAGCCAGGGCTGGATCATCCATACTTACGACCTCAGGGGCTGGATGTATGGAGAAAGGAACCGGATGAAGATTCATCTTTTGAATTTCCTGTTTGATTTTCTCTTCTTGTCCTATGAGAATTATTTGAATATCAGAAAGCTCTTCTATGGCCGCAATAGATGCTTCGATCACTGTAAGTATGCCCTTTTCAGCACCCATAGCATCTAAGGCTATCTTCATTTTCCTTCTTTTTTCCCTGTTCGGACTATTTCTCCTTTGTAATATCCACATGCCGGACAGGCAAAATGAGGAAGTTTTGGACTTTTACACTGGGGACAAAAGGTAATTGTTGGTGATTTAAGTTTCTGGTGTGCTTGCCTGTTTTTCTTTCTGGATCGGGTAGTCTTCTTTTTTGGGACCCCCATTTAACTCTCCTTTCCAATTTTAATTCTGGCATCAATTACTACTCCCCCTTTTTCCCAGATGACAAGAGGGTTAGCCTCTATTTCTTCTATCCAGGGCAGGTCTATAACCAGTTGGGATAATCTCAACAAAGACTCCTTTACCAGCTCAATATCATAAGCTGGCTCATCTCTAAATCCCTGCAGAAGCTTTGAGGCTATCTTTGTTTCCCGAATCATCTCTTCTACTTTTGATGGAGAAAGAGGAACAAGGCGGGTGGCAAAGTCACGGAATAGTTCCACATATTTACCCCCCATTCCAAACCTTATAAGATGGCCAAAAGTCCTGTCATATATTGCTCCAATTAAAATCTCTTTCCCTTCTTTTATCATAGGTTGGATAGAAATACCATCTATCTCATTCTTTCCTTGCAAAGCTTTCCTGGCATTTTCCATTATCTTATGAAAAACCTGTGGTACTTCTTCACTTATTACACCTACTTTAACTGCCCCTATGTCGGATTTATGAAGAATTGCTGGAGATTCTATTTTCATAACCACAGGCTTTGCAATTTGTTCTGCTACTCTTACGGCTTCTTCCACAGTCTGCACAAGGTAATTTTTTACTGTGGGAATACCGTATATATTCATTACCTGGAGAGCTTTTGCTCCTCCTATTTCCAGGTGTCCTTCGTTTTTTTCTTTAATTAGTATGCTCTCAGCTTTAGATTTTTCAACTGAAAAAGTTTTTATCTTTTTCTCTTCTGTTTTGCACCTCAAAGCGTAATCTATCATACTCCGTAAAACCTTTACTGCAGAGTCAGGGTCTTTGTAGTTGGGAATTTTTGCCTCGTGGAGGATAGAGATAGCCGGGTTTATTATCTTACCTCCCATGAAGCAACTTAAGAGAGGTTTTTCGCTGCTCTTACACAAGTTTTTTACCACCATAGCAGTTTCTTCTGGTTTAGTAGTTGTCTGGGGTGTAACCAGAAGAAGTATAGCATCTACATTTGGATCAGGCAAGACATTTTCCAGAGCAAACTTAAATCGATCAGGCTCAGCATCACCAAGGATATCAAGGGGATTGGAAATTGAGCTTGCCGGAGGAAGTTTTTCTTTTAATTTTTTGATTGTCTCCTCACTTAAAGATGCAAGCTCTATAGAATAATCCTCGCAAGCATCTGTAGCCATAATTCCAGCTCCTCCTGCATTGGTAACTAAAAGGACTTTTCTACCTCTGGGAAGTCGCTGAGAAGAAAATCCTCTTACCATTTCAAAAGCTTCAGCTATTGTTTTTGCTCTTATTATCCCTATTTCTTTAAATGCCACATCGTAGGCCTCATCAGCTCCAGAGAGTGCCCCTGTATGAGAAGATGCTGCTTTTCTACCTGCTTTAGATCTGCCGGATTTTATCATAATAACAGGCTTTTCCTCAACTACTTTTTTTGCCACCTCTATAAATTCTCTTCCCCTTTGAATCCCTTCCAGGTAACCCATAATTACCCGAGTGTGAGGGTCGTCTTTAAGAAAGGAAATAAAATCAACCTCATCAAGGTCAGCTTTGTTGCCCAGACTTATAAATTTAGATAGACCCACACCTTCCTGATGACATTGATCAAGGACCGCGCATCCCAGTGCACCTGATTGAGAGATGAAGGCTATATTGCCACAAGGAGGATAAGTGGGTGCAAAGGAAGCATTTAAATTGTGGTGAGTGTTAATTATTCCCAGAATGTTGGGACCCAGGATTCTTACTCCCATCTTTTTTGCTTTTTTTACAAGTTTGTCCTCTAACTTGGCACCTTCTTTTCCTGTTTCTTTAAATCCAGCTGTAATTATTGCAGCAGCACTTATTTTCTTCTTTCCACAATCCTCAATTATAGAAATCACAAATTTAGAAGGAACAACAATAATACAAAGCTCAACTTTCTCTGGTATCGCATCCAGGGTGGGGTAAACCTTTAAACCATTTAAATAAGTGGAAGCAGTTGCTTTTCTGTTAACAGGAAAAATACTTCCTTTAAAATTTGCCTGAAGCATATTTTTTAAAATCTGATTTCCCAGTTTTTCCTTCTCCAGACTTACTCCCACAATAGCTACAGACTCAGGAGTAAAAAAATTATCAAGCATCTTTTTCCTCCCTCTTTAGAAAAAAACTCCGTGCTCTATCATTATGCACGGAGAAATTAAAAGTCTTCATTCTGGAAGAAGTTAATTATAATCAGTTTTTTCCCCCTGTCAAACAAATTCCTTCCTTTCTCGAAAAAATCTTTTTGGGCGGTTTGAGTTTGCTAAGTTTTACCTTTTGCTCTGAAATTTTCAGGAACTAAAAGTTCCGTTTTCCTAATAACCAAATTTTTCTAGGAGTTTTTTTTCCACTATCGGAGGAACAAAGTTTACAGTACTGCCTCCTAATTTGGCAATTTCTTTTATAATGGACGAGGAAAGATGAGAGTATTTTTGGCTGGTCATAAAGTAAATTATCTCCAGATCAGGATTTAATTTTTTATTCATAAGGTACATCTGGAATTCGTATTCAAAATCAGAAAGTGCTCTTAAGCCTCGGATAATAAATTTTGCCCCTTTTTTCTTTGCATACTGGACTAAAAGCCCTTTAAAACTCTCTACTTCAATTTTCTGAGAGAAGGAGAGTACTTT
The DNA here is from genome assembly GCA_965613085.1 of uncultured bacterium. Taxonomy (GTDB): domain Bacteria; phylum Aerophobota; class Aerophobia; order Aerophobales; family B3-G15; genus CBFDTW01. The sequence continues at coordinate 4,875 of CBFDTW010000036.1, read as the reverse complement.
TTTAACCATCTCCACTCTTTCTGCACCGCTGAAAAGATAAGGTTTTGCAGGATTAGGGTTATCATTCACAGCTACTATGAGTTTATCAAAAAGAGGTATACTTCTTTTTATTATATCTATGTGGCCATTGGTGATAGGATCAAAGGTTCCTGGATATACAGCGACTTTGTTCATTTTTTTACACTTTTAAACCGGAAGTAATCTTTAATGATCTTAACATGGTCAAAGGCGATATTTGTGGGGAGGTTATCCTCGGAGAAAACTTTTACCTTTTCTGCATCATCTCCAGCTTTTAACCTGCCCTTAGCCTTAATAACAAAGACAGTAGAGATGGTGTGAAAGCGTGGGTCTCTTTCGGGGCTTGAATAGGTGTGAAACTGATATAAGTTATCTACATCAAGGTTGATTTCCTCTTTAACTTCTCTTTTTATAGCCTCCTCCAGAGTTTCTCCATAATCCACAAACCCCCCAGGTAGAGCCCACCCATAGGGTGGATTTTTTCTTTTAACCAGAATAATTCCCTCCTCAGTCTCTACTATGGCATCAACGGTAGGGATAGGATTTTTGTAAGTTTTCTCAAAATCCTGGAGAATCTTGCTATGAGAGGAAAAAGCTAATGGAGGATGACTGGATAAGGGGAAAAATTTGAATTCCTTAACTTCATCTCCCAGACAGAAAGCTAACTGGTTAATAGTTACTTCGTATCCAATTACTATTACTTTTTTATATAACTCACTTTTATCTGTATGAACACCTATTAGACCCTGTAGTTTTCCACAGACTCCTATTTCTTCTTTGATTTCCCGGAGAACGGCTTCTTGTGGGCTTTCATCCAGTTCCACAAACCCCCCAGGTAGAGCCCACTCATCTTTTCGTGGTGGAATAGCCCTTTTTATAAGACCAACCACTCTCTCATCCGGCCTGGTTAAAACTGCTACTACCACAGGGATGGGATTTTGATAGCAAATACGGTTGCAATTTTTGCAAACGAAGCGTCTTCTTTTTTCTTTCTCCACCAGTTTATCTATTAACTCCCCCCCGCAATATGGACAAAATCTTACGTTAAACAATTTATCTACCTTTTAATCTTTTCTGAGATTCTCTCCACTACACTAATGATACCACCAGCTATGAGTAAAATAAATGCTATACTAACTGCTCCCGCAAGAATTGTTAGAAAAAATCCAAAAAGGAGTATACCTCCTGTTATACCGGCTAACAAGATTGCTATCCAGATAGCGGTTGTGATAATTTTTGTTTTTAAGAGCCTGTTAATTTTATCTCCTCCTTTTTAATTAGTTTAAGAAAAATATCCCTGTTATTTATACATCCAGGATCAGGCGCCTTGTAGTTTCCAAAATAACCATACGCTCTTGCCCGGCAACCTCCACATACTGCTCTATACTCACATATTCCACAGTGCTCTTGCAGATCCTCTCTTTTTCTGAGTTCTTTTAAAATGGGTGAATTTTCCCATATTTCTTTAAAGCCTTCAACCTTCAGGTCTCCCACCGGAATAGGCAAAAAAACACAGGGAGTTACGATACCATCTGGTTGAATAGAACAGTAGGCTCTGCCTACTCCGCATCCGCCGATGAATTCTGCTAAAATTTTAGCTTTTTTTCCTTTAGCATTAGTATAATGTGATGTGGGAACTTTTTCCAGACTTCCCCTCATCATACAGACTCTGGCATACTGAGGAGAGGTGGTCATACACACTATATCTCCCTTCTCGTAGTGATCGTAGAGAATATTAAGCATTTTTTCTCTCTGTTCAGGGGTTAAATCCACATCTACTATATTTTTTCCTCTTCCAGTGGGTATAAAGTTAAAGGCATAGAATTTACTTGCCCCGATATTTTTGGAAAATTGGATGAGCTCTTCCAGTTCATCAAAATTAATGCGGGTTATGGTGGAGGCAATTCCTACCTCAAACCCTCCCTGAGCCACCGCATTCTCTATTCCCTTTACCGCCTTCTTCCAGAACCCCGGAACACCCCTGAATCTGTCATGAACTTCGGGCCTGGTTGAATCAAGGCTGATTTCAACGTAATTTACTCCTGCATCAGCTATCCTCCTGGCGACCTCAGGGGTAATGAGAGTTCCATTGGTAGCTATTGACTGATAGAGATTATGTTTAGCTCCTCTTTCAGCGACTTTCCATATATCTTTATCCATAAGAGGTTCTCCGCCGGAGTAAGCGATGGAGAAAACATCTTCTCTTGCCAGCTGGTCCACTATATCAAGACGTTTATCAAGGTTGAGTTCCTGTGCCAGAGGTTTTCCCGCATCCTGGTAACAGTGTTTGCATTTTAGATTGCACCTATTGGTAAAATTCCATACAACAACGGGAGGTGCAGAGAAAATTTGTGGTTTTGTCATCCCGTATTTTCCTACTGATCTCATAGTAAGAGCAATTCCATGCTGAAAAACGGGATCAGAAAGTTTTTCTTTTGCCTCCTTTTTTGTCTGGTTCAGAATGATCCTTCCTATCTCAAAAAAAAGATAAAAAGGGAAAAGTTTTAATTTGGTAATTATTTTTAAGGGATGCTGATTGGCGTAAAAAATGAAAAGCTCCTCAAGTATACTTCTGCCATCTTTATTCTTTCGGGCAAGATAGGAAAAAACTTTTCGATTAATTCTACTTTTAAGAAAAAAGCCCACAAGATAGCTCAGATCCATCTGGTGTTCCTTTAACGGGTTTGAGAATATACTTTGTTCTCAAAGTAGACTCTATCTTTGTTCCTCTTTTCATAATTTTCAATCACTTTGCTTAATTTTACATTCTCTGTATCAAATTTGCCCTTTCTTAAATTTTCCCAGAAGGTTTGAGTTGCCTTTTTTATCTGCTCAGAATATTCGTCCAGAAATTTAGCTGTTTCTCCCCGAACTATATCCTCTTCCCCGGGAAGAGCCGGCTCTAAATTAAATTTTTCTACTGCCTCTCTCAAAATGGAAGGATTATCTATTATGCAGCAGGGTGTACATTTGTTGTCTATCTCCAGTTGTTTTTCCCTTATAAAACGGAAAGCCGGGTGTTGAATCACATCTTTAAGGGATTTTCCCTTCTGGTAAAAATCTCTGTCGATATGCCCGATACTGAAATCTGCGAAAACACAAGGGGTTATTTTTCCATCTGCTCTTATATGGAAATATTTTCTTGCTCCAGCAATACATCCCCCTACCCAGGGACCATCATTCCAAAAATCCCCTATAAATATTGGCTTTTTGTTTCTCATCTCCCATACAAAATCCCTCAAGCGGATTCTTTGCTCGGGGGTTGGCATAAGCTGAATGTTAGGGCTTCTTCCTTTAGGGATATAGATAAAATACCATCCAAATGACACATCCTGCTTTATTATCTCATCTATAAGTTTTTTCTGAGTAAGGACATCTGCATTTTCTCTGGTATAGGTAATACTGAATCCATGAAGCACTCCAAAAGATGTTAGATTTTTTCTGGCATTTTGAATTAGAAGGTACATTCCTTCTCCTCTTCTTTTATCAGTTTCTTCCTCGAAACCTTCCTGACTTATAGCCGGGGCTACATTTCCTAATTTAGCCAGTACAGGAGCGATATTTTCTCTACCATAAAGACGTTTGTTTCTTCTGGCCGCTTTTCTTATTCTCTCAAGGGAGGCTATTGCTTTTTTATCTTTTTTTCTCACTCTCCCGGCAAGTTCCCTTTCAGCCAAATCTCTATCTATTAAAGAGGTTCCATTGGTATAAACTTGAAAGTAAATATCAGGATTGGCACGGAAAAAATCTATAATGTTTTTTTTCTCCTCCTTATCATAGTAAATGAAAGGTTCCCCTCCAGAGATGGTGATGAATTTTATCCCCAGTTTTTTAGCATCAGATACTATGCGATTTAGAAGCTGAAAGCTGAGATATACCTGACCTTTATCCGCATTTGCATAGCAGCCAGGACAGGTAAGATCGCAGTATTTTAAGGGTGAGATAACGAAAAACCACGGAGCTTCAAATCCTTCTTTTTCCAGCATCTTTCTAAGTTTAATCTTGTCAGTAAATATCCAGGGAACAAAGAAAGTATCTACCAATTTTTTTCGGGTAGTCTCTGATAATCTTTTTTGAACAAGTAATCTTGCAAGTTCAACATAAGGATGACCATTTCTTGCAGCCTTTCTTACAACCTTTACAGCGTTTTTGTTCTGTCCAGTGGAGTGTTCTTCCAGCCTGCCCAGGATCTCATCAAAGGTGGAATAAAAATCTTCTTTACTTACAGTGTGAGCCAGCTTGCTCACGTACCTCTGGATGAGAAAAATAGCTGTTTTTTTCTTGAGGATCTGTTTTAACATCTCTCCCCCCCTTATATCTTAAATTAATTTAGTCTTGCCCCATTCCAGAAAATCTCCCATGCCAGGCTATGGTCCTCAAATAAAGGGTATTTTTCACCCTGGGATATCCAGTTTATAGTCAAACTGTGAACTATCCCTACCAGTATGACTGCCAGTTTTCTTGCATCCAGCGGTTTTATTTGTTTTTTCTTAATAGCCTCTTCTATTAAGTGTTGTACCAGTTCCAGATAGTTTGCATTCTTTTTAATGACTCTTTCGGTTAGTTCCTTTTCCATTTCTCTTTTGTATTCTCCCGAGAGGCTTTGCAGAATTTTGAAGAAATTTTTGTTTTGTTCCATCAGCTTTAGTTACATACACATAGTTTCTTATACTTGTAATAACTTAAAAATTATGCATTCCAACCAAGACTTATAACATCATGTTAGTATGGCTAAAGACCGCTGGAAAAAAATATATTATCTTATAGTAGTTTTAGTTTTTAGTCGCTGAACAGAGGCGTTCGATCTTGCTTTTACCAAAAAGACAATACGAAATAATCGTTAAAACAATAGAGAGC
>CBFDTW010000035.1:0-13968 GCA_965613085.1 uncultured bacterium | reverse complement strand
TTCAAGCAGAAGACGGCATACGAGATCATGCCTAGTCTCGTGGGCTCGGAGATGTGTATAAGAGACAGTCTCTAAGCTGTAATGGTCATTTACCCTCATATATCTCTTGCAAACAAAGCTGGTAACCTCGCCATTATCTTTAAACTTAAATATCGCTGATGCTGTTACTCCCTTATAGCTCATAGTTGCTTCAGCTGAATTTGAATCAATGCTTTCCCATTTTATGTACTTGCTCAAAGCTGCCGTTGGAAACCACACCGTCTCACCGAGGTATCGTAACATCGTTCCCTGATCTATTTCCTTTCCTCTGGCATTCACAACGGTCATCAATGCCATAAATTTGATGAGCATGTTTCCTTTGCCTTCATAATATTTGTCTCTTCCGACAAGATATAAAAGTGGAGCCATTTTGACCTTGACTTTCCATATAAATCCCGGTTCATCTATTGTAAAATACTGCTCTGCTTCAGCAGGCATCCATGGTTGTCCTTCTTTAGTTCTTATCAAACCTTGTTGTTTCAATCTAACTGCAAATATTCTCTCCTTACCTATAACATTTGAGTTCTTTAGCCATTTTTGAACAGGTTCAGGTAACTCTTCAATATCTGATTCCGCAACGATTTTGGGTTTAGCATCTTTATTTTTCTCAAAAAGCTCCTCCACTTCACTTTTTACTTTTTGGTTGAATATAATAGTGCTGATGGTGATAGATAACACTATTAGAAGAATGATTATTCCCACAATGATTGGCGCAATTTTTATCATTTTTGTTCACCTCTTTTATGCAATAATAGCGGATTTCATATAACGGTATGCGGATAAAAGAAGTTGCCGAAGGCAATTTGGGTAAAGCGTAGCGGACCTTTTATCTGCTGTCATATGGCCCGAAGGGAAAGGTTGCGAAGCAACTGCAGAGTCAGGGGCAAAGAAGATTTTCATTTCTTGTTCATCCTTTAATTACAATGCCTTATAGATTGTTATAAAAGCAAGGGATATAATGAGTATTGTGAGCCCAATTTCTAACCAAAATGGCTTTGTCTTTAATGACACTTTGCTTCCAATTCTTGCACCAATCATTGATCCTATAAGTACGAATAACGCTGGAAGCCAGATTATATTACCGCGATGCCAGTATATTGGTATAGCACCAAAGGCAGTAAAAATTGATACAGTTAATGAAGTGGCGATTGCTTGATGAGTATCAAGACCAAGACTTTTAAAAAGGGCTGGAAAGATTTGACCGCCACTGCCACCTCTTAAACCAGTTATAAAACTTACAAAAAAAGAAGAAATAAAGATATTTTTCTTAGTAGGTTTAACTTTTTGGGCAAGCTTTGGTATAATCTTACCTGAATGAATGCCAAGTGCCACTATAAAACAAAGGGTGACAAAGATAATTGCCAGGGTTAGCGTCGGAATAAATCCGACGGAAGTTGCCCCTATTATTTCTCCTAAGACACCTCCGACAATCGCATAAGTTACTATCTTTCTCGCGATATTCTTTCTCTGACTCATTGCACCTACTAATGATGAAAAAGGGATAACAAGAAAATTAATTCCGAAGGCACTTAATAAAGGCAAACCTGCAAGATTAAGCAAGGGTATTCTTACAGTTCCTCCGCCAATTCCAAACATGCCGCTCATAAAACCTGCGAAAAGTCCTATGCAAAGATAAATCAGGTTTTGTATTGTTATTATCATAATATTCACATTTTTATTAGGCTTTGTACTTTAAATTCTTTGCCCCCAATTTCATATACGTTTTGCGGATATGAGAAGTCCGGGTGTAGCGAGGATTTGGGCGAAAGCCGAAGGCTGAAGCTTTATATCCCCTGTTAGGTGAAGTGCAAATTCAGGACGCATTTTATTCAACCTCGATTATTTTCCCTACCCCATATTCAATAAAATTTTCCTTATATTCCTTCCGGAAAGCTTCTCTGATTAAGTCACCTGTACAGTGAGATGGGGCAACCTTTTCTACTTTTAATTCTCTAAATTCTTTAACACAAGATACTGGAGGATGATGAAAACCTCCAACAACTAAGTATACTTTATCCCTTTTCATCAACTCTTTGGCTTTTTTAACAATATTCACAATCCCGGGATGGGCACAGCCGGTAATAACTACTAATCCCCTTTTTGAATCAATAATCAAGGATTGCTCTTCTGGAGGTCCATAAAGTTCTCCTGTGGTGTAGACAAAATCAGAAATTTTTCTTGCTCCTGAAATTTCTCCAAATTTGGCTCCCTTTTCAGTTATCATATCCTTAATGGATTTGGGGAAAGAACTCGGAATGAAAACTACAACATTACTGTTTTTCTCTAAAAAACCTTCCAATCCTCCCACATGGTCACCATGAATGTGAGAGATGACTACTTTCTTAATTGAGCTGAGCTTTATGCCTAATTTTTCCATATTAAAAAGCAGAATTTCTGAGTCTCCTCCAGTATCAAATAATATCAACTCCTTGGGAGTTTTTATTATAGTACCAAACCCCCAGGCAGTCTTCATTTTTGGGTCTACCTGATAGTTGTCATAGACAGAAATTAGCGTGACCTCAGGTTTTTCCGTCCTGTTTTCAACGGAAATAGCCTGATCAAAAGGAATTACTACTCCTATCAAAATACCAATTAAAACAAAAATTTTTAACTTCATTTCTCAACCCCCATTATTTTTTTCATTTACCCAGTATCAAATATTTTTGCATTTCGCCTAACGTTCTGCGGGTATCTGAAGTCCGAGCAGAGCGAGGATTTAGACGGAGCGTGAGCAAAACCAGATACCTGTTTGTTATACGCCATTGCTAACATTCTTTTCATAGTTACTCACCTTTTAAGTAAATCGTGAAATGCTGTTCTGGTAAAAAATCAAGCGCTTTTTCCAATTTATATCCCGCTTCTTCCATTTCTTGAATGAGAGTCTCTTTAGGAACGTGGTGTCCAAATAACCCACGGAATGTGAAAAATTTACCCTTTTTATATTCTATGATAATAACCTTTCCATATGGTTTCAAAAACTGTTTTAGATTCTTAAAATACTCTATTCTGTTTGGTATATGGTGGGTCACATTACGCATAAATATGAAATCTAAGCTTTCTTCAGGTAAATCCAGTTTATCTTTGGTTAAAATTGTAACTATATTGTTCAACCCATTTTCTTCACCCTTACTTTTGATAAATTGTAAAAATCCTGGATTTGTATCAACAGCGTAAACTTTGCCTTTCTCACCCACTATTTCAGCAAATCTTAGTGAAAAATAACCTCCTCCTGCACCTATATCAGCGATAGTCTGCCCTTGTTTTAATCCTATGAGCTCTATAGTTTTATCGGGTTTATTTTTCGCATCAGCTGCTTTCTTGTTAAACATTTTTGCTTTAAGGTTTCTCATTTTTTACCCCCATAGTATTTTTCGAGGCAATGGCGTATAACGTTTGGTGGATAAACGAAGTTGCCGAAGGCAATTTGGGTAAAGCGTAGCGAAACCTTTTATCCATTGTTAGGCGAAGTCGTTTTAACATGTTGCTCACGAACCATTTTTTTAGGTCCCCATATTATTAAGACCACCTGGAATATTTTTAGGGTTTCTTCAAAGGTCATTATTTCAACTTTTAATTTACGAGATATGCTTGCTAAGTCAACTAAATGCGATGCGCTTTTTTCAGAGAAATCTTGCATTTGGTAAGGTGGATGTCGATGACCAAAACGGAAACTTCACATAACCATACTTTGATGTATGGCAAGCTAACTCTTCTAAATGAAAAGTAAGCATAGTTGTAAGCTCCTCTGCTCATTTAGGCATTAACCATATTGTTCTCATCTGTCAATATCAATGTCAATGTACTACCCACTTACTAAATTTTTAATTTAGGGTTTTTCTCTTTTTCTATACTTTTTCTCGTCTACAACAAATAGAGTTTCTTTAAATCTTTTTTCTTTTTCTAGTAATTTTTCGAGCACTTTGTGGCAATTTTCAAGAGAGGTAAGGTTATAGACTTTAATTATGATTATGCCGCTATGAGTGGAGGGAGGGTATTTTCTAATATTTCCAAATCCTCTGTCATAGGTAACTAAGGTAAGGTTTCTTTCTTGAGCGTATTTAAGAATTATCTCATCTTCTTTCCCTTCTAATCCTATATTTTGAACCTTAGTTACATTACATCCCAGTTTTTCAAGGAAAATTACTGTTTGATTAGATACACACTCGTCAACAAGAAAAACTAATTTCACTTTCCTATTTCCACTGGATATATTTCTTCCTCTTCTATCATCTGTTTGGCATATCTAATGCAGGCTAAAATATCCTCCTTTTTAATATGAGGATAATGATCTCGGATTATCTGTTCCACCGTTAATCCATCTGCTAATAATCCCAGAATTATATCTACAGGAACCCGAGTTCCTGCAATATGAGGTTTCCCATGAAGAACTTTTGGATCAATTTCTATGCGCTCGGCAACTCTCATATTAATTTCCTCCTTCTGCGTATGTTGATTCTATTATTCTGTTGTAAATGTTAGAAATATTTCTGGATTTGTCAAAATTTTAGGGGTCTAAGTCAAAATCTGTGATGAAAATTTCATGGGGGAAGGCCCCAACATTATTTTCTTGGCAATAAGCTTTTGCTCTATAATAATGTGTGGGTTTAAAAATGAAAGAAGCCGAAAAATTGGATCCAGAGCTACGCTACCAACAAAAGTTTCTGATTTAAAGATATATTATCCTGTTTTTTCTTGACAAGAATGATTATTTATCTTAATATAACTACTAAAAAAGAAATTAAAGTCTCTTTTTTCTGATAATTTTTATTGATGAGGCGAAAAAATTTGAGCGAAGAATATGAGGAAATTGATCTTCGGGACTATATCAAGGTACTCCTGAGGCAAAAGTGGATTGTTATTTGCCTCACCCTGGGAGCAATAATAGGTGCAACAGTAGTAAATTTTTTTATCCTGAAGCCCGTTTATCAGGCAAAGGCGATCTTGCTGGTACCTAAATTCACCCCGGCTGTTGTCTCTAAAAGCATGACCATTGAAGAATATATAAACCTCCAGACTCTGGTGCCAAAAACACTTTCTCCTGATGCCTATGCTGCCCTTTTGAAAACCCCTGCTCTCGAAAGAGAAATTATCAACACCCTTAACCTTAGAAACTTCTCGGGTGAGATTTTGTCCCCGGATGAGCTTGAAAAGATGGTGGAAATAGAAGCTGTAAAGAATACCGATTTAATTCAGATAAGAGTGGAACATTACAACGCGGAAAAGGCTGCTGAGATAGCCAATACCTGGGCTCGGTTATTTGTGGAAGAGAGTAAAAAATCTGATATTCAAAGTGCTCTTAGTTCAGAGGAAGCTGTCAGGAAACAATTAGAAATTGCTAAAATGAACTTAATGAAGGCCGAAGAGGAAAAGAAAGATTTTCAAAAGAGGAACAGAATTCTCGTATTGGAAAAACAGGTTAACAGTAAGGTAAATAAGATAGCAGAATTTAATGCAAGATTATCTGATATTGACCGGCTGCTCCAGAAAACAAAAATGGAGATCAAAATATGGCTTTTCACTTTGATAAAGGGCGAGATGAGTGCTTATGAGTCAAGATTGGCAGATATAAGGCTCATCTTGCTCAAGCAAAAATTGGAAAAGGGAAAAATAAAAGATGAGTTAAAAGGTCAGACCAAGACACTCATCCTTCGTGAATCGTTAATTAAGGACGAGTACCTGGCCAAACTGTTAGCTGATCTTACAGAACAAAGTGCTATCTCTTTGGGTAACTTAGGGTTAGAAAGCGAAAAAGTGAACCCTATCTATCAAAATTTAAAACAAAGGTTGGTAAACTTAAATATCTCTCAAGAAGTTTTGATAAAAGAAGCAGAAGAGTTAGAAGGTGTCGTTGGGGAACTTGAAAAAATATTATCCGCTCTACAGCAGCAACTTTCAAATGATGAATTAGAATATCAGAGATTGCCTTTCGTCGTCCATTCTATCTTATCTAAGTTGAGAAAAGTACAACTTGGAAGTCTCAGAAGCTCAATAGCAAAAAAGCTGGAAGGGCAATTAGTAGATGCAACCATTTCAATTCAATCCCTTCTGGAGGAAAAAAGACAGTTAAAGGACCATGTAAAAAGGTACTCAGAAGAACTTAACGAGCTTCAGGTAATGTTAGAGACCGAAAAATTAAAACTGAAAGATTTAGAGCGAAAACTTCGTATAGCAGAATCAACCTGCGAGATGCTCTCAAAAAAATTAGAGGAGGCTCGTATTGCTACTACCATGAAGACCGATAAGGTAAAAATTGCTTCCTTGGCTGCTGAGCCAAAACGCCCTATTAAACCCCGGAAAAAACAAAACATTTTAATCAGCGGGATTCTGGGATTATTTGGAGGGGTACTGGTAGCATTCTTTGTGGACTGGTGGACAAAAGGAGGTGCTAATGCAGAAAAGAGAAATTAAAGTTATACGAAACTTTTGAGTTTACGGGAATAAAAATGACACAGAGCAACAGCGATAGCATCCGATGCATCATCGGGAGTGGGAAGAGAGGATAAATTAAGGATCTTTTTAATCATATGCTGAATCTGCTCCTTGCGAGCTCTTCCATAACCAGCTATAGCCTGTTTTACCTCTAAGGGAGTGTAGCTAAAAACTCTGGCTCCCTGAGAAGATACTGCCAGAAGAATAACTCCCCTTGCCTGCCCTACGGAAAGAGCAGTTTTAATATTCTGGTTGAAAAATACATCTTCTACCGCTATCTCTTCAGGGCAGAACCTTTCTACAATACATTTTATTTGCTTATAAATGGCCCTTAGCCTTTGAACCATCCCTTCTTTGCTGGACGTCCGAAGGCAACCATAATCAATAAGCTGAGGAGAATCTTCAACATCAATCACGCCATATCCTGTTGCCGCCGTTCCTGGATCTACTCCAAGAATAACCATGGTTAAACTTTACTTTGCAGGATAGCGTTTACCAGATCAACTACCTGGCGGGTCTCCTTTACATCATGAGTTCGTACTACTCTTGCACCACCCATAACAGCTACGGAGGTTGCAGCTAAACCCCCCGAAAGTCTTTCTTCCAGAGGAAGATTCAGAACCTTTCCTATAAAGGATTTTCGAGAAACACCTATCAAAATAGGTCTTCCCAGAATTTTTAATTTTTTTAAATTTTTTAAAATAAAAAGATTATGCTCTACCGTCTTACCAAAACCTATTCCTGGATCAACAATCACTTTCTCCAGATCAATTCCTGCTTCACAGGCTATTTCCAGACCTTTTTTTAAATAGGAGATTATCTCATCCATTAAGGATTCATACCGGGGGTTATCCTGCATAGTCTTGGGAGTTCCTTTAATATGCATTATAGCAAGGAAAGCTTTCCTGGAGGAGACCACCTTTGCCATTTCCGGATCAAATCTTAACCCGCTTATGTCGTTTACCATCTCCGCTCCTGCCTCACAGGCCTCTTTAGCTACCCTGGCTTTATAAGTATCTATTGATATGGGAATTTTGAACCGATGGGCGATTTTTTGAACATAAGGAACTGCTCTCCTTGCCTCCTCCTCCCAGCTAATAGGATCAATACCCGGTCGGGTCGACTCTCCCCCTACATCAATAATGTCCGCTCCCTCCTCAATCATTTGCTCCACTCTCTTTAGAATCTCTTTTTCTGTTCTGTATTTTCCTCCATCATAGAAAGAATCAGGTGTAAGGTTCAAAATACCCATCACTGCAACTTTCCTGGTTAAATCGACTCTGTGATGGGAAAAATTTAAAACAAAACTCTCCTGCTGCATTTTTCCCCGTCAGCTTGTGATTTCTCCCTTCAAAAAAGAGCCAGGTATTATTTTTTTTATCTGTTTTTTTTTGGTCTTACCCTTTGTTCCTCTCCGGGAAGGTTTTTTCCCTTCCACCTTTTCCTCTTTTCCCTTTTCCTTTTTTTTCTCTACAGTTTTTTCCTCTGTAACTATCTTTTCCCCTAAAATCCTTTTAATATCATCTTCTTCCAGTACCTCTTTTGTCTCCAGCTCTTGTGCAAGCCGACTAAGTTTGTCCTTGTTCTTTTCCAAAATCCTGTAGGCTCTCTTGTAAGCCTCCTCAATAATGCGACTTATCTCCTTGTCTACCTCATATGCCAGCTCTTCACTGTAGTTTCTTTCCTTTAAAAGGTCCCGCCCAAGAAAAACCTCCTCAGCTCCAGAATGTAAGGCTACAGGACCAAGCTTTTCACTCATCCCGTACTCGGTTACCATTTTTCTTACAATGTGGGTAGCTTGAGATAAATCATTCTGAGCACCCGTTGATATCTCATTAAAAATCAGCTGTTCACTGGCTCTTCCAGCAAGAAGCACAGCTAACTTATCCAAAAGTTCTGATTTTGTAGTCAGATATCTATCTTCCAGAGGAAGTTGGAGAGTGTATCCAAGTGCAGCTGAACCGCGGGGAATTATGGAAACCTTATGTATGGGATCAGCATTGGGTAAAAGATTGCCTACAACAGTATGGCCTGATTCATGATAGGCAACGATCTTTTTCTCTCTTTCTCTCATCACCCTTGATTTTTTCTCAGGTCCGGCTACAACTCTTTCTATGGCCTCTTCCAGATCAGCCATTTCAACTTTATTTTTATTTCTCCTTGCAGCTAAAAGAGAGGCTTCATTAACCAGATTTTCCAGATCTGATCCCACAAATCCCGGAGTCCTGCGAGCCAGAATTTTAACATCAACATCCATGCCAATGGGTCTGTTACGCATATGAAGTCGCAGTATCTGTTCTCTTTCTCTAATATCGGGGAGATTAATGGTTATTCTTCTGTCAAATCTACCTGCCCTGAGCAGAGCTGCATCAAGAACATCGGGTCGGTTAGTAGCACCCATTACTATAATGCCTTCTCGTGGAGAAAAGCCATCCAGCTCCACCAAAAGCTGGTTTAGAGTTTGCTCCTTTTCATCATGCCCTCCTCCTATTCCAGCAAATCTCTGCCTGCCAACTGCATCCAGTTCATCTATAAATATTATACAGGGGGCATTTTTTTTACCTTGCTCGAAAAGGTCTCTAACTCTTGCTGCTCCCACTCCTACAAACATCTCTACAAAATCAGATCCACTTATACTGAAAAAAGGCACTCCTGCCTCTCCTGCCACAGCTCTGGCCAAAAGGGTTTTACCGCAACCTGGTGGTCCGACCAGAAGCACTCCCTTGGGGATCTTAGCACCCATTTTCTGAAACTTCTGAGGATTTCTCAAAAACTCTATTATTTCCTTTAATTCCTCTTTAGCCTCTTCTGCTCCAGCCACATCATCAAAGGTAACCTTTACCTTTTCTTTAGAGGCTATCTTTGCTCTACTTTTCCCGAAAGAAAGAGCTTTGTTTCCTGTAACTCGCATCTGACGAAATATCCAAAACCATATGCCTACAAAAATAATTACTGGCAGGATTCCTCCTAACAGGTTTACCCACCATCCTTCTGTTTGCGGAACTGCCTCTATCTCCACATTATTACGTCTCAATATACTGATGAGTTCAGGGTCATCAGGAGCATAGGTAGTGACAACCGCACCATTAACCTGCCCTTTTATTGACTGACCCTTAATAGTTACTTTGTTTATCTTTCCGGTCTCAACTAATCTGACAAATTGAGTGTAGGTTATCTGTTTTTCCTGTTGTCCGGGGCCTATTTTTATTAAGTTAAAAATTGAGATTATCACAATAAAGGCCAAAACAAGTAAAAAAAGGTTCCTACCCATTTTGCCTCCTGGTGAAGGTCCGGGAGGATAACCTCCTTTATAATTCTTTCTTTTATCATCCATTTAAAGTCTCCGGTTTTATTTTAGTAAATATGAGGAAAAATGCAACCTTGGAAAATGGAAGTTCCGGAAAGTTTCTTTTGCAGTGTATTATCCAGGTAGGTTTTTAGATTTGAATTTGTTTAGAATTTAGTATTTTGGTAACCTCACTTTATCTTTGACTCCTTATATGTTTTCCCCCATATATAGCAGTATCTCCCAGCTCCTCCTCTATGCGCAGAAGCTGGTTGTATTTGGCTATCCTTTCACTCCGGGAACAGGAACCGGCCTTAATCTGACCGGTCTCAAGTGCTACTACCAGATCAGCTATAGTGGTATCTTCGGTTTCCCCTGAGCGATGAGAAATAACAGCAGTATAACCATTTTCCCTGGCTATTCTTACCGCTTCAATAGTTTCGGTAAGAGTCCCAATCTGATTTGGCTTGATCAAAATGGAATTGGCTACACCCAACTGGATTCCCTGAATTAATCTTTTAGTGTTAGTTACAAAAATATCATCCCCCACGAGCTGCAGTTTATCCCCCAATCTCTGAGTTAGAGTTCTCCATCCCTCCCAATCATCCTCAGCCAATCCATCCTCTATACTAATAATAGGAAACTCTTCCATGAGCTTCTGATAAAAATCAATCATTTCATCCGCAGTTAGCTCTTTCTTCTCTGAGGATAAAATATACCTCCCATTTTGATAGAAACTGGTAGCAGCCGGATCCAGAGCCAAAGCTATATCCTTTCCCGGTTTATAACCTGCCTGCTTTATTGCCTCTACTATTAACTCCAGAGCCTCTTTATTAGAAGAAAGATCAGGGGCAAAACCTCCTTCATCTCCAACTGCGGTGGTATAACCTTCTTGTTTAAGGATCTTTTTTAAAAAGTGGAAGGCCTCTGTTGCCCACCTCAGGCCTTCTCTAAAGGAAGAGGCTCCAACAGGCATTATCATGAATTCCTGTAGATCTACATTATTATCTGCGTGTTTTCCCCCATTTAAAACGTTCATCATGGGAACAGGTAAAATTCTGGCCCGACATCCTCCTATATATCTATAAAGAGGAATCCTCAGAAATGCTGCAGCAGCTTTTGCTACAGCTAAGGAAACCCCCAGTATGGCGTTAGCTCCAAGATTTCTCTTGTTCTCTGTGCCATCAAGTTCTATCATTAACCAGTCAATCTCTGTCTGATTAAAGACATTCTTACCCTTTATCCGGGGGGCAATAATTTGATTCACGTTCTCAACCGCTTTTAAGACCCCTCTGCCCATCCACTCATCTTTTCCATCTCTGAGCTCAACAGCCTCATGTTCTCCTGTTGAAGCTCCCGAAGGAACAGCGGCTCTTCCCCGAAAACCTCCTTCCACCCACACATCACACTCTAAGGTGGGATTGCCTCGTGAGTCAAGTATCTGCCTCGCCTTAACCTCTGTTATCCGGGGCTGCATGAATAGCTCCTCTACATTAAAAATACCAATTATTTATTCAACCCTTTCTATAATAACCTCATCTCCATCTCTTACTGATTTGAAAGCTCGCAGGTCACCTTTAACCTTACCAAGAACAATTACCTCGCTTGCCGGTCTTATCTGTTTTTCTGTACTCACCGGTGTTGGACCGAAAAAAATACAGAAAGCATTTCCTGGTGGCCAGAAAGCGATATCCCCTTCCTCTACCACCTCTTTCATCTCACCAGGAACAGCTTTTGCTTTAATCCGAAAGTAAATCTCATCTCCCCATCTGTTAGCCTTGCCCTTGAGAGGTAGAGCTTCCCAGAAAGATCTGGCCATTGGAGAATCATTTAACTCAGCTTCTCTTTCTATCCCCTTTGTTGAGATCTTTATTCTTTTCATAAGATGTTCTCCTTGATAAAAGTTTTTTCTGTAATCTTTGATTTTCTCCTCAAGAGGTTCATTCAGAGAGGACTGAATAGAGTCTTCCCATTAACTAAGAACCAGCACCCAAAAGCCATCTCTCAGGTCTTTTTCCGCGGATACCCATCAGGCCTTGTTATATACGTTAAATTCAGGTTAATACACAACCTTATTTAATGGATACTCAACTATTCCTTCTCCCCCAGCTTTTTTGAGCCTGGGAATGATTTCTCTTGCCTGCAATTCATCTAATACTGTCTCTACAGCCCACCATCCGTTTTCTGAAAGACGGGAAACAGTGGGTCTTCGCAATGCAGGCAAAAGCTTGATAATTTTCTGCAGGTTCTCCTCGGATACATTTAGCTTAAGCCCCACTTTTCCAATTCCATTTACCGCTCCTTCCAGCAGAATGCCCAGACTTTTTATTTTTTCCTTTTTCCATGGATCATCCCAGGATGAAGAATTGGCAATTAGCCAGGTGGTTGATTCAAGAACAGTATCCACCACTCTAAGATTATTCGCCTTTAAAGAGGTACCTGTTTCTGTAAGCTCAACAATAGCATCTACAAGATAAGGAGGTTTCACCTCTGTAGCTCCCCAGGAAAACTCAACTTCTGCCTTAACACCCTTACTCTTAAGGTAACTTTTGGTTACCTCTACAAGTTCAGTAGCTACCCTTTTTCCTTGTAGATCCTCTACTTTTTTTATGGGCGAGCTAACAGGGACCGCAAGGACCCATCTTACCTTACCAAGACCCCTCTTTGAATAAGGAAGCTCTTTCACTTTTTTAACCTCTACCCCCCTCTCAACTATCCAATCATACCCGGCAAGACCTGCATCAAGTACACCTTTGTCTACATATAAAGGGATCTCCTGTGTTCGGATGAGCATTAGCTCAATCTCGTCATCATCTATAGACAGATTATAAGCCCTTTTCTCTTCTTTGGTAATAGTATACCCTGCTCGCTGGAAAAGTTCTATACTCATCTTTTCAAGACTACCCTTAGGTAAACCAAATTTTATTTTTTTCATAGCTTCTCCACTATCCTGATTATTTTTTATATCTAATTTTTAAGTATCGGGCGCGGTGGGAGTATCTATTTTTTTCAATTCTTCCTCAACTCTTTGGATGATCACCTTGCTATCCTCCACAACCAGCATTTTCTCACCCAGAGCTCTGGCAGAACCCCGGGTAGAAAGCAGCGGAGTTATCTTTTCAATAGCTTCAGATGAACTTATAAAGTGCAGCGAGAAAAACTTCTTTTGAGGAAGGGAATTATAATCTTCAAGCACTGAGATAGCTGAATCTATTATAGAAAGCTGGTAGGCCCCATCCTCTACCACAAGAGCATTCTCTTTTCTTCTTAACTTTAAAGACCCCTTTGGAGACAAAAGTTTTTTAACTACAGCTTCAGCATCCTCAAGAGGAGTATGTACCAGCCGGTACACCTTCTCTCTCTTCTGAACCTCAAAGGTACCTACATGGTTCAATATGGACTGAATAAGCTCGATTTTATCTTCCCTCTCTTTCACCACAATTGAGTTAGGTGGGGCTTCCATTGGATTCACCTCAATAGAACCCTGAGGAGATAAAACTTTCCTTATTTGCCCCGCAATTTCTGAGGCAAGAGCATACTTCAAATGAAAAACTTTTTTAACCCTCCCTTCTATTTCCCGGGGTTTTAATATGTGAGGTTTTATGGTTATGAGTAAATTTTTCTCTTCAATTGTATCTATCTTACTCTTAAATAAATTTCCCACAACAGGCAAATTAGAGATGACAGGCATCCCGATAGTCTGCTTTGTCTTTTCCTTGGTTATAAGTCCCCCTATTACAAGCGGCTCGCCATCTTTTACAGTCACATTAGTTGGGGAGACCTGCCGTTTAAAAATTGGATGCTGTGCCCCAAATTCGGGAATAACCTCATAATTTCCTACCAGGGGAATTATGGACATCTCTACCAGTTCTTCTCCCACTATGCGCGGTAGAACCTGAAGAACAACCCCAACTGTAGCATAATCATAGTGTTCTACTGGTACCCGGGCCTCATTTATTGTCTCGTAAGTTATTGAAGAAAGGTAAGGAACCTCTGTAGTTACATATATTCCAGCAACTTCTCCAGAGAGAGTAACTACACGAGGATTGGACAGAATCTCGGCCTCACCACGAGATATAAGCATATTGAGAATAGCTTCAAATCTCTCCTCAGCTGTAAGTCGATAAAAATCAAGCTTTAAAGCCCCCTCTCCCGCAGCTGTCTCTTATACACATCTGACGCTGCCGACGAAGGCTTAGGTGTAGATCTCGGTG
>CBFDTW010000034.1:0-14149 GCA_965613085.1 uncultured bacterium | reverse complement strand
TTTTTTTTCAAGCAGAAGACGGCATACGATGTCATGCCTAGTCTCGTGGGCTCGGAGATGTGTATAAGAGACAGTCTATATACTGTATGTGCTAATTTTTTGAGTCTCACGCCTCTATTATACCAAAGAACGGAAGATGCACGAAACTGCTCTCATCCCCTCATCCCCACCTTTACAGGTGGGGAGTTCCCGCTAAATTTAAAAGTAGCTAATACTTCCTCGCCGCTTTGTCGACTCAAAAAGGGATACCAGATTAAATTCAAGCCAAATTTATTCAGAAAAGTAAGAAAATCAGGCTGTTCAGAATTCAACAGGGATACTGTTTCCCCTCCACCATATCCGCCCTGTAGCCAGAGAAAACTGACCATTGTTTTCCCCTTTATTATTTATCTTCTTAGTGCAGAACCTGTTTTCCTTTGCTTTGCTGCAAAGCTTTTATCTTCTCTTCTATCTCGGCTTTTCTCTCTTTTTCAAAATCATTTTTCATTATAAAGGAAAGGGCTTCAAGATAATAATCTATAGCCTTCTGAGGACTGGTTTCTCTTTCTGCTTTTTCCAAAATATCATCCAGGTCCATAACTTTTTGGAATCTTTCTATCTCTTTTTCCAGTCTTCTTATTCTCGTCTTGCTTCGAGAACTTTTCAGTCGTCTCAAGAAATTCATCACCTGCTCATAAAAAAAGTCGCAGCGAAGTTCAAGCTCGTCCCGGGGCTTTTTAATTTTTACTCCTTCTCTACCTCTTATATACAGAAGAAAAATAATCAGAACAGCGGCAATCAGTAATAATTGAACCATGCTCACCTCCTCACCCTCATAATATGTAAAAAGCTAAATATTAAGCTCTAAACAATATTTAATTACCAAAATTCAAAATAGCCAAGCTAACGTCTGCTTTGAAATTAGAATTTAGTATTTTAAACCCTACTATTACCCCTTATACTTTAATAAATAATTACTTCTGGTCAAGGGAAAGAGACTATGATTTAAAGAAGTTCTGCTTGACAACTTATCTATATTTAATATTCTATCTACAAGATAGAATGATAGAAAAAAAAGCAGTGTTTGTGGTTGTAGATGGAATGGGGGACAGGCCAATAAAAGACGGCAAAACCCCACTCCAGCTTGCCAGAAAACCCATTCTTGATCAGCTGGCTGCAGAGGGTGCTACTGGAATGATGAGCACCATTGGACCTGGAATAATTCCGGGAAGCGATACAGCACACCTTGCTCTTTTTGGTTACGACCCTGATATTTACTACAAGGGTAGAGGCCCCTTTGAAGCATTAGGAGTCGGACTTGATCTGAGAGAGGGAGATGTAGCCTTAAGATGTAATTTTGCTACCGTGGATGAGAATCTTCTCATAATTGATAGAAGAGCCGGCAGACTTAAAGATGAAGGTGCTATTTTAGCCAGATCATTACAGGACCTTACCATAGATGGAATTAACATAATATTTACATCATCTACGGAACACAGAGGGGTCCTGATACTAAGGGGGGATAAGCTCTCACCGGCAGTTTCTGATACTGACCCCCATTCTGGAGAAAAATCACCTCTCTTACAATCAAAACCTCTGGAGGATACACCTGAGGCAAGAAAAACTGCCAGGGTAATAAATGAATTTGTTAAAAAAAGCCGGGAGATTCTTAGCTCACATCCCCTGAATAAAGAAAGAAGAAGACAGGGAAAATTACCCGCTAACATAGTTCTTACCCGGGGAGCAGGGATCTACCAGAAGGTAGACTCTCTTAGAGACCGCTACGGGATAAGTTCCTGTTGCATTGCCGGATCAGCTCTTTACAGAGGAGTAGCCCGCTATATAGGGATGGACATTCTGAGGGTAAAAGGAGCAACCGGAAGAGTTGACACTGACGTTGAGGCAAAAGCAAAAGCTGCAGTTGAGGCACTTAAGAAATACGACTTTGTCTTTGTCCACATCAAAGGTACCGATAACGCAAGTCACGATGGAAACTTGGAAGAAAAACTATTTATGATTGAGAAGGTAGATAAACTTGCAAATATTCTAAAAGACGCAAATGCTCTGCTTGTTATTACTGCTGATCATTCTACTCCACTCAGCATAAGAAGACACAGTGCAGACCCAGTTCCTGTGCTAATTTATGGAGAAGGAGTAAGAAAAGACAGGGTAAACTCCTTTGACGAGATATCCGTAGCCTGTGGATGTCTGGGATATCTTAATGGAATTGGTCTCCACAGGGTAACAATTGACCTGATGGGTTGTGGACACATGGTGGGCTCTTAACTGATAAAACAAGGAGGTGAGTAATTTGGTAGAAGTAAACGTAATTAATGTGGCCATAGACATAAAGTCAAAAATGCCTGTAATTGTACTTAAGGAAAAAAGTGGAGATAAAACTTTGCCCATCTGGATTGGACTTTTTGAGGCTCAATCAATTGCCCTGGCAATGGAAAACATAAAGCCTCCTCGCCCTTTAACCCATGATCTTGCCAAATCTCTTATTGAAAAATTAAAAGGGAAGGTAGATAAAGTGGTAATAAACGATTTAAGGAACAACACCTTCTATGCTAAAATTCTGATCAGGCAAAACGGTGAGGATATCCAGGTTGACTCCCGTCCCAGTGATGCTATAGCTCTTGCCTTAAGACTTAAAGTTCCCATCTTTATTGAAGAAGAAGTCCTGGACAAAGTAGCAATAGGTACAGGCCCTATTGGTGAGGAGGAAGTGGAAGAATTCAAGAAAAAACTCAAGAATTTAAAACCCGAAGATTTCAGCCTTTAGACTCTTACCGGGCATTAAACCCGATTGCGTTCACAAAGAAAAGCAGGTGAGTAATTTTCCAGACTTAAAAAATATTATTCCTCAAAATATAAATTATTCCCTTTCTTACCATCATTATACCTATAGCTGCTAAAAAAAGACTGGATATTTTGGAGATAACTCTCGTCCCTGCATCGCCAAGTAATCTTATCAAGAAATTAGATAAGTAAAACACCACCCCGGCTATTGATATGTTAACTATTATTGAAAGAAGTGTGGGAACAAAACCGTATGAATCTATGCAGATCAAAGAAGTGGTAAGTACAGCAGGACCTACAATAAGAGGCATACCCAGCGGAACCACTCCCAGAGAAGGCGAAGTTCTTCTCTGTTTGGTAGGAAAAAGAAGGTCAACGAGTGCCAGAACAAAAAGAATAATCCCTCCTGCAATTAAAAAATCCTCCACAGTAATCCCCAGGTAATTAAATATGGCTTTACCTATAAACACAAAACTTATGGCAATAGCTAAAGCAGTAATGACAGACTGTTTCAAAACCTGAAGTTTCTCTTTCTCACTTATACCTTGAGTTAACGATATAAATACCGGAAGAACACCAAAGGCATCCACAGCTACAAATATAGGTATAAAGGAGAGAAGAAAAGGATGCATGTTCATAATCCTTCCAGCTTTAAACCTCACATTGGGAGAAAAACAGAGCACCTACCATCAACATTACCATACAAAAAAAAGTTAGAATGGTAAAATCCATGATTAGAGGGAAATGGGAAATACCCAGCATCACTGCCCGGAGTGCATCCACACCGTAGGTAAGAGGGTCCATGTATATTAAAAAACTAAGCCAGGAAGGTAAACCCTCCAGGGGAAAAAGAGCGCCTGACAGGAAAAAAATGGGCATAATAATAAAGTTCATCACTATTTGAAAACCATGCATATCTTCCATCTTAGAAGCAAAAGCTACTCCCATTCCCACAAATCCAATCCCTATCAAGAGCATAAAACCTGCAGAAAGTAGAAGATCAAGGGCGCCTTTTAACCTGAAACCAAAAAGATGAGCGATAAGCAAAATGCTGAAAGCCTGAAGGACGGTGGTGGTCATTCCTCCTGCAACTCTTCCCAGTACTAAAGATAGCCTTGACACAGGAGCAACCATTATCTCTCTCAGGAAACCAAACTGGCGATCCCAGAGGATGGAAAGACCGGCAAACATGGACGAGAAAAGAAGGCTCATCCCTACAAGCCCTGGTACAAGAAACTGAAGATAATCAAGTCCCTGCATACCTGCGGCGGTAAATTTCATTGAGGATTTAAATCCCACTCCAAGAATAGCCAGAAAGAAAAAGGGCTGTACAATATTTCCTACAATTCTGGATCTTGCCCTTATAAAGGTCTTAAGTTCCCTTAACCAGAGAACATAAATTGCCTGGAATGATACTCCCCTCATCTTCTCCTCCGGGATCTTATCCGTGCACTTATTCTCTCACGGGAAGAACCCTCTTCTTCTCTAATTGTCCTACCCGTAAAATGAAGAAAGGCATCCTCTAAAGTAGGCCTGCGTAAACTTACCAGCTCTACATTTAAAGCATTTTTCTGAGCGAGATTGATTAAAAATGGTATTCTTTCCTCTCCTTTGTTTACTTCAAGATGGAGCAGTCCATCGTATATTCTTTTGCTCTTTATCCACTCAAAGTTTGAGAGAAGTTTTATCATCTTTTCAGGAGAAGATATTTTCATAGAAATTAAATCTTTACCCATCATATTCTTAAGGTTGTCCGGTTCGTCTATAATTAATATTTTTCCTCTATCAATTATTCCTATCCTGTCACAAAGAGCATCAGCCTCATCCATATAGTGAGTGGTGAGCAGAATGGCAATCCCCTCCCTTTTGTTTAAGAGTTTGATATGCTCCCATATGGTGTGCCTTGTCTGAGCATCCAGACCCAGAGTTGGCTCGTCGAGAAAAAGTACTCTGGGATAGTGCATAAGACCTCTTGCTATCTCAAGCCTTCTACACATTCCTCCGGAGTAATATTTCACTAAAGTATTTCGCCTTTCCCAGAGCTCAACCAGGTCCATAACCTCTTTTATCCTCTCCTTTCTTAAATCCTTTTTCATTCCGTAGAGCCTGGCATGAAAATCGAGATTTTCCATTCCTGTCAGCCTGTCATCAAGAGCTTGATCCTGAAATACAATACCAATTGATCTTCTCACCTCATCAGGCTTTTTGGCCACATCATATCCCCAAACCCGAGCTTCTCCACTTGTTGCCTTTAAAGTGGTAGATAAAATTCTGATAGTAGTGGTCTTTCCTGCTCCATTAGGACCCAGCATACCAAATATTTCTCCCTCTTCAACAGCAAAAGAAATATTATCTATTGCTCTTAATCCATCAAATTCTTTTACCAGATTGGAAACCTTTATAGCCTGCATTTTTATTCTACCGCAGATATTTGTATCTCTTCCACAGTTAACTTCAATCTCCCCACCACAACCCGTCCCACTTTCTCTGGATTGGTGATGGGAGAGTAAATAATAACTGTACGATTGACCCTGTCAAACCTTTTAATTATGCCAAGAGCTATATCCTGATTATTTTTATCTCTCAAACTCACCAGAGAAGAATCCAAACTCTGGGAAGGAAAAATTTTATCTAACCCAACATCTTGCTGAAAAAATTCAATATCCCTTGCTTCTTTAAAATAGCTTTTAAACCTCAGCTTTCTGTAGGTGCGACGCTCGGAAAAATCTTTAATTTTAACTTCGGGAGGAGAAGGTATTTTAAATATCGCAGGAACTTTTACATTTTTAAAAAATGCAAGAATATGGTCCAGCTCGTTCTCCTTAAAAAGGGCAAAAATAACCTCCGGTCTTAAAATATCTATAAGGTTAAGTTTCAAGACTTTTCCTATCTCTCCCCTTACAAGACCGGTAGTATCTACAATTATTCTTTCCACCAGTTTATTTGCTTTATCCCACATCAGTCGGGCACCAACTGTTAAAGGTAAAAGATTTCCCCTGGGAGATACATCACCCACAAAGTAAAAATCTCGCACCTTTAATCTATCCCAGGATTCAAATTTATCTTCCACCTGTGCCCAGGCAACAGTTGTAGGTGGGCCAATGTGAGATTGTCCGGGATCAACATCCAGTATACCCGTTTTTTTCCTGGGAGCAAAAAACTTTGCCAGCTCCCCTACGAGAGTAGTTTTTCCTGAATCGGAGGCTCCCAGAATCATAATTGTTTTGACATCATCCCCTGAGAGCTTTTCTATTGCCTCATCGGGTAAAGAAAATCCTTTGAACATAAAGGCTTAAACGTATCTTTTGTTAATCCTTACATATTTTTCCGTTAAATCACATCCCCAGAATGTGGCTTTACAATCACCTTGATTGAGCCTGATCAGTATACTTATCTCATCCTTCGATAACTTTTCCCTTAGACCTGATAAGGGGGCTCCTGCTGGTTCTCCTCTTTTTACAACAAGTACATTGTCAATCAATATATCTATTTTTTCCGGTTTTACCTTAGTGTGAGCTGCTCCCAGAGCTGCCATAATTCTTCCCCAGTTAGGAGAGGCACCGGCAATGGCTGTTTTTACCAGATTAGAACAGGCTACTTTTCTGGCTATACGCCGGGCATCCTGGGGAAAAGGAGCTCCCTCCACCTTTACCTCAAACACCTTAGTTGCCCCTTCTCCATCCCTAACTATTGATTTTGCAAGATAAATACAAATATAATCAAGACTTTTACAAAATTTTTCAAAATTCTCATCCTCTACTCTAAGAGTGGGTTTTTTCCTCCATGTTTTAATCCTTTTATTTCCTGCTCTTCCATTGGCCAGAATAATTACCGTATCGTTGGTACTCATATCTCCATCAACAGTTATCTGATTAAAAGAGCTATTTACTGCTCTTTGTAAGGCTTCCTTTAAAGCATCCCGGGCTATACAGGCATCTGTGGTAATAAAACACAGCATAGTAGCAAGATTTGGAGCTATCATTCCCGACCCTTTAGCAACCCCTGCTATCCTAACTTTCTTTTTTCCCTGACCTAAGATATCGGTCTCCACTGCAAGCTGTTTAATCTTTTTATCAGTGGTAATAATAGCTTCTGCCACCTGGGAGCTTCCCTGAGAAGAAAGAGATTTAACAGCCATTTTTATACCTTCCTCTACTTTATCCATAGGAAGTTGTTCACCTATTACCCCGGTTGAGGCTACCAGAACTTCCTCGGAACTTATACCAAGCTCTCTTGCTGCTATATCACACATTTTTACTGCATTTTCAAACCCTCGCTTTCCGGTGCAGGCATTGGCATTTCCACTGTTAATCACAACCAACCTTGCCCGTCCTCTGCGGATTTTTCTCTGAGAAACCATCACCGGTGCTGCCTTCACCTTGTTCGTGGTAAACATACCTGCTGCCACTGCGGGGAACTCAGAAAAAATAAGAGCAAGATCAAGATTATTTCTCTTTATCCCACAGTGCACCCCTGATGCTTTGAAACCTAAAGGTGTGGTTATACCTCCTTCAATTTCTGTCAACCTCTACCCCCTTTTTACTTACTCAAGACCCATCTTCTCCTCAAATCCACACATAAGATTCATATTTTGAATAGCCTGTCCTGATGCTCCTTTAACCAGATTGTCAATTGCAGAAATTACTATCACTTTAGAAGACCTTTTATCAACATTTAAACCAATTCTACATCTGTTGGACCACAGAACCTCCTTGGTATGGGGAAAACTCCCAGCAGGTAGAATTTCAACAAATGGCTCTCTTTGATAAAACTCTGCGTAAATACCCAGCAGATCTTCGGTAGTCAAACTCTCTACAAGGTCTGCATAACAGGTGGAAAGGATACCCCGGTTTACAGGAATAAGGTGGGGTATAAAGATAAGTTTTACCTTTTCTCCAGCAATTTTACCAAGCTCCTGTTCCATCTCGGGAAGATGTCTGTGTCCTGTAACTTTATAGGCATTTATATTTTCATTAACCTCTGGAAAATGGGTCTGCAAAGTAGGATTTCTCCCTGCCCCACTAACTCCTGACTTAGAATCCACTACTATCCCCTCTTTCCTGATCAATTTGTTTTTAAGCAGAGGGGCAAGAGCAAGAATAACCGATGTAGGATAGCATCCAGGATTGGCAACAAGCACAGCCTTTTTTATCTTATCTTTATATATCTCGGGTAAACCATAGACAGCTCGGGATAAAAGGTCTTCTCGAGGATGGGGAACTCCATACCAGCTGGAGTAAACCCTGGCAGAGTTAATACGAAAATCTGCGGAAAAATCAATAACCCTGATACCACGGTCAAACAGTCTGCCTACCACCTGAGCTGAGGTTCCATGGGGAAGAGCAGTAAAAACCAGAAAAGATTTAATTTTTTCTATATTTAACCTCTCACAAACTATATCACATTTAATACCAGGATAAACTTCAGAGATTTTTTTTCCAGCAAAGCTTTCCGAAGTTAGCATCTCTATCTCAACCTCAGGATGGTGGAGCAGGTATCTAACCAGTTCCACTCCAGTATATCCGGTAGCTCCAATAACTGATACTTTCATCTTATTCCTTTTATCTCCCGCGATTTACTTCCCTTAATTTTAGCAGAAGAGGGCTACCTGACAAGAAGGATGTTCTAAGGTTCAACATTCTACATTCGAGGTTCTACGTTCTACATTGGTCTTGTTTAGTTAGTTTGAAATGAACAAACCAGACCAACGAACATAACAAGATACAAGGAAAAGGATAGGAATATTGGGAAAAGTTCTTAATATGAGCTATGCGGAGAATTCCACCTCCTGATGATTACAGAGCCAACATTCACCGAGGAGCTAAATTTGTCCGAGCTGAGGTGAGTCCCTCCGATGAAAAAATAAATAAAAAAACAATGCGGATAGCTTTTTATCTTATATTCCACTTTTTCTTAAAATCTTTTAATATTTTCCTTAATTCCTCTTCTAAGGCACCACTTTCAGAAACAAAGGAGGAAATTTGCTCAACAGTTTCCTCTGTGGTCTGATCTAACCAGCTACTCAATCCCTTTTGTCTAATATCCTGAAGCTGCTCTCTCTTTTTAGATGCGGATAAACTCTTCCATCCTTTATTCTTATTTAAAGCCCTTCTCATCCTTCGAGGAAGGTACCTGCCTATTGCCTCTTTCATTAAGAGCATATATTCATCAATTATTTTTTCAATCTGCTCGTCGCTGAACTCTTCTTTCTTTCCTCTTTTCCAGAAAAACATAAATTCATCTCCTTTTTTTAAAATTATGTTACAAAAAATCCCTTTCTGGTCAAATGCAAATAATTAAATTTTTTCAGAAACTGAGGTCCTTTCCTTGACAGAGCAGGCTGATTGAATAATATATGTATCACCAATAATGCCGGCGTAGCTCAAAGGAAGAGCGGCTGATTCGTAATCAGCAGGGTGTAGGTTCGAATCCTATCGCCGGCTCCAAAATGGGTTTTGTTTTGGTTATTTGAATTTTGGTAATTTGATATTGTTTAGAGTTTAGTGCTTAGAATTTAATAGTTTAGGAAAGGTAAATTATTACCCCGGGGTGGAAAAATGAGTTTTCCGGAATATAATCCAAAAGGGATTGAAGAAAAATGGCAAAAACACTGGGAAAGAGAAAAAACTTTTGCCTCTTTTCCTTATAAAGGTAAAAAATATTATATACTGGAAATGTTTCCCTATACCTCGGGAAGCATCCATATAGGCCATGTCCGTAACTATACCATAGGAGATGTGGTTGCCCACTATAAAAGAATGCAAGGCTTTAATGTCCTGCACCCTATCGGATTTGATGCCTTTGGCCTGCCAGCAGAAAATGCAGCAATTGACAAAGGAACACATCCCAAAGACTGGACTTATGACAACATAGATAATCTTCGCCGTCAGCTTAAAAGGCTCGGGTTTTCCTACGACTGGGATAGAGAGGTTATAACCTGTGATAAAGATTATTATCGCTGGAACCAGTGGTTTTTTATAAAATTCTACCAGAAGGGACTTGTCTATCAAAAAAAAGCACCCGCAAATTGGTGCCCTACCTGTCGTACCGTTCTTGCCAATGAGCAGGTGATAGAGGGAAACTGTTACCGTTGTGATTCTCCCGTCACTCAAAAAAACCTTAAACAATGGTTCTTTAAAATCACCAGGTACGCTGATGAGCTCCTGGAAGAGATAGAAAATATGGAAAACTGGCCCTCTACTGTAAAAAAAATGCAGATTAACTGGATAGGGAAAAGCGAAGGAATGCAAATCAATTTCCAGATGGCACATAATGAGGAGAAAATACCTGTTTATACTACCCGTCCGGATACTATATTTGGAGCTACCTATCTCGTTCTTTCTCCTTTCCATCATCTCTCAGAGAAAATAGTAAAAAACAATCCTTCTCTCAGATGCGAAGTTGAAATAATGCGTAAAGAACAGCTGGTTAAAGGAGAAGTAGAGAAAAGAGGTATCTTCACGAACCTTTGGGCTATTAATCCTGTAAATAGAGAGAAAATTCCCATCTGGATAGCAAACTATGTACTGATGGAATATGGAACCGGGGCTATAATGGGTGTTCCTGCTCATGATACCAGAGATTTTGAATTTGCTCTTAAATACAACCTGCCTGTTAGAGTCGTTGTTTGTCCCCCGGATAAGGCTTCGGATACCCAAAATCTAAAAGAAGCTTACGTAGGGGAAGGAAAGATGGTAAACTCCGAACAGTTTAACGGAATGCCCAGTCAGGAAGCCAGGAAAAAGATGAGTGAATGGATGAGGTTAAAAAAAATAGGTACTCCTCAAGTTCATTATAAGTTGAGAGACTGGTGCATTTCCCGCCAGAGATACTGGGGAACACCCATCCCCATTATCTACTGTTCGAGGTGTGGACTTATCCCTGTGCCGGAGGAAGACCTCCCGGTGGAGCTTCCCTTTGATGTGAAAATTACGGGCAAAGGAGGCTCTCCTCTACAAAGGGTGGAATCCTTTGTTAAATGCAGGTGTCCCCGGTGCGGGAGAGAGGCAAAAAGAGAAACCGACACCATGGATACCTTTGTTGATTCCTCCTGGTATTTCCTGAGGTATACAAGTTTAAAAAGAGAAAATGTGCCTTTCGATACAGAGGAAGCAGATTACTGGATGCCTGTAGATCAATATATTGGAGGAATTGAACACGCAATTTTGCATCTTCTTTATTCCCGTTTTTTTATCAAGGCATTAAGAGATCTCAATCTGGTGAAAACAAAGGAACCTTTTACCAGACTTCTCACCCAGGGAATGGTGGTCAAAGATGGAGCCAAAATGTCCAAATCTAAAGGAAACGTGGTTGAGCCCAAGGATATAATTGACAGGTACGGAGCAGATACCCTGAGAGGTTTTATCCTTTTTGCCGCACCACCTGAGGCAGATCTTGAATGGAAACAGGAGGGACTGGAAGGTATAAACAGGTTCTTAAGGCGGGTGTGGAGACTGGTAACAGAACACAGGGGAGTCTGGAAAGAGAAACTGGAGGAAATTTACCGGGAAAAAGGGGGAGATATAAAAAGTGAAGAAAATGAACTAAGGACAATGGTCAACAAAACCATAGAAAAAGTAAGTCAGGATATCGAACATCGCTTTCATTTTAACACAGCTTTAGCCTCTCTTATGGAGTTTGTTAATTATCTTTACCTTTATCCGGAAAAGGAAAGTCCCATTTTTAAAGAATCTCTCCAGGTTCTGCTTCTGCTG
The DNA here is from genome assembly GCA_965613085.1 of uncultured bacterium. Taxonomy (GTDB): domain Bacteria; phylum Aerophobota; class Aerophobia; order Aerophobales; family B3-G15; genus CBFDTW01. The sequence continues at coordinate 2,654 of CBFDTW010000034.1, read as the reverse complement.
CTTTACCCTTTTACTCCACATATCGCTCAGGAACTTGCACAGAGAATGGGTTGCAAAAAGGACCTGTGTTACCAGAGGTGGCCAGAATATAAAAAATCACTGCTCAAAAGCGAAAAGGTGACCTTGATAGTTCAGATAAACGGCAAACTGAGAGACAGGCTGACCATTTACTCCCAGGGGAAAAAAGAAGATATAGAAAAACAGGTTTTAAATAGAGAAAAGGTAAAAAAGTATACTCAGGGCAGATCCATTAAAAAGATAATACATATTCCAGGAAAGCTTATAAATATTGTAGTGGATTAATGTGGAACCTCAGAAGAGAAGAGCAGCTGGTTCTTCTAATCTTAATCGGTGCTTTCACTATAGGTCTGGGTATAAAACTTACAGGAGGAATACCCACCTCACCTCCTCCCTCCCCTCCTGCCTTAACCAGAGTAAAAATTTATGGAGCAGTAAAAAATCCCGGGTGGTACAGGATACCACAGGGATCCTCTTTGAAAAATTTGATTGAGATGGCTGGAGGAACTTTGCCCTGGGCTGATCTTTCCAGAGTAAATCTGTCCTCTCCCGTATCATCAAAGACAGTCTATGTACCTGAGGGAAAGTTAAACTTAAATCTTGCTTCGATAAAAGACCTCACCTATCTTCCAGGGATCGGGCCGGAGCTGGCAAAAAGGATAGTTAGCTACAGAAACAAAATAGGAAAGTTCGAGAGAATCTCTCAAATAAAGGAAGTTCCCGGTATCGGGGAAGTCCGTTTCCAGAAAATCAAAGATAAGTTAGTTGTCAGGTAATAAGTTCCGATTTTCAGAGAATTTCGGGATTTATCGGTTAGGCGGTTTAAACGAACTAAGTATATTCAGGGTAGAGGATCTTCATCCACATAACCTCCAGAGCAAGCTGGCAGGATACATTAGCCTGGATGAAAAATTTGCTTTTCTTCACAGCTTCAATACCTTTGTAAAGCTGGGAGAGTGAGTAGGTATCTTTTATATTGACAAGTTCGTTTGCCTTGTCATGATTGAAAACAGGAACATCTGGAGCTATCTTAATCATCAGGAGGTCCCGAAGGAAAAGCAAAACGATATTTAAAAGTGTCTCAATATCAGAGCTATTTTCGGTGCTCCATCTTTCCGATAATCTAAAAACCTCTCCGGACAAAGATTTTCTCTTCTGAATTAACTTAAATATTATCTCCCTTTCCTGAAAAATTTCCTCTTTTCTAACCAGCTTTAAAGCCTCGCTCATGCTTCCCTGGGCTAATTGACTGATAAGAGGAATAAGATGAGCTGGCATATCTACTTTATTTTTTAAGATCTCACTTATATCCTGACAGCTCAGAGATGAAAACTCCACCACCCTGCACCTGGAGAGGATGGTGGGAGGAAGAAATCCAGGAATATGGGTAATCAGGATTATTATCAGATAACCGGGGGGTTCTTCCAGAATTTTAAGCAGGGAATTTGCTGCTTGTGGGGTGAGTTTCTCAGCCTCGTTTATAATCCATACCTTTTTTCTACCTTCATAAACTCTGAAGCTTGACTCTGTTTTTAAATTGCGAATTTGCTCAATCTTAATAGATTCTCCTTCTGGATTAATTATTCGAAGATTGGGATGATTCATTTTTTCCATTTTAACACAGGAGGAGCACCTGTCACACCCATTTAAGCTGTCCATTTTACAATTTAAAGCTTTGGCGAAACTTATCGCTGTCATTTGTTTGCCAACACCGGGAGGGCCAGTAAAAAGATAGGCACCGGACAGCTTTTTCCTCTTTATATCGGCCCTGATTTTTTCCAGGGCTGATTTCTGACCGCGTATATCTTTAAAATTCATCTAAGCTTGGGAAAAAATCTTTACAAATTACATTTTTTATTATCTTGTGTATCTCAACAGAAGACATATCTGCCCTTACTACCCTCATCCTTCGGGGAGAGGCTCTGGCTATTTCCAGGTAGCCTTCCCGCACCCTCTTGTGAAAAGATAAATTCTCCCTCTCTATTCTATCAACCTTTTTTGTTCTTAAAAAAGCCTTCTCCGGTTCAAGATCCAGAAGAAAAGTTATATCCGGCTCTATTCCTCCGGTAGCTTTTTTGTTAAGCTTATCTATCAGTTCGATACTAAGACCCCTTCCATATCCCTGGTAGGCTAAGGAGGCATCAATATAGCGATCGGAAATGACAATTTTCCCTTGTTTCAGTGCGGGTTTTATCACCTCCTGCACATGCTGGGCTCTATCAGCAAGATAAAGAAAAAGTTCTGTCAAGGGATCAACTCTCCTGTCCTCCAGAATAATTTTTTTTATTTTTTCCCCCAGAGCGGTTCCTCCTGGTTCTTTTGTAAGTACCACTGAGCAGTTTCTATCAACCAAAAAATCGGCAAGAAGTTTCGCCTGTGTTGTTTTCCCACTTTTATCAATTCCCTCAAAACTTATAAACAAAATCTTCCCCTTATCTGGTAATTAATCTAAGGTTATAATAACCTCTTTGCCTGTCAAGTAAACTTTCCTGAAAATTTCAAGGCTACCTTGAGTAAGTAGCGTTCTGGTCTATGTTAGTTTGTCTGGTTTGAAACAAACCAACATCTGTCTCTTATACACATCTCCGAGCCCACGAGACTAGGCATGATCTCGTATGCCGTCTTCTGCTTGAAAA
>CBFDTW010000033.1:0-14269 GCA_965613085.1 uncultured bacterium | reverse complement strand
AACTAAGTTATCCATGATGTTTTTATAATGAAAATAAGCGAGATCAGAACCATCGCTGAATAAAAAAGCTCCCTCACTTTGATGGCTCACCTCGTTTAGACTTAACTTAACCTGACTACACGTTACTTGCGCTCCCCATGAGCCATTTGTGATCAAGTTATGTTGAATTAAAGAAACGCAACCCGTTTGGATGTCTATTCCCACCTGGTTGCCATTTAATATATTGTACTTAATGGCTGGAGAGGAAAAAAGCTTTACCCTCCGGGTTCTTAACGCAAGCCAGGAAAAACAAACCTTTCGGGTATATTTGACAGATTTTGTGCTTAAGAAAGAGGGGGATCTGGAGTTTCCTCCACCTGCCTCATCCAGATACTCTTGTGCCTCATGGATAAAGGTGAAACCTTCAGAGTTTTCCCTTGGCCCCCGGAATGGAATAGAAATTGCTGGCCAGATTTCTGTACCGAGAGGGGAAAGTGGAGGAAGGTATGCCACTATTATAGTAGAACCAGTCAAAAAATCTTTCCTCTCACCCGGGAAAATAATGCCCAGGGTTCACTACCGCATTGCTGTTTTTGTGTTGTTAACTGTCCAGGGGGGAAGGTTAGAGGAGAAGATGGAAATTTCCCAGATCAAACTGATTCCCTCTCAAAAAGGAGAAGAAATTATTGTTAGCTTAAAGAATGCAGGTAATGTTCACCTCATAGGAAAAGGAAAAGTTATAGTTAAAGATGCCAGCGGGAGAAGGTGGGGTGAGACTGCCCTGGAAGCAGGCAGGGGAATAGTCCTTGCATATGGCGAAAGAGATTTCAGGGGTATTTTAGGAAAGTCTCTTCCAGCAGGAGAGTATACTCTGGAGGTAACAGTTGAGTACAGGAGAACAGACAGGTGGAGGCAACTGGTGGTGAAAAAACAAATCCCCTATGTGGTACAGGAGGCTACTGCTGGCCTTTACGAGGAGCTACCACTCAGAGTTTCTGTTGAGCCTTCCTCTTTAAATGTAGTTCTTCCTCCTGGAGCAAGACGTTTTTTTATAATAAAATTCACATCAAAAGAGGAAGCGCCTCTTGAAGTTAAAACCGTGATAGCGAAACCAGAACCTCCCCTCCAGTCCTGCGTGGAGTGGTTAAAAATTGAGCCTCGTCAATTTTATCTTCAGCCAGACCGGGAAGAAAAATTGAAATTATCCATCAATGTGCCACTCAATGTCAAGGGGAAATACTCTGCCCAGCTGGTATTCAGTACAGGTTTTCTTTCTTCAGAAAAAGAGAGAGGAGAAAGCAAGGTTAAAGTGAATATTTCTGTTTCCACACCGTAGAACTTCTGAAGATAAAGCCTGTTTACTTAAAATTGCACAAAAAGGATGCAGGTTCGGTGTTAAAATTAGGTAAGAGCTGAAAAGGAGAACTTTATAATGAGAAAAGGGAGCAAACTTTGTATCTTTTTTATGGCGAGTATTTTGTGTTTGTTACCACAGGTAAGCCTTGCTGCTCAGCCTATTTATGGAGGTAGTCTTAATTTTGGGATAAGCTCGGTACCGGAAACTCTGGATCCCCATCAAGTTCTGGATAAACACTCACTAAATATATGCGGGGCTCTCTATGAGACTCTGGTAAAGTTCTCTGTTGATGATTCCAAACTGCTTCCCGCTCTTGCCACCTCCTGGGAAGCTAAGAACCAGGGCAGGGAATGGATATTTCATTTAAGAGAAGGGGTGATGTTTCATGATGGGGCTACTTTTAATGCAGATGCGGTTATTTTCTCATTTGAAAGACAGCTCAAGCCCGATCACCCCTATTATGAGAATAAGTGTTTTTATGGAAGATACCTGTTTGGAAAAGTAATTGAAAGTATACAGGTCATAGATGAGTACACAGTAAGGTTTGTTCTGAAGCACCCTTACACACCTTTTGTTTATTCTTTGACAGCACCGGCAGCAATGATAGTGAGTCCAGAAGCCGTAAAAGAGTATAAGGAAAATTTTTATCTGCATCCGACAGGAACAGGTCCCTTTAAACTGCTCAGATGGGAGGAGAGTGGAAAGGTTATACTGGAGAGAAGCAAAGATTACCGGGGAGAGAAAGCTTATCTGGACAGGCTTGTATTCTTTCCTGTTACCAACCAGGCCCTTCGAATTGAGGCTCTTGCAAGAGGAGAGCTGCAGGGTATTGAACTACAGAGCCCGGCCGGGATTAAATCGGTAACCACCCTGATTTCTCAGGCAAAAGTGGTTGAGATTCCCAATCTTGATGTGGTCTATCTTGCTTTAAATATGAAGAAAGCCCCTTTAGATCAGCTGAAGGTAAGGGAAGCTTTAGCCAGGGTGGTTAACAGAGAAGAAATTCAGCAAATGTTTTATCTGGATAGAGCAACAGAGGCCCGGAGTTTACTCCCTCCTTTTCTCTGGGGATATAACCCTGATCTTATAGGGTACGAATTTGACCCTCAAGAGGCTGGCAGGCTACTGGAGGAAACAAAGGTGGAGATTCCTTCTCTTAATTTGTGGATACCTGAAAGTCCATCTTCTTATCTACCGGACCCTGAAGAAATAGCGCAAAAAATAGCAGATTATTTAGCAAAAGTTGGAATAGAAGTTAAGATAGTTAAGAGAGACTGGCGGGGTTATCTGGAGGGATGTGAAAAAGGCGAGCATGATATTGCTCTTGCTGGATGGAGGGCGGATTTTCCTGACCCTGATAGTTTTCTCTATCCACTCTTAGACCAGCAGGTGATATTAGAGTCCAATAACACAAACTGGAGTTTTTACCGGAATAGTTTCTTTCACGAAATCCTGCAAAGAGCAAGGCAAGTTACCGACAGGATGGAACGAACACGACTTTATCAGGTTGCTCAAAAAATCGTGCAGCGGGATGTTCCCTGTATTCCTCTCGTTCACACCAGGGAAGTGGCTGTTTTTTCTCCTGAGGTAAAAGGAGTAAGAACAGGGCTTGCAGGAGAGGTATATTTTGAGAGAGCCTGGGTACCTGTAGATTGATAAGCAATGGAGGCTAAAATGCCCGGCAGGAATTTTTTGACCATAGCAGTAGCAGGAGTAGTATTAACTTTCTCTTATACAGTTTTTGCTGATACCCTGCTTATGAAAAACGGGGATAAAATCGCAGGTGAGATTACTACGGTTGAGGTTGAAACAAATTATTCTCTGGTAGCAGTCAGTGCAGAGGGAATAAGCGTGGTAGTGCTTTCAGATTTGTCCAGAGAAGCAGAAAAAAGCAAGGATGTTCTGGTAATGAAAAATGGTGACCGGATCTCCGGTGTTATTAATCAGTTAGAGATTCAAACTGATTATGGTCTCATTGAAGTTCCGGCAGCGGGTATTGAGCTTATATCTTTTTCCGTTAAGCCTCCATTTACCCCGGGATGGGAATTTGCCACTGGAGCTTCTATCTCTTCCTCACCGATAGTTGAGGGGAACAGAGTATACACAGGCTCCTGGGATCAGTTCCTCTATGCCCTTGATGCCCTGGATGGTGAGCTTATCTGGAAGTATCAGACGGGGGGGCGGATTTATTCTCAACCTGTTTTGGGCAATGAGCTGGTATATGTTAGCTCAGAGGATGGATGTGTGTATGCTCTTGGTGCGGAAGATGGAAAGTTGAGATGGAGATACTTCACCGGAGCAGGCTTATACTCTTCGCCGGTGTTCTCTCGTGGCCTTGTTTACGTAAGCTCCTCTGATGGTCGAGTTTATGCCTTTGAGTCAGATACCGGCAATCTTAAGTGGATTTACAAAACAGGAGGGTGGGTGGATGCTGCCCCTGGAATTTTAGAAGATTTGCTTGTTGCAGGCTCAGGAGATTACAGAGTTTATGCTCTTGATGCTTTAAATGGGAAGCTCCTCTGGAAATATCAGACCGAGGGAAATATATCTTCTTCCCCTCTGGTAACAGAAGATATGGTTTATGTAGGCTCCTGGGACCACTTCCTCTACGCCCTTGATGCTAAAGGTGGCAATCTTAAGTGGAAGTTTGAAACAGGAGGGTGGGTGGATGCTGCCCCCTTTGCCACAGGGAAAATAGTTTATATTTGCTCCTCAGATGGTAAGGTATACGCTATAGATAAAGAAACCGGGGAGGGAAAGTGGACATATACTCTGGGAGGCAGGATAAAATGTACGCCTTCGGAGGGAAGAGGATTTTTGTATGTTACCTGCTATGATGGGTCAGTGTATGCACTGGATAGTCTTACCAGTACAAAGGTTAGAGAAATTAAAGAAGTTTCCGGTAATTTTTAAGGCCAGAGGCCGTATTTCTTAAGTTTCCGGCGCAGGGTGTTACGATGAATTCCAAGAAGTTGAGAGGCTTTGCTTTGGTTTCCCCGGGTAGCCTGCAGAGCATCGAGGATGAGTTTTTTCTCCGCTTCCTCAATAGAGGAGGGAGATGGTTTTTCACTGGATAGAGCAGGCTGCAGGTGGGAGGGAAGATTCTCCGGCAAGATAACTTTCCCATCTGATAGGATAGTTGCCCTCTCCATTACATTTTCCAGTTCTCTTACGTTTCCTGGCCACCGGTATCTACACAGCTGGTCCGTAACCTGAGGGGAGATACCCTTTACCCTTTTTCCATGGAGACTGTTATATTTGGTTAAAAAATACTGAGCTAAAAGTGGGATGTCCTCTTTTCTTTCCCTGAGAGGAGGAACGTGGATATATACAACATTTAATCGATAGTAAAGGTCTTCCCTGAAGGTTCCTTCCTTCATCATGTTCTCAAGGTCCTTATTGGTGGCGGCCAGGATGCGAACATCTACCCGGACAGGTTCTGTGCTGCCCAGAGGATAAAAACTTCTTTCCTGAATCACTCTAAGGATTTTAGCCTGCATTCTAAGGCTCATATCCGATATCTCGTCCAGAAAAATAGTTCCTTTATCTGCCATCTGGAAAAGTCCCATTTTTCTGTATCTGGCATCAGTGAAGGCTCCTTTTTCATGTCCAAAAAGCTCTGCTTCCAGAAGAGTTTCAGGCAGAGCTGCACAGTTAACAGGTATAAAGGGAGCCTCTTTCCTTGGAGAGTGGTAATGAATAGCTCTTGCAATAAGCTCTTTTCCTGTGCCACTTTCCCCTCTGATAAGAACGGTGGAGTTGGTAGGGGCTATCCGGAAAAGAAGCTGGAAAAGTTTTTGTATTTTTTTACTTTTTCCCACAAGATTTGCGAATTTATAATTTTCTTCAAATTTTCTTTGCATCTTTTTTACTTTCTTTTCCAGCTCCGTCATATGGATAACCCTTTTTAGAGTGACCTTTAACTCATCAAGGTTAAAGGGTTTAGTGAAAAAATCCTCGACTCCCAGATTTATCGCTTCTTGAGGAGCTTTTTTGCTGGTACTCCCAGTTATAACAATTACTCCTGTATCCGGAGAAAGACTTCTCAGATAGGCGAGAAATCCCAGGCCTTCATTGGCGCTATTTACCTTAGGGGGAAGATGAAGATCAAGGAGCACCGCATCAACAGAAAAACTGCTATCCACTATTTTTCTGGCAGAGGTTGCATCTTCTGCCTCCAGAATTTTATATTCATCTTTGAGGGACCAGCGTATCTGACTTCTTAAATATCTATCATCCTCAACTATCAAAATGGTAGATTTCATAGCCGGTTCCTCATGATAAGCTCTATCATTTCTTTTTCTGCCTCCTTTTGCTTTTCGAGGGCCTTTATCATTTCACTTTTCCTTATATAACCCCTGTTTATAAGTATTTTGCCAATTTTTCTTCTGTCCGTGGTTTGAATGCGTATAGCTTCTTTGAGTTGCTCCTGGGTTATGAATTTCATATCCACAAGATACTGACCCAGTCGTTTTCTTATCTTTGCTTTGCCTGAATTTTGTGGGAGAAAGGGCAGTTTAATCCTGAAAATACTTCCCTTTTCAGGCCTGCTCTCTACCTCAATTTCCCCCCCGTGGAGATGCACTATTTCCTGTGCAGAATAAAGTGCCAGCCCGAGGCCTTTTTCTTTGGTAGTGACAAAGGGCTTAAAGAGGTAATTATCTATAAAGTCCTGGCTCATTCCCGCTCCTGTATCTTTGATCTGGATATACACAGAGGGACCAGGCTCCTTCAGGTAAGAGCTTATCTCAATTGTACCCCCCTGAGGCATGGCCTCAAGAGCGTTAACTACTATATTGCGAAATACTCTCTTTATGGAAGAGACATCCAGCATCAGAGGAGGAACATCTCCGTATTCTTCTTTTAGCTTAATATACTCATGTTCTCTTAGTTTGAGCTCATCCACAATTTCTTTTAAAATCTGATTTATGGAACAGGGTTTTAACTCCAGGAGGGGATTTTCGCTTATTTTTTCGGCAAGGGATTGAATTTTTTCAATACTGGAAGAGATAGTGGCCAGAAGGTCTTCCCGGAATTGGGGTTCGTAGTAATACTTCCTGGCATTTTGTAAAGATAAAGAAAGTTGGGCGGTTGTTCCTTTTAAGTCATGAAGTATTAAGGAGGATAACCTGTTGAGGGAATCCATCTGTCTTGACTCCAGCACAGTCTCCATTAGAAGGGAGTTTTCTATGATTAGATTTGCCTCCTGGAGAAAAGTGGCTACCATCTGGAGGTCATCAACAATGAAGCTTTCCTCTGGTAAGCCAAGAACAACCACTCCCCATACTGTATCTTTCGTTTTAAGGGGGTAAGCGAAGAAACTGATTTTCTCCTCCTTTTTTAAGGGGAGGCGGAGATTGATCTCGGTCTCCTTTCCATTCATCAGGGCAACAGGTTTTTTAGACTCCACCGCTTTTCTTGCAAGTCTGGAAAAAAGCTCAAGGTCAAGCTTTTGTCCCCTTTGAGCCTTAAAGGAGAGGGTTTTTTCACCTCTGGAGCAGAATAAGAAAACCCCACCTTTTGCCTGAGAAAGAACCATGCTGACATGCAAGATAAGAGCGAGCTTCCTTTCTAAAGGTAGAGTAGACCTTAAAGGTTTAATTGCGCTATTTAAGGTAGAAAGGTCCTGTATTTTCTTTTTTAGCCTTTCATTGTAAAAAATCAATTTTCTGTTGGCATCTTTCAAATTTTCCACCATCCCTTTAAAAACCAGTGATAATTTGCCAGCCTCATCTCTGGCAGTCACCGGTATTTGTGCAGAAAGGTCTCCCTGGGAAATTTTCTGAGTAGCACCGGTTAGCCTTTCAAGAGGCCGGCTGATTTTATCTCCCATCAAGAGGAAGATCGAAGAACCAGCAGCAATTATTCCCAGAGAAAACAGGATGAAAAAATAGATAGTTTTCGTAAATGCCTGGTCAAGTACTTTAAGATTAAAGCCAATTCTGACTGTTCCCCACTTTATCGGGCCAAACTGAACAGGAGAGGAGACCTCGTATATTCTATTATTCTTCGTTGTGTATATCTGATGTATTGTTTTCTCAGCTCTTGTCGCCCTTATACTGACAGGATCATAAAATACCCGGGAGTTCTGGGAGCTGTCTGTATGGAACACAACTTTTCCATAAAAGTCGGTGACTATAATGTATTCTATCTGGCTACCTTTCATATTGCCATTTTTGGTACCTTCATCAATATAGAATTTGAGGTCAGAGAAATTATTACTGACAAAGGCGTTAAGACAGGCAAGAGAAAGAGCGCGGGATAAAGCCAGCCCTCTTTCTCTGAGTCTTCTATAAAGGGCCTTTTCCGTCTGATAAAAACTCACCGTCTGTGCTGCTCCCACAACCAGAATGGTGGTAAAAAGAAAAAGAAGGTAAAATTTATTTTTCAGCTTCATCTTATTTTCCTGTAATTTAAAGTCCGGCCAAAATCACTGTATAAGTTTTTCCTTCCCGGGTATTATCCTCTTTTATATTGATTCCTGTGCATTCTGAAAAGATCCCTTTGTTGGAGGAATTTGACTCGGAGTATTTTAAGAGAAGTGTCTTGATATTAACTATAAGCTTCGAAGATATATTTTTCCTGGCTATCAGAATGTTGGCCGGAATTTCATCGGAGCGGGCAAGTATATCTACTTCTCCAGAGACAGGGAAAGTAGAGGTCAGATAGTGAAAGATATGCTCTGCTAAAGCTCCTGCTTCTACTTTTCCTTCAAGTAAACTAAGTAAAACCTGCTCCTGAGACTTCATAAAATAAACATTGGCAAAATCTTTCTCCGGGTCAATTCCTTCTTCTGAAAGAATTATCTGGGGCAGGATGTGGCCGGTGATGGAGCTTTTCCTGGCAAAGGCAAAGTTTTTTCCTTTTAAATCCTTTATACTCCGGATATCTTTTTTTCTGGTCACTATGATACTTCGCTGGACATATTGTTTATTAGAGGAAATCAGGACAAGAGGAATAGCTTCACTTTTATATTCGGTTCTCGTAAGATTCTCCGGTCCCAGAATAGCTATGTCAACTTTTCCTTCTTTTAGAAATTGGTTGATCGATCCGCAGGTGGGAAGGAGAACAAGAGCTATTCTGCATTTCAAATTTCTCGAAAGGTAACTTAAAAGAGACTCTGTTGCCTTTAGAGTTGTAAGGGGGTTGAGCTCGGAACGGATTCCCACCTTTAATATTTGAGAAGAATGAAGAGTCTCTCTTTCATAACTTTTTTTCAATGTGGCAAGAAGAACAGGATTTTCGGGGAAGAATTTTGTTGCCTTAAGGAGTTCATCTACAGCTAAGGAGGGTTTGTCTTCATTGAGATAAATCCTTGCAAGATGGAGATAGGCATCAAGCAGGCGTGGGTTCAAATTTAAAGCTTTGTGTAGACTCTCGGTTGCCTCCTGGAGCCTTTCCTCTTTTATATATTTTTCTCCCTGAGCAAGAAAATGGCTGGTACACCAGTTGAGTCTCATCCACCACAAAGACAAAAGAACAAGGAGTGTTCCTCCTCCTATAAATAGCCCCCTCTTCCATTTAGAAAATAAAATCAAACAGAGGTATGCACCATATTTGTGCAAGTTTTCAGATAAAAATCCCTTTATTTTTTTCAAAAACTACACCGCCTTTTTAATTTTTCAGCTTCACGGTTACTTTTATGTTTCTCCGTGGAGCAAATTTTATACCAGCTAATTGAGATCTCTTTTCTTCGAGGAGGGTATTCTTAAGTTTTTTCTGTATTTGGTTACAGTGCGTCGGGCAACCTCAACCCCAAAGGCCTCTTTTAGCTTTTTGCTTATCTCATCATCACTTAAAGGATGGCTAAAAGCTCCTTCTTTTAGCTTTTCTTTTTCCTCCCTTAATATCTCCAGCAGGAAGGCTTTAATTTTTTCTTTTTCCCCGGAGAAAAACTCCTTTAAAGCTTTTTCCTTTCCCTGAGGGGTTAGGATGCTCTTGTTGGCTATAGCTCTACTGACGGTACTGGGATTTACTTTGAGAGCCCGGGCTATCTCTCGCTGGGTGAGGGGGGTCATATCCCGGGGGTCTCCGGATAAAAGGAAGTTGCGTTGCTTTTCCTTTATCTGATAGAGGATCTGGTATAAAGTTGTTGTGCGTCGATTTATAAGGTCCAGTTTGCGGAAGAGGCTGGATATCTTTCTGGTTTTATCAGGAGGGACCCTTTTGTCTTGAATGAGATTTTCCCAGCGCCTGTAATCGATAAAATATCTTCCCCTTACAAGATAGGTGGAGTTCTCAAGGGGCAGGATAAAAAGTTTCCCTTCCTGTTGCTGGATCCAGGCTACCCGGCAAAGGTGGGCTCGCAGAGAAAGGTTGCTGGAGGTACTGGAGGTGAAGAAACTTTCCTGCAGGTGAAAACTATTGATGAAATCTTTAAACCTTTCAGCCTCCTGGTGGGAAAGGTCGCATTCTTTAAAGATTTCCTCAAAAGATATACCGTCCTCTCCCCTTAAAAAGCGTGAGAATCTTTCCTCTCCTATTTTGAGGGCTACTTTTCTGACTGTCTGCCAGTTCTCCGGTTGTCTCTGGATAAGTTCTGCCAGGTCAAAATTATCTGCTGCTATTAGCTCCTCCTTGAGCTTTAGATGTGAAGGAGGTGGTCTGATACCGGGGAATTTTCTATATCTTACTATTCTGTATTTATTTAAAAGCTCCTTAAAAGTTTCATCTTCTTCCACCTGCTTTATATACTCACTGAAATCTTTTTCCGGGAGAGCAAAAAATGTCCCCAGTTTTATTCTCCCCATTAATTTTGCTTTGGGGAAAAGCTTTGTATTTGCTTTGTACTTTAGCTGCATATTTTAAACTCTCCTTACACCTTTTTGCATTATACAGAATGCTTGCTTTTTGGTCAAGTAAAACCCAAGAATCTCACCAGATTTATTTGACAGGGTGGACGGGGTGTATAAAATAAATAGACAAACATAAAAGGCGAGATTGGTAAAATGCGAGTTTCATTCAATCAACTTAAAGAGATGGTGGATTTTTCTTACACTCCGGCTCAGCTTGCCGAAAACCTCACCAACTTAGGTCTTGAGGTAAAGGAGATAGAAAATGTGGGGAGGCTGGAAAAAGTTGTGGTGGGCAAAATTCTGGATGTAAAAAAGCATCCCAACGCAGACAAACTGAAGATTGTTGAGGTGGATGTGGGGGGAGAATCTATCTCCTTTGTTTGTGGAGCTCCCAATGTGGAGAAGGGAAAGTGTGTGGCGGTAGCTCTTGAGGGGGCCGAGCTTCCGGGGAATGTTAAGGTGAAAAAGGTCAGGATAAGGGGGATAAGCTCACCGGGTATGATCTGCTCTGAACGAGAGCTGGGACTGGGTGAGGACCATACCGGAATTATGATACTCCCTTCTCATCTTCTGCCAGGGGATAAGCTTTCCCGTGCTCTGGAACTTGAAGATACAATTCTTGACCTGGAGATAACCTCTAACAGAGGAGATTGCCTTTCAGTCTTAGGGGTGGCAAGGGAAATTGCTGCCTTAACAGGAAAAAAGCTTAGATTTCCTTCCACCAGGATTAGAAAAGACCAGATTATATTTGAGAAAAATCTACCCAAGATACGGATAAATGACCCTGAGCTCTGTCCCTTTTATGCAGCAAGACTGATAAAAGGGGTAAAGGTTACCACTTCTCCCCTCTGGCTCAGGAGGAAAATTCTTCTTTCTGGAGGAAAACCTGTAAATAATGTGGTGGATGTAACCAATTATGTGATGTGGGAGATGGGTCAACCTCTTCACCCCTTTGACCTTGCAACTATTAAAGGTCCAGAAATAGTGGTAAGGAGATCTAAGCAGGGAGAGGTTCTTCTTACGCTGGATGAGAAGGAGAGAAGGTTAACCGGGGATATGCTGGTAATTGCTGATACCAGGGACCCTATAGCCCTTGCGGGTGTAATGGGAGGCAAAGATACCGAAGTCACATTCCTTACCCGGGACATCTTACTGGAAGCTGCATATTTTAACCCTTTCTCTATAAGAAGAACCTCAAGGAAACTGGGTCTTTCCAGCGAGGCTTCCTCCAGGTTTGAAAAGGGAGTTGACCCTGTAGCGGTAAGAAAAGCTCTGGATAGAGCATCTATACTTATTCAGGAGATAGCTGGAGGAAAGATAGTGGAGCCTGTGCTGGAGGCAGGAAAACCACCTGTTGAGAAAAGGTTGATTCATTTTCGTCCCTCAAAGGTTAACCAGATAGCAGGTGGTCGGATACCTTCTGAAACCTCAAAGAAAATTCTTAAAAGATTGGGTTTCCGGGTTCAAAGAGAAAGAAAAGATGGGTGGATAGTGGATGTTCCCTCTTTTCGTCAGGATGTTAAAAGGGAGATAGATCTTGTGGAGGAAGTTTGCAGGGTGTATGGTTACAACAGGATAGGGGTTAGTTTGCCCGAGCTGGGGAGGGGAGGAGGAAAACAGACCAGCGAGGAAAAGGTAAAAGACCTTGTGAGAGAGCTCTTGAGAGGATGTGGTTTTTATGAGACTATAAATAATCCCCTCATGGGAGAGGAGCTTGTACATCTTAGCCGGGAGTCTCTTGATAAGGTCCTGAGTGTGCGCAATTCCCTTTCCACTCAACAGAAGTTTCTCAGAACCCATCTTTTTCCTCGCCTGCTTGAAGTAGCATCCCTCAATTATAATCAGGAGATTAGAAACTTTAGAATTATGGAGATAGGCAAGGTATTTACAAAGGATGAAACGGGTGTGAGGGAAAATGTATCCCTTTCAGGTGTGGTGGTAGAGGATAAGTTTAATTTTTACAGGTTGAAAGGAATAATTGAAGTTATCTTTGATCAAGTGGGGATAGACAGGGTAAAGTTTTATTTTCACCATTTTCCTTATTTTTCCCCTGCAGAATCTTCACTGGTTAAAAAGGGAGAAAAAATTATCGGGTCTTTCGGCAGGCTGGATGCTGGTATCTCTCAGCAACTAAAGCTTCCTCCCGAAACCTGTGTTTTTGAGCTAAATCTGGACTTTATAGCTTCTTTATACAGCGAAAAAAAGCAGTTTAAACCTTTACCAAAATTTCCCTCTATCAGAAGGGACCTTTCCGTAATAATTAAGGAAGATGTACCTGCTGAGGATATAAAGGAGCACATTTTAAAAAAGGGAAAATATGTAGAAGAGGTGGAGTTTTTCGATCTTTACCGGGGCCCCCACATTCCCGCCGGTCATAAAAGTATTTCTTTTTCTCTGGTCTTTCGCCATCCGCAAAGGACCTTGACCGACGATGAGGTAAACACCATTCAGGATAGAATCCTCAAGTCCTTGAATGATAGGTGGGGTGCTTATCTTCGTCCTGGATAAAAGGTTTGAATAAAATTTGAATAAAACCGGAGGAGGACTATGTCGACCTCCAAGGATTCTGTGAAAAAAATTGACCTTAACTGTGATATGGGAGAAAGCTTTGGGCTTTATAAGTTGGGACTGGATGAGGAAGTTATAAAATATATTAGCTCGGAATAAAAATTTGAGAAAGACCCGGGGAAAATTTTGTCGTTTTTAGCAAATTTGTTCGACTTTTTCGTCGTTCTATGTCAAGATCTTCTCATTAACACTTCGATTTTTCTTTTCAATTTCCCTCAATTCTGATATAATATCAAGAGGGGGTAAGACAAGGCTCTTCATCTCGTCTGAGGATTCTTTAATCCTCAGCTTGCGGGATTGCCATCTTGCCCTCCCTAAACTATTATCTTTTTTCTTCTCTCAATGATATTTTTGACGGCGAGCTTTATATCATAAGGCTGTCTGGCCTTCATCATCTTGTAGACAATGTCTGAGATCTTTCTATCTACTCTCCTTAGAGCTTGAGACTTGGATAGACCTCGAGACAGGCACCTTCGATAATAAGCCTTGGTCAGAGGTTCCCTGGCAGTGGCCGTAATGGAGATTTGTCTTAAGGTTTTCTTAAGACGATGGTTACACCCCTTCCGGGCCTGATGTTTGATCTTTCCTCCTGAACTTATCTCTTGAGGAGCAGTACCATTGTAGCGAGCAAACTTGTCGCGAGTGCTGAATCTATCCGGATTTAGTGTTTCTCCTAAAAGAACCGAGGCAGTTACTGTACTTATGGACTTCAGACTGGTCAGTCTTTGACCAGTCTGTAGAAGATCTTTTTCCAGCTTTCTTTCTATGGCTTTAATACTATCTTTGGTCTGAGAGATATTGGCTATGAGCTGCCTTATTATCTCTGCTTTTATCTCCCTTTCCCAGTTTAACGGTAGATCCTTGACAGTCTTAATTGATGAGAGAATAAATTTTACTTTCTCATGGGCTAATTTCCAGGGATTTCCTTTGCCCAAGCGATGAGAACTAGCCTCATAGAGAAACTCTGCGAGTTCTCCTTTATTTCTTTAAGAGCTTGGGGAATGGGATAGGAGCTAAAGAACTCCAAGGCTATTTTGTTCTGCAAACTTGAGAAGAACTTCTTGTATGATCCTCCCCAGGTTTTGGTAAGATAAAAGTGGAGCCTATTTACATTTTGAGTCTTCACTTTAACTAACGTTTCCCTAAATCTTTCTGCTTCTCTAATAGAGATGTAAACCTGGTTATCTTCCTCTATTTTAGGTAGATTCTCGTAGGAGCGCAGAAGAATTTGAGCAATACACTTAGCATCAATCTCATCGGATTTATCACCACCATAGAAATCCTTTTGTCGATTTGTCTTCAAGGGATTTACCTCTCTTATCCCTATCTCTGTCAAAGTTAAGTAATAGATAGCCTTCTCTACCTTCCTCATAAATAATTTCTCCTTTTTTATCGGTGAAATTTTGGATTTTTGGTAAATGTGTCAGGAGATTGTTACCAGGGGGACCCTTTACAGGGAATAAAAAGGTTTGTTAAAATAGCCGGTATCCCCAACCTGGAAAAGTTTTTCCAGGAAACCAAGAAGGAGGGACACCGGCTATAAAGATTTTTACCAGGAAATACAGAAAAT
>CBFDTW010000032.1:0-15091 GCA_965613085.1 uncultured bacterium | reverse complement strand
AATGATACGGCGACCACCGAGATCTACACCTAAGCCTTCGTCGGCAGCGTCAGATGTGTATAAGAGACAGGCCTGTAATAAGCAAGGTTTTGTTTAAGAAGCTCTGGGACAGGAAGGTCATAGGGACAGCGCTCTACACATTCCTTGCATTCAGTGCATTCTTCAGCCTTTTCGATGCTGGAACCAGATCTGGTGATCAACCTTTTCAGAGGTGTTCTTTTGGCAATGCTTTTCATGTTTAAGATTGTGCCGATTGGTATTCCCTGGGGGCAGGGCTGACAATAGTTACACCAGTGACAAAAGCGAGGCCCTATTTCCCGCCGGATATGTTCTATTTTCTTTTTTTCCTCTTCAGTAAGAGCTCGTGGGTTTTCTACTATCCTGATTATCTCTTCCATTTCCTCTATTTTTTCTATGCCCGGATCCGGAACAAGAGATTCGTATTGCATCAGAAATCTTACAGCAAGATTCACATCTTCCAGTATCCCTCCTCCCATGGGTTTCATGGCTATTATTCCTACATCAAGCTTTTCAGCAAGTGGAACTACTTCTTCGAGAAATTCTGTTTCTATGAAATTTACAGGAATTTGTATAACTTCAAATTTATGTGTGGTAAGTAGTTTTTTAGCAACACGCATGCCATGGGTGCTAAATCCGATATGTCTTACTTTACTCTGCTCTTCTACAGCTTCGTAAAGACCCTCATAAGCTCCATCTGGACCCATAATCTTATCAATTTTGTCCAAGGGGACATTGTGGAGTTGATACACATCAATGTAGTCGGTACACAGTCTCTTAAGGCCTTCGTCTATGTGCTGGAGTAAGGTTTTTCTATCAAGGGCCTGGGATTTGGAGGCTATCACCACATCATGTCGATTTTTTCCTTTAAGACCCAGACCGATTTTTTCCTCACTATCCTGGTATAGTAGGCTGTATCAATAAAGTTAATTCCTAAATCCAGAACTCCTCGCACAACTTTTGCTGCCTCACTCATGTTTAACCTCATGATAGGAATACCGCCCATTCCTACCGGTGTAACCATTAAGCCAGTTTTACCCAGGCGCTTTTTCTTCATTTTTAATCTGATGTTGTTCTTGCTTTTTGGTCAAAGATTTTTAAATTAGCCGGAGGATAAGTTAAAATTGTAACAAAGCATTTTTATTTTGTCAAAAACTTTATTATTCCAGAGTTTCCTGAAAGAATCTTTAAAATTTTTGTCCTGAAATTTTTCGAAAAACGCATTGTTACAGTTGCCTTTTGCAGGGAATATATTAAAATTATAAATATGGGGATGTAGCTCAGCCGGGAGAGCGCTTGCTTCGCATGCAAGAGGTCGGGGGTTCGACTCCCCTCATCTCCACCAGGTTGCCTTTTGTTGATAAAATATTAAAATAAAAAACCGGGGATGTAGCTCAGCTGGGAGAGCGCTTGCTTTGCACGCAAGAGGTCGGGGGTTCGACTCCCCCCATCTCCACCAGAGAAGGAGAATGGTGTGACCTATCAGGTCTTACCCCAGAAATGGAGACCACAAACTTTCCAGGAGATTGTTGGCCAGGATCATATAACCCGCACTTTAATAAATGCTATTTCCCTTGGAAGAATTACCCATGCCTACCTTTTTGCGGGTCCTCATGGAACTGGTAAAACCAGTACAGCCCGTATTCTGGCTAAAGCTTTAAACTGTGAGAAGGGTCCCACTCCTTTTCCCTGCAACAGGTGTTCCAGTTGTCTTGAAATTACGAGAGGAGAATCTCTGGATGTGCTGGAAATAGACGGAGCATCCAATAGAGGGATAGACGAGATAAGAGAGCTCAGGGAAAGAGCGGGCACCTCACCCATAAAGGGAAAATTCAAGATTTATATAATAGATGAAGTCCATATGTTAACCAATCCTGCTTTTAATGCTCTTTTGAAAACACTTGAAGAACCTCCCTCTCATGTGGTTTTTATCTTCGCCACCACCGACCCAGGAAAGCTGCCCATGACTGTCATCTCCCGGTGTCAGAGATTTGATTTTGGGAAAATAGGTTTTCCGGATATTGTGGCCCGTCTTGAGCAAATTGTTAAAAAGGAAGGAATAAACGCCACTTCCGAATCTTTGCAACTTATCGCCAGGGTTTCTGAGAATAGCATGAGAGATGCAGAGAAAATTTTGGATCAGCTTATCTCATACACCCGGGGAGATATAAAAGAAGAAGATGTGATCCGGGTACTGGGGATGGTAGAGACAGAGTATCTGGCAGCTCTTACAGAAAACTTGTACAGGCACGATGCTCCATCCAATATAAAACTTTTACATCAGCTTTTAAAAGAAGGGAAAAATCCCCAGTGGATAATAAAAGGGTGGCTCACCTGGCTAAGGGATCTTGCTATGTTCAAGTTAGGAGAGAAAGAATCTTTATCATTTCCTTCAAGATATAAAGAATTGCTTGAAAATCAAAGCTCTTATTTTACCGTCAATGAATTGATGGATTTTATAGAGCGTCTTTCCTCCGGTGAAAGAGAAATCCATTTTTCTTCTACTCCCACCATTCATCTTGAGGTATTAATGATTAAACTTTGTTCTTTTGACTCTGAGGTAGAAAGGGTAAAGGAAAAAGACCCCCATCTTGCCTCTATTTATAACAAAATTGTTGCTTTGGAGAAAAAAATAGTAACCCGTACATTTGCTGATTTTCCCCAGGAGTCCACCCGGCAAGAAATTTTATTAGAAAGGCAAAAAGAAACATTTACTTCTGAAATAGATGAAGAGAGAAAATCAGATAGAAAGGACAGACTTCCTCCACAAGAAGAGGAAATTACGGATATAAAGAAAGAGTGGTTAACAAGGTGGGAGATGGTGGTGAAGGAGGTTAGGAAGAAGAAAAGGACACTGGGCACTTTTCTGGAGAAGATGAAAGTTCTCTCAGTGGAGGAAAATTCGATTATTCTGGGCTCCGAGATGAATTTTCTCAAAGAAACGCTGGAAAAAGAAGAAAATAAAAAACTCATCCGTGAAGAATTAAAAAAGTTTTTTTCAGAGAAATTTTCACTTCAATTTAAGCAGATTATTCCTGAAGAAGGTAAAAAGAAAAAATCTTCTTCTTTGCGGGAAGCTGTAGCGCAGGCTATAGAAATATTTGAAGGGGAGGTAGTAAGCAGGTGATGATATCCAATTTATTTAAGCTTTTTAAGGATTTTCAAAAGTTTCAAGGAGAGATAAAGAAAATCCAGGACGAGCTGGTGAAAGAAGAAATTACAGGTTCAAGTGGAGCAGGAATGGTAGAGGTAACTATAAATGGTAAACTGGAGGTGGTAGATGTTAAGATAGAAAGAAAGCTTCTGGAGGAAAGCAATCTTGAGATGCTGGAGGATCTTATAGTGGCAGCAACAAATGATGCTATAAAGAAAGCTCAGGGAAGAATGAGAGAGAAAATCGGGGAAATAGCGGGTGAGCTGAGTTTATCCGAGTTAAATATCCCCGGCATGTTTAATAATACCTGAAAACCATGTATTCTGTAAGGTCGCTGGATAGGCTTGTAAATCAGCTTACCAGGCTTCCCGGGATTGGGGAAAGGACTGCTCGCAGGCTGGCCTTTTATATTCTGAGGCAGCCCCGTGAGGAAACTACCAGTCTGATAGATGCAATCAAAGCGGTAAAAGAAAAGGTAAAAAGGTGCTGTATATGTAATAATTTTTCTGAGGATGATCCCTGTTCCATTTGCAGAGATGAAAGAAGAGATAGGACTACCATCTGTGTAGTGGAAGAGCCGCAGGATGTTTTTCTATTTGAAAAAATTAGGGAATATCACGGATTATATCACGTTTTGGGAGGAGCTATTTCCCCTCTGAAAGGGATAAATCCAGATGACCTTAGCATTGATGCTCTCCTTAAGAGGGTAAAAAATCAAAATATAAGGGAGGTTATTTTAGCTACCGACCCTGATCCCGAAGGAGAAGCTACTGCAATCTATATCTTCAAACTCCTTAAGTCTTCAGAGACTAAGGTTAGTCGTCTTGCCCATGGACTTCCTGCGGGTGGAGATCTTGAATTTGCCGATGAGATAACCCTCACCTATGCTTTAAAGGGAAGGAAAGAGATGGAATGGGACATTTGACGCAGGTATCCCATTTATTATAATATTTTGATTTTCAGGAAGATGGGGAAAGTAAAATTCATGCAATGGAAAGGAGTTATCAGGCATTATTTTAAATATTTGCCTGTTACTGAAAAGACACCTGTTGTTACTCTGCTGGAGGGTAATACTCCTTTAGTTCCGGCAACAAATATTTCCAAACACCTCGGGGAAAATATTGACCTTTATCTAAAATGCGAGGGATTAAATCCTACTGCCTCTTTTAAAGATAGAGGAATGACAGTTGCAGTAAGTTGTGCTCTTGAAAGAGGAGCCAAAGCTATAATGTGTGCTTCTACTGGTAATACATCTGCCTCTGCTGCTGCCTATGCTGCCAGATCTAAACTTAACTGCATCGTGCTTATCCCTGAAGGTGCTATAGCTCTGGGGAAATTATCTCAGGCTCTTCTGCATGGAGCAAAAGTTGTAGCAATTAAAGGTAATTTTGATGATGCTTTAACACTGGTGAAGGAGATCACATCTCGATATCCTATTGCACTGGTTAATTCTTTAAATCCTGATCGAATTGAGGGTCAGAAAACAGCAGCCTTTGAAATATGTGATGTTTTGGGAAAGGCTCCCCAATTCCAGGCCATGCCAGTTGGAAATGCAGGAAATATTACTGCTTACTGGAAAGGTTACAAAGAATATAAAAAAATTGGCAGGATAAATTCTTTACCCAGGATTTTAGGTTTTCAGGCCGAAGGAGCAGCTCCTCTGGTAGAAGGACACCCCTTTGCCAATCCAGAAACAGTTGCAACTGCTATAAGGATAGGCAATCCCGCTCGCTGGAAAGAAGCAATTGCTGCGGCTGAAGAATCAAAGGGATTAATTGATAAAGTAAGCGATGAAGAGATCATTAAGGCCTACAAGTTACTTGCCCGGGAGGAAGGAATCTTTGTAGAACCTGCATCAGCTGCCTGTATTGCCGGTGTAATAAAATTAAATAAAATGGGATTTTTTAATAAAAAGAAAAAATCAGGTGAGAGGATTAATATTGTGTGTATTCTGACCGGCCATGGATTAAAAGACCCCAATATAGCTATCAAGGAATCGCCTTCTTCTAAGGTGGTTCCTCCGAAAGAGGAAGCAGTTCTGGAAGCAGCGGAGTTTAATCCGTAGAATAAAACAAAATTTTTTCCAAGGAGCATTTGATGACTCAGTTAGAACAAGCGAGAAAAGGTAATGTGACCTTTGAAATGAAAAAAGTATGCCAGCAGGAGAAAATTAAAGAAGAAGATCTGCTGGAAAGAATTGCCAGAGGAGAGGTTGTAATTCCTAAAAATAAATTTCGCTCAGGTGTATCTGTCAGAGCAATTGGCAAGGGGTTAAAAACCAAGGTTAATACTAATATAGGAACCTCCCCAGATGTTGCTGATCTTAAATACGAGATTGCAAAACTTGAGGTAGCTGAAAAAGCAGGAACCGATACTATAATGGACCTTAGTACCGGTGGGGATCTGGATAAAATTCGTCGCACCATTCTCCAGAAAACCTCTCTGCCTCTGGGTACGGTTCCTGTGTACCAGGCAGCAGTTGAAGCGATTGACCGGGAGGGGAGTATAATTCACATGGATCCTGAGACAATTTTTGAGGTTATTCAGCGCCAGGCTGAGGATGGGGTTGATTTTATGACTGTACACTGTGGTGTAACTCAAAATACACTTGAGAGATTGAGAAAAGAAGGCAGGGTAAGTGATATAGTAAGTAGAGGTGGAGCTTTTCTGACTTGCTGGATGATCGCCAACGAGAGGGAAAATCCTCTTTATTCCCAGTTTGATCGTCTGCTGGAAATAGCAAAAAAATATGATGTCACACTTAGCCTGGGAGATGGTTTAAGGCCTGGTTGTATTGCCGATTCTACAGATAGAGCCCAGATTCAGGAGCTCATTATTCTCGGAGAACTGGCAGATCAGGCTCTTAATAGTGGTGTCCAGGTAATGATTGAGGGTCCTGGACATATACCCTTCCAGGAAATTGAAACAAATATAATTCTGGAAAAAAAACTCTGCCATAACGCTCCTTTTTACGTTCTGGGTCCAGTTGTTACAGATATTGCCCCGGGATATGACCATATTACCTCTGCTATTGGTGGAGCTTATGCTGCCAGTGTGGGAGCTGATTTTCTATGTTATGTGACTCCAGGTGAGCACCTCAGACTTCCCACACTTGAGGATGTCAGGGAGGGAGTAATTACAGCCAGAATAGCTGCCCATATAGGTGATTTAAGCAAGGGTGTAAAGGGAGCATTTGAATGGGATCTGGAGGTAGCAAGAAATAGAAAAAAAAGAAACTGGCAAAAACAAATAGAGCTTTCCATTGACCCGGAGCTTGCTCATAAGATTCGGGAATCTGCCAGACCCAAGGTTGAGGATGTATGTACGATGTGCGGAAAGTTCTGCGCTATGAAAATGGTGGAAAAGGCTCTCTACGGGAAAAAACCCCTTACTTTGAGCTGAGCTTTTTTTATTTTTCCACTTTTCGCCATCTAATGATGAAAACTATTGCTCCCACTACAAGTGGAAAAAGTGACAGGTAATAGAGAAAACTGGCATTTTTCTTTTTTATCAATCTTATCTCTCTCCTGCTTTCAGTCAAAAGGATGTTTTTCTTCTTTTTTTCCAGATAGATCTGATAGCCCTGTTTAGGAAGATCCTGAGAAAGGGCCAGCTGGTATCCTTCAAAAGTTGGTTTTTCTCCGGGGAAGCTCTCCCTGGTAAATTCAACGATGTTATACCCAAGTTCCGGTCCAGGAATCTGTTTTACTTTGTAAGGTTTTTTATCCACACGTTTTAACAACCTGTCCTGTCCATAGAAAAGAAGATATACATCCTTAACAGGCTCAGTGTGAACCCACTTCCAGTTCTCCTCCCTTCCTTCATTTTGAGGATCAAGGAGTTTATTGTGGTAAAGCTCATTATATTCATCCTGATAATAAGGGCGAAAATAAAGCACATTTTTCCCTGCAGCGTATATTACATTAGTCGGATCGTTACATTCCTCTCTTTTTGTCCAACGATTACCAGGGATTATCTCATACCCTATTCCCTCTTTTCTTCGGGCTGTAAATACTAAAAGGTTTTTCTCACTTCCCTCCACAATAGTTCCATCATCTGCCTTTAACCTTATCCTGTAGTTACCAGGGGGAAGATTTAAAATGTAATATTTTTGGGGTTCTGTAACATAAAAATCAGGTGGTTTTGGAGGTTGAGGTTCCTTTGGTATCTCAATGTTAAGAGGGCCTTTTTCCCCGGCTTCTCTTCTCTTTTTCACTTCTTCAAAAAACTCGTTTAATTTTTTTTGGTACTCAGTCCTTTGCTCATAGTATCTGTTCAGGGCCTTATAATATTTATCCTCAGCATCCTTATACATCCTGTGCCATTTTCTTGCCTCCTCTCCTTTGTATAGCAGGGTTTTCTCACCCCAGTAGCCTTCCGGATAGCAGAGGACTGTATCCTGTTTTTTTAATCTCTTCAGAATTTTTTCATCTTTTAAAATTTCTAAGATTCCCTCCATTTCCTCATTTAAAGTTCTCCAGGCTGCCATGTATCTTGCGGTAATGGGCCAGAAGTAGACAAGGGTTTTTCTGACAGAAATAGCATTGTCCTTTCCAGCGATGAGGTATATAGTATTCTCACTTTGAGGGGTAAATCCTCCCCTCCAACCCTTGCCATCAAACACATTCCAGCTGTAGACAAGCTGCTCCTGAAATACAGGAGCAAGACTTATTGATGGTTGAGATTTTTCCTCTTGTGCTGCTACCGATCCCAGAATAAAGGATAAAGTTAACAGAAAGCTTATACTACCCGAGATGATGCTTTTCAATCTCATGTTCTTGCTCCCTTTGCTTTTAAAATGTAAACAGAAAGTACTAATAAAACCGTAGTATAGATAAGTGAGTAAAGAATATTAAGTAAAAGTGGCTTTATACTACCAACTCTTATTGATTCCATTCCCCTGGAAAGATAAGAGAAAGGAGAGATCCACCTTACAAAGTGAGAGACTATACCAAGAGTTTTTTGAAGATAGCGAAGCCATGAAGAAAGAGCTTCTGAGGGAAGATTGAGAAATATATTCTGGAGGAACCATATAGCAAGAAAAGCAAGAATTATACCTATCAACCATATGACAGAACTTCTTACTCTACCGGTTAAGGAAGAGATAAAAAGACCGAAACTCACCATACAGGAAGCCAGGAATATGGAAACCAGGAATGCTTTTGCCAGAGCTAAGGTGAAACCCAGGTTGGTCAGAACTGACACTCCTAAAAAGTAAAGAGCAAAAAAACACAGAATTATAAGGTAAAGAAGCATATCTGTAATATACTTTCCCAACAAAAAAGAAGAAAAGGAAACAGGACCGTAAAAGAGAATCTCTAAGGTTCCCTGCTCTCTTTCTCTGGAGATAGAAATAGCAGATACTACCACCAGATAAAAGGATATAATAACCACGGAAACAAAAAGAGGGAAATTAAGTGGGTAAGAGGATATAAAGATATTTTCTTCTCTTATTCCCTGAAGAAAGTTCTTCAGGATAAAAGAAGAAATCAAGAAAGAGATAAATATTGCCACATAAAATCCCCATCCGTATAAACTTGATATTAGCTCTCTTTTAACGAGAATCTTCATACTATATACAGATAAAGAAATTTCTTTTTCCCTCATCTATTCTTCCTCCTCTTCCGGAAAAAGGCTGACATCATCAACCGTATCTTTAAAATCTCCCTGCTCAAGATGAACCCTTATCTCCATAATCCCCCTTTTTTTATCCTCAAACTTGATTGGAATTTCACTCCAGGAAAGGATTCCCTTGTTTTTTGCAAGATAGGCATCAGAGTCCCAGAAATGCTCAATAGTTCCTTCAAATAACTTGTTTCCCTTTACATAATTGTCTTCCTCTCCAATTCTCTCCCATAATACAACCTCAATCTTAACAGGAAGTCGAGGAAATTCAGTTATTCCCACCCCTTTGCTATCAACATACCTTATCTCCACAATGATCCCTCTTTTTTTAGATTCAGTAAAGCATATTATTTTAGTTAAATCTGGAATTTTATCTCCTTTTAGAGATATATTAACCTCATTTTCACCCGGTTTTACCTTAATAGTTTTGGTAAATTTAACCCAACCTGGTGGAGGAAAGACTTCTATATTTTGCTTTCCAGGTGGAATACCTGTAAACTGGTAATATTTTGAATGGTATAAAATGGTAGATTTTCCATCTACTCTGATTCTGACTCCCTTGATAGGGTCTCCTGAAAGTTCATCGGTAATTTTTCCTTTAATTATTCCATATTTGGAGACACTGAGTGTAGCAGAAAGGCCGATAGCCAGGGCTATCCCCACAACTATTATTATTGCTGCGTAAAGAATCCTCTTTTTCATCAAGTACCCTCCTTGCCACTTGCTAAAAGAGAGATATTTTTCTGGGTGATAGTGATAAAAGCTTCCTCAAGACTCATTTCCCTTTTTTTTATCCCAAGCACAACCCCTCCTTTGTGGGCAATAGCCGCAGAAATCTCGGCTCTGTAGTCCCTATCAGCTCCTACCTTCAGGGTAAGAATATTTTTTTCCTGGTGAATCTGTTTTACAAAATCAAAAGAATTTAGAGTATCCAGAATCTCTTTTTTTATCTCGACCAGCTCCACTTCCAGCTGTATAAAGTCAGCAAGCTTTCTTCTAAGGTTCTGCATGGTGTCCTCAACTAAAAGTTTTCCTTTGTTGATTATGGCTACCTTGCTACACAGTTTCTCAACCTCAGATAAAAGGTGAGAAGAGATAAAGATAGTCTTTCCTTTCTTATTTTCCTCTTCTATTAGATCCCTCACTTGCTTTATTCCTGTAGGATCCAGTCCGGAAACTGGCTCATCGAGAAGGAGAAGTTGTGGGTCATGGAGGAGAGCTCTGACAAATCCAAGTTTTTGTTGCATTCCTCGTGAAAAAGCACCCAGTTTTTTATTCTTCACCTCCAGAAGGCCCACTGCTGATAGAAGCTGGTCTATTCTTTCTTTTTTATTCTTTACCCTGTAGAGGTCTGCAAAAAAATTTAGATATTCCCCTGCTGTCATATCTTTATAAAGATACTGCTTTTCTGAAACAACTCCTATTTTTTTCTTGATAGAAAGAGGATTTTTGCTTAGAGGTTCTCCCATTATGTAAATCTCGCCTCTGGTTGGTTTCAGGATCCCGAGTAGCATCAAAATAGTTGTGGTTTTTCCAGCTCCATTCGGGCCTAAAAATCCATAGATCTGGCCTGCATCTATCTTAAGATTTAGATTGTCTACAGCTTTAAATCCATTGTACTCTTTCGTTAAATTCGTGGTATGAATCATTGGACCTTTACCCTCCTTGTCCAGTTGTTTAAATTTTGTCTTTATTTTACCACAATAATGTTTTTTGTCTACGAATCCGAGTTTCGAGACTTAATTGAGAACAAGCTTTAAAGTTTAATCAAGACTTTTCCCCAAGATATTCCTCGAGCCAGGAAGTTAATTGAAGATCAAAGTTGAAAAGTAACATCCAGAAAAACGAAAA
This sequence comes from uncultured bacterium, assembly GCA_965613085.1. Classification (GTDB taxonomy): domain Bacteria; phylum Aerophobota; class Aerophobia; order Aerophobales; family B3-G15; genus CBFDTW01. The sequence goes on along the minus strand of CBFDTW010000032.1, from coordinate 4,443 downwards.
GCCTTGACGAGACCTTTAAGGTGTGATAAATTACAGATAGCTTTTACTCTGAAGAAGGTAGCTTAAAGGGTGAAAATAGGAATTCCTCGGGCTCTTTACTTTTTTAAGTATGGAGGTATATGGGAGGAGTTTTTTAAAAAACTTAACTATGAGGTAATTATTTCCCCTCCTACCAACAAGGAAATACTTACCACAGGTGTTAGTCTTGCTGTAGAGGAGGTCTGTATCCCTTTAAAGGTTTTTTATGGACACTGTAAGAAATTAGAGGGAAAATGCGACTTTGTGTTCATTCCCCGATATATAAGTCTTATAAGAGGTACCTATACCTGCCCTAAATTTCTCGTCTTACCCGATGTTACAAGATTTTTGCTCCCGGATTTGCCAATTTTAACTATCTGTATTAAAGGCAAACCTCAACCCGGGATATTTCAATTTCTTCTTTTGAACATGAGGATGTACAGGAAAATCTCCTGGGTAGAGGGTAAAAACCTTTTTAATGTAAAAAAGATGAGATCTGTTTTTCGATTAATCCAGGAAAAAGAAGAGAGAAAAAAAAGTGATCAGACTCTTTACCTGTCTCTTCTGGATCAAAGAGGTCTCAAGGTAATGGTAGTAGGCCATCCTTATAATCTGAGAGATACTTATGTCAGCCAAGATCTTCTGGGAAAACTCAAAAGCCTTGGAGTTACGGTTATTACTCCAGAACAAATACCTCCAAACCTCATCCATCATCAGCTTAAGAGCCTACCTTTTATTTACTGGAGTGAGGAATGGGACATAGCGGGGTCTGCTTATCTTGCTTTAAAGGAGCCTCGCATTCGAGGAATTATTCTTGTCTCCAGTTTTGGCTGCGGTCCGGACTCTCTCATTACTGAACAAATTGTAAGGGATGCCCGCAAGTCTGGCAAGCCGGTCATGCAGCTTTTTCTGGATGAGAATACCAGTGATGTAAACATTCAAACAAGACTTGAAGCTTTTTTAGATATGCTGGAGAGGAAATAATGAATCCCATTTTTACCTCTCCTCATATGGGCAATACGTACATCGGGGTAAAAGCCTTTCTGGAGACAATGGGGTGCAGGTACCTACCTCCTCCCCCTACCTCTCGAAAAACCATTGAGCTTGGTGTCAAACATAGTCCCGAGTGTGCTTGTTTTCCCTATAAGGTAACCCTGGGGAACATGATTGAGGGATTGGAGAGAGGGGCCAACATTGTTTTGATGGCCTCAGGCAAAAAAGGACTTTGCCGGCTGGCTTATTATCACATTGTTCAGAAAAAGGCTCTTGAAGATCTTGGTTTTGACTTTGAGATGGTGGGGTTGGGGGAAAATATCTGGGATGTTCTTTTTAATAAAATGAAGGTGTGGTCGGGCAATCCCCACCATCACTTTTGGCGATTGATAAAAGCTACCAGAATTACGTTCAAAAAACTCAAGCTCATCGAAAAAGTGGAAGCTCTGGCCAGGGAAACTCGTCCTTACGAGATTAAAAAAGGGGAAACGAGCAAGGTTTATCACAGATGCCTTAAATTAATAGACCAGGCAAAAAACCTATCTCAACTCAGGAAGGTCAAAAAATTAATAGAATCTCTTTTTTCTTCTATCCCTAAGGATTCTCAAAGAGATGTTTTGAGAGTGGTACTGGTGGGAGAGTTCTTCTGCTGTCTGGAACCAGCAGTTTCACACCAGATAGAGACCATTCTGGGAGAACTGGGAGTTCTGGTCAAGCAGAATATGAGTTCTTACAGACTGGCAAAAGGGTTTTTATTTCCCGATCTCAGGAAATGGTGGCTTAACCACTTTGTGGTTAGAAAGTATCTTAAGTGCACAGGTGGGGGGGAGGAAAGAAGAAGCCTGGGAGAAACGGAAATTTATGCCAAAAGGGGCTACGATGGAGTTATAGCTCTGAAGCCCTTTACCTGTCTTCCAGAAAATACAGCTGAGGCCATATTTCCCCATTTGAGCAAAAAGTTCAAAATCCCTGTTTTGAGCCTCTCGCTTGATGAGAATTTTTCGGAGATAAATATGCTTACCCGAATAGAATCATTTGTAGATATGTTAAGGAGAAAAAGAAGTGTTTCTGGGAATTGATGTAGGCTCAGTTACAACCAAGGCGGTGATATTAAACCGACAAAAAGTGGTCGTTGATAAGGTTTATCTCCCTACACAGGGGTCTCCTATTCGGGCTATAAAATGTTGTCTTGGTGAGTTAAAAAGGTATCTTGTAAAGGATGAAATTAAAGCGGTGGGTGTCACAGGAAGTGGCAGAAAATTAGCCCAGGCATTAGTAGGTGCAGATGTAGTGAAGAACGAGATCACTGCTCAGGCTGTTGCTGCTTTAAACTTTAATCCCCGGGTTCAAACTGTGATAGAGATCGGGGGACAGGATAGCAAGCTAATCATTATAAGGGAGGGAGTCGTGGTTGATTTTGCCATGAATACTCTCTGTGCGGCTGGAACCGGTTCTTTTCTGGATCATCAAGCAAGAAGAATGAACATTTCTATTGGAGATTTTGGAAAACTTGCTCTTTCTTCCAGGAACAGAGTGAGTATCTCTGGAAGATGTACTGTTTTTGCCGAGTCAGATATGGTCCAAAAGACCCAGTTAGGATATGCCAGGGAGGATATCATCAGGGGACTCTGTGAGGCTCTGGTGAGAAATTATCTGAATAATCTGGCCAAAGGTAAGGAGCTTCTTCCTCCCGTAATTTTCCAGGGAGGGGTAGCTGCCAATCAGGGTATGAAAAGAGCCTTTGAAGATGTGTTGAAGATTCCCATCTTAGTTCCTTCTGATTATGCTGTGACTGGAGCAATTGGTGTAGCTATCTTGGCTCAGGAAAATTGTCAAGCAGAGCCTTCCCGTTTCAAGGGGGTCAGAATACTGGAGGATGATTTTACGACGCGAGGATTTGAATGCCAGGATTGTCCAAATCAATGTGAAATTGTGGAGATTTTTCAGAATGGAGAGAAAATTTCATCCTGGGGTAGTCGTTGTGGAAAGAGAAATCAGTAAAGGTTTAAGCAATGAATTACATACCCTGGAAATTGCTGAGAAGCTGGAGATGCCTTGCCTGTGGTAGTTGTTGCAAAAAATACGTGGTAGATTTAACATGGGAGGAGTACGGAAAGATTGGTAAGTTTTGGCCAGATAAAGTTAGAATAAAGAAAGGAAAGCCGTATCTGGCAAGAAAAATGGGTGGTAGTTGTCCATTTTTATACGGAAGGTTGTGTTACCTGCAGATGCTCAACATGAAACCATTTGCCTGTAAGGTGTGGCCATTCAGAGTTTTATTAAAACCGGATAAACTGGATAAAAATTTTGATGGACTTTATTTGAGCGGAAACAGAGAATATTTTATTTACATCAATCCAAAATGCTTTGGAATTAACAGGGGAGATCCTGCAGATTTTGAAAAGACTATAGAGGAGGTAATTAACTTATGGAACGGTTCAAACCAGCAACAGTATTATTCAACTAATAAAGAATTGATTTTAAAAAAGATAGCCTAATGGCAAATGTCGGTTCCAGAGAACCTGACCGATAAAAGAAAATCGTTTATCCTCTTTTAAAGCTACAGAGCAGTTTTTCTTATTAGCCTCAACTCTACTTTTTGAAAAAATCATAATAGGTATGAGAGGAATGGGTAGGGAAAACATATCCAGGGAGTCAAAAACTTTAGCCTCAAGTTCCCCCAGCCTGAAAATAATGGATGGTAGACTCTGTTCTTAATTCCCGAATTTCAAATAAATAAAAGATTTCTTATACCTGTCAAAATTAAGTGTGAAAGCCATTTTTATTTGACATTTTGTGTTATCTATCCCTTTTATACAAAAGGTTATGTCCTCTCATCTGTCAAGAAAATAGAGATTGACAAAGAGTAATAGTTTAGATATCTTATTTACAATGTGTAATATTGTTTCATATAGTGAAACAATGAAAAAAGTAAAATCAGTAAGCCGTGCTATACAAATTTTAAATTGTTTTTCTTTTGAAAAACCTACCTTGAGCCTTAAGGAAATCAGTGAGTTATCAAATTTAAGCAAACCTACCGTTTTAAGAATTCTTCGAACATTTGAGGAGAAAGAATTTATCGAAAAAGACAAAAATGGAAAATACAGGTTAGGTCTGCAGATCTATAAATTAGGGAACATATTTTTCTATAATTTGGATATCGAAACAATAGCAGAACCTTACCTCAAACAACTGGCTAATAATACCAGTAAAACTGTCCATCTGGGTGTTATGGATAAGGATAAAGCTTTAATATTAGATAAAATAGAGCCTGACGAACAATCCATTAGAATCATGATGTCAAGGAGAGGACGGAATGTTCCTCTTCATTGTACAGGTATAGGGAAGGTTTTGCTGGCTTTTCAGCCTTATGAAAAAAGAAAAACACTGCTGGAACATATGGAGCTAAAAAAATATACAGAAAATACAATA